>NZ_JBVVQT010000009.1:70824-223708 GCF_055811595.1 Mesorhizobium sp. WSM4814
GCAGGACAGAGGGGGGCGCGAAGGATCACGACAGATCAGAATTTAGCCTGAGCCGCCGCTCATGCCGGGAACCGGCAATGGGGGCCCGTTCAGTATTGTGAACAATTTTTTTGCCGAAGATGCGAGAGCACGTTGAGCAGCTTGCCGGTTGGGTCGGCAATGAAGAAGCGTCTTACGGTCAAATCATAGACCACTCTGCAACCGATCTCGTTCGCGCGCAGATAAACCGCGTCGACATTGTCGACCTCGATCGACAGATCAGCCACCGGGGTGCCTGAGCCGCACTCAACAACGTGCCTTGCAGCAGCTGGATCGGCTGAACGGAGCAAAAAGATCACTCCGTGTCGGATCGAGTGCCTCCCGATCGTCCTCGATACAGAACCGACTCGACGAAAGAAGATCTAGCAGGAGGAGCATTCTGATGGAGAACGCGGAGCGGGGCCCCAGGGCTACACGGCGCGAATGGATGGGGCTCGCGGTTATCGCGCTGCCTTGCCTGCTCTATTCCATGGACCTGACGGTCTTGAATTTGGCTGTGCCGCGATTGAGCGCAGACTTGAGGCCTTCGAGTTCGCAACTTCTGTGGATCGTGGACATTTATGGCTTTCTGCTTGCCGGATGCCTGATCACGATGGGCACGCTGGGCGACCGCATCGGCCGCCGCAGATTGCTTTTGATCGGCGCGGTGACATTTGCAATTGCTTCGGTCTTCGCGGCGTTCTCCACAAGCGCCGAAATGTTGATCGTCTCGCGTGCGCTGCTCGGGATTGCCGCGGCCACGCTTGCGCCGTCCACCCTCTCGTTGATCCGCAACATGTTCCTCGATCCGAGGGAGCGCACGGTTGCGATCGGCGTCTGGATCGCCAGCTTCTCCGCGGGCGCTGCCATCGGCCCGCTGGTCGGGGGCATCCTGCTGAGCTATTTCTGGTGGGGTTCCGTGTTCCTCGTGGCCGTACCGGTCATGGTCGCGCTGCTGGTGTTCGGTCCGATGGTCCTGCCCGAGTATCGCGATCCAGAAGCGGGTCGGCTCGATATCTTGAGCGCCGCGCTGTCACTTGCCGCGGTGCTTTCGGTGATCTACGGCATCAAGGAAATCGCCGAACATGGATTCGGCCTGGCGGCGGCCTTCGCCATTGTCTTCGGCGCGGCTGTCGGCGCCGTTTTCGTCTTGCGTCAACCACGGCTGAAAAATCCCCTGGTCGATCTGCGGCTCTTTCGCTCGCGCGCCTTCAGCGCTTCATTGGCGGTCAACGTTCTCGGCTTCTTCGTCGCGTTCGGCTCGTTTCTCTTCATCGCGCAATATCTGCAGCTGGTGCTCGGGATGGGACCCTTTGTAGCGGGCCTTTGGACGGTGCCTTCCGCCATCGCTTTCATCGCCGGTTCGATGCTGACGCCGATCGCGGTCGGTAAGGCTCGCCCGGGCTATGTGATGGCTGCCGGCCTTGCGCTCGCGGCAGTGGGATTCCTTATTCTCACCCGCAGTGGCGGCCGAGCCGATCTCGCGGTCATCGTCACAGGCTACAGCGTCTTCTCCCTGGGCCTTGCACCGGTGTTCACTTTGGCCACCGA
The DNA here is from genome assembly GCF_055811595.1 of Mesorhizobium sp. WSM4814. Lineage (NCBI taxonomy): Bacteria > Pseudomonadati > Pseudomonadota > Alphaproteobacteria > Hyphomicrobiales > Phyllobacteriaceae > Mesorhizobium > Mesorhizobium sp. WSM4814. Next base: position 72,394 of record NZ_JBVVQT010000009.1, read on the forward strand.
CCTCATCGTGGGCACCGTTGAACCCGGGCAAGCCGGTGCGGCCTCGGGCCTCGCGGAAACCAGCAGTGAGTTGGGCGGCGCGCTCGGCATCGCGATCCTTGGCAGCATCGTCACCGCCATCTATCGCAGCGGCGTGACCGGGATGGTCGCGGATGGGGTGTCCGCACAAGAAATCAGCGTTGCCAAGGACACGCTTGGAGGCGCCGTCGCAGTTGCAATCGCCTTACCGGAGACGCTCGGTTCCGATCTACTCGGCAAAGCGCGGGAGGCGTTCACTCAGGCGTTCCAGATGACGGCCGGTATCTGCGCGTTGGTGGCGCTGGCTGCGGCCATCCTTGCGGGGGTCCTGTTGCAAAAAGTACGGGGGCAGGTCTGAGGCTGGGCAGCAGCCAGCAAAAGCTGCGACACCAACCGACCCCTGAGGCCTAAGCACGACACGGAACAGAGGAGGAAACCCATGCCGATTTTCGGACTATCGCCTGGAGGTCAAGACGAGACCCTTTCTCGGCCATGGGCGCAAAGGCCGCCGCGGTCAGCGACTAGATCGAAAACGCCCCGCTCGCCACCACGATGCCACGTCCACACACGCTCACCGAGCCGGCATCGACATCGACCTCGATGATGCTGGTACGTCCGAGCGCCGTGCCTTGTTTGACCTTGATGACGCCGGGCTGCGCAACACCGTGTGCAACCAGATGTGCGGCGAGCGGACCAGCCGCCGTACCGGTTGCCGGATCCTCGGCAATGCCGACAGTCGGGTTGAAAAACCGTGCATACGCCGTGGTTTCGGGCTGCCGTGGATCGAGTGAGAAGACGTAGCAGCCTTCCCCGCCGATCTGGTTGAGCAGGTCGAAAAGCTGTTTGGCATCAGGCGAAATCCGGTCAACGGCTTGGCGATCGCGGATTGGCACAAGGAGATGGGCAGCACCGGTCGAGACCACCTGGCAAGGCACGACGTCCGTTATTTCTTCAGTATTTAGGCCAAGTGCCGCGGCAAGGGCACCAAGGTTTGAGATCTGCCGGCCGGCCACTGGGGCTTCTTGCCGCATAATGATCTTTTCGAGTTTTCCCTGGCTTTGCCAGATGGCCAATGGATATACCAAGTCGCCGATCTGTTGGTGAAACCATGTCGGGCCATCGCCCAGCTCGAGCCGCCCCGCCGCAGCGAGCCACCACCAGGCCCCTAGCGTGTTGTGGCCGCCTGCGCCGAAAACCTCCACGCCTTTCGGCGTGAAAGAGCGCAATTTCCAATCGGCGTCCGCCCGGGTCGCCGGCAGGACAAAAGTGGTCTCGGACTGGTTGAACTCACGGGCAATGTTCTGCATCAGCTCGAGCGCCAACTCGTCACCGCCATCGACCACCGCAAGGGAATTGCCGGTCAGCGGCTCTACCGCGAAGACATCGACGAAATGAAATGGAATTGTTCTGCTCATGGTTTTTCCTCCGAGAACCGCAATTGGGCCCGTTCAGTTTGCAGAACAATCTCTACCGAAAGAACAATCTCTACCGAAGATGCGAGAGCACGTTGAGCAGCTTGCCGGTCGGGTCGGCAATGAAGAAGCGTCTTACGCCCCACGGTTCGTCGGTCAAATCATAGACCACTCTGCAACCGATCTCGTTTGCGCGAAGATAAACCGCGTCGACATTGTCGACCTCGATCGACAGATCAGGCACCGGGGTGCCTGAGCCGCCCTGGCTGGCGATGCTGATCTGGGGGACGGTGGTTTCGCTGGACGCCAGCGTGACGAGCCAGCCGTGATCCATGACGGCATCGAGCCCGAACAAGTCGGTATAGAACTTCCGAACATCCGGAATGCTGTCTGTTGCGATGTTCGAGACGATGCGCAGCACGGTCATTCCATGTCTCCTTCACAGCTTGGCGTATCTCCACAGCTTCGATGATAACGCATTGCTGCGCTGCGGGGACCCGCAGCAGGCTTCGTTAACGCTGTTCACGCCCAGGTTGTATCAACAGGTGTCGCCCGTCGCCCAGAAAGGTTAACATCACCTGTTGACAGGCGGGCGATTTCGAATTACGAGTGACGAAATTCAAAATTCGTCACTCGTAATGAGCTACTGATACATGATGCATGACACCCTCGACACGACGGCTGACCTGGTCCGGCAGGAGAATGTCGCGCGCATCCTCGATTGCGCAGAGCGACTGTTCCGCCACTACGGCTACGGCAAGACCAATGTCGCCGACATAGCCCGTGAACTCGGCATGTCGACGGCCAACATCTACCGTTTCTTCGCCTCCAAGGTCGAAATCCACCAGGCGGTGTGCGGCCGTATGCTCGCTACCTGCTACCAACTGACCTACGACGCCTGCCATAGTCCCGGAACGGCCAGCGACAGGCTGCGCCGCTACGTGCAAACGCACTATCAGTGGACCCGCGACACCATGCTCGACCAGGAGAAGGTGCACGAAATGGTCGTCGTCGCCATCGAGCGCGATTGGCATGTCATCGAGAAGCATATCGACAGGATCCGCGGCTTGGTCGAGGAGGTGATCCGCGAGGGAATCGCGGCCGGCGAGTTTGCCGACCAGGACCCGGAAGTCGCTTCGCGGTGTTTCGGCGCCGCTATCATCACCCTGTGTCACCCGCAGATGGTCGCCCAGTGCCTTGCCAAGAACAACCGGGCGATGCCGGACGAGCTTATCGAGTTTGCCATCAGGGCCTTGAAGAAATGACCGGCGGCGTCCGCCGGGCGTCGACAATCCATCTCCAGTTCGGGAGTACGCAAGTGTCTTTGTCCAAATCCATCATGAACAGGCTGCCGGCCATTGGTCCGGCTCTGGTCGTCGTCGCGGCGCTTGGGCTCGCCGGTTGCTCGCAAGAAAAAGTGGAAGTCAAGGACATCGTCCGGCCGGTCAAGGTCGTCGAGATCGCCAAGGCGAACGATACCCGTGAGCTCTCCTACTCCGGATCGGTGCGTGCCCGCACCGAGATGAATCTCGGCTTCCGCATCAACGGCAAGATCACCGAGCGCCTGGTCGACATCGGCCAGCGCGTCAAGCCGGGCGACGTTCTGGCCCGCATCGATCCCGCCGACTACGACCTTTCGGTCAACAGCGCCGAGGCCAGCCTCGAGGCCGCCGAGCGGCAGGTCGAGACAACGGGCCTTGCCCGCCGTCGTGCCGAACAGCTGTTTGCCAAGAAGTTCTCCTCGAAATCGCAGCTCGAACAGGCGACGCTCAGCTATGATCAGGCGGTCGCCACCCGCAATTCCGCCCGTTCAGCGCTTGACCAGGCGAAGAACCAGGTTCTCTACACCGACCTCAAGGCGGACAGGAATGGCATCGTCACGTCAGTCACCGCCGATGTCGGTCAGGTGGTCGGCTCCGGCACGCCGGTTGTGACCGTTGCCGTCGATGGCGAAAAGGAAGTGCTGATCGCCGTGCCGGAAACGGATATCGCCCAGTTCAAGCCGGGCAAGGACGTCAAGGCAAGCTTCTGGTCCGACGAAGCGCTGACGCTCGACGGCAAGGTCCGTGAAGTCGCCGGCAGCGCCGATCAGCAGTCGCGTACCTTTGCCGTTCGCGTCAGCCTGCCCAGCGATCCGCGCGTGCTTCTCGGCATGACCGCGAATATCGAGGCTTCGGCCGCCAACAACAGCCTGCAAAGCGTATCGATCCCGTTGAGCGCGCTGGCGCAAAAGGACGGCCAGCAGATCGTCTGGACCGTGGACCGCAACGGCGAGACCGTCCATGCGCGTCCGATCAAGGTCGCCGAGTTCACCGCCGACGGCGTGCATGTTGCCGAAGGATTGAAACCCGGCGATGTCGTCGTTGCGGCGGGCACGCAATTCATGACCGAAAATCTGAAAGTCAAGCTGGCCGGCGATGCGGTGCAACAGTCCGCATCGGCGGACGATGATGGCGACGCCGTCAAGCGCGTGCGCTGACGGCCAGGCAGAAAACGGCTTTTCCTCGCATCGGCGCAAGCCGCGAGGTCAAGCGGTTCACGGTTTCCGGGCGGCAGGCGCCCGATTGTCGAGACGTCAGGTCGATGTACCCCCCGACATCGATCCTGGCGCCCCACCGCGATGAGTGTCTCTCCGCTCGGAAAGCCTCGCCGCCCGGAAGCCAGCACTAGAAGCTCCGTGGGCATGCCATGTGCGTGCGCTGACGATCAGACAGATGGACTGGCGCTATGACCACCGACACCACCGACACCAATAAAAAACGGCCCTTCAATCTTTCGCGCTGGGCGATCGGGCACCCGAGCATTGCGCGGTTCCTGTTCGGCCTGATCATCGTTGCCGGTGCGCTCGGCCTGATGCGCATGGGCCAGAAGGAAGATCCGGATTTCACCTTCCGCGTCATGGTCGTCCAGGCGGTCTGGCCCGGTGCCTCGATCCAGGAGATGGAGGACCAGGTCGTCAACAAGATAGAGCGCAAGCTGCAGGAAACGCCGCATCTCGATTTCGTCCGTTCCTATACGCGCGCCGGCAGCGCCATCATCACCTTGCAGGTGGAAGGCGACACCAATCCGACCCAGGTCGCGGATGCCTTTTACCAGGTCCGCAAGAAGGTGGGCGATATCGCCAATGAGCTGCCCCAGGGGCTGCTTGGGCCTTACTTCAACGACGAATTCGGCGACACTTTCATCACCCTGCATTCGATCAGCGGCGATGGCTACAGCTATCCCGAGCTGAAGAAATTGGCCATCCAGGCGCGTGACATGCTGCTGACCACGCCCGGCGTCGAGAAGGCCGTGATCATCGGCGACCAGCCGGAAAAACTCTATATCGACGTTTCGTCCAAGGTGCTTGCCGAGCGCGGCCTGACACTCACCGATCTGCAGAACGCGATCAAGGGCCAGAACAATGTCGATCCGGCAGGCTCGGTCGACACCGGCCAGCGCTCTGTGCGCATCTCGGTCGAAGGCAGCGTGACGGAGGCGGCCGACATCCGCGAACTTCGCCTGCGCGCCGGCAATCAGGTGACGCGCCTCGGCGACATCGCAACCGTGACCACAGGTCTCGAGGATCCCTATCAGCGCAAATACCGCTTCAACGGCCAGGACAGCGTCCAGGTCGGCGTCGTCATGGCCAAGGGCTTCAACGTCACCGATGTCGGCAAGGAGGTCGAGGCGACCTATCACCGCTTCGAAGAGGCCTTGCCTTACGGCGTTTCAGTCGATCAGATCGCCGACCAGCCGGAAGTCGTGCGGGACGCGGTAAGCGAGTTCATGACGGCGCTCGGCGAGGCGCTGCTGATCGTGCTTGTCGTTTCGTTCCTGACGATCGGCTGGCGTTCGGGTCTGGTGATCGCAATCACCATTCCGCTCGTTCTGGCCGCCACCTTCGCCATCATGTACGAGATCGGCATCGATCTGCAGCGCATTTCGCTTGGCGCGCTGATTATCGCGCTCGGCCTGCTTGTCGACGACGCGATGATCGTCGTCGAAATGATGGAACGCAAGCTCGAGGAAGGAATGGTCAAGATCGAGGCGGCGAGCTTCGCTTACACCTCGACGGCCTTCCCGATGCTGACCGGCACGCTGATCACCACCGCCGGCTTCATCCCGGTCGGCTTCGCGGCTTCGACGGCCGGCGAATATGTGCGCACGCTGTTCTACGTCGTCGGCATCGCGCTGGTCGTCTCCTGGTTCGTGGCGGTCTATTTCACGCCGTGGCTTGGTCATATGATCCTCAAGCAGCGAAAACACGCCGGCAGCCATCATGATGTCTTCGACACGCGCTTTTATCGCCGGCTTCGCGCCACCGTCAGCTGGTCCGTGCGCCACCGCATCATCGTGCTGGTCATGACGCTGGTGACCTTCGTCACCAGCCTGTGGGCGTTCCAGTTCATCCCGCAGAATTTCTTCCCGCAGTCGTCGCGTCCGGAAATCCTTGTCGACCTCTGGCTGCCGGAAGGCACCAGCATCAAGGAAGTCGAGACGCAGGCCAAGGCGCTCGAAACCAGGATGATGGACGACAAGGACAAGCGCTTCATCGCCACCTATATCGGCGAGGGCGCTCCGCGTTTCTTCCTGCCGCTCGACCAGCAGCTCCGCAATCCGAATTTTGCCCAGCTTCTGGTGATGGCCAATGACGAACCGGCCCGCGAACGGCTGATCGTCAAGCTGCGCACCATTCTGGCCGAGGATTTCCCGTCGGTCCGTGCCAAGGTCGACCGCCTGTTCCTCGGGCCGCCCACCGGCTGGCCGGTGCAGATGCGCGTCATGGGCCCGGATCGCCAGGAGGTGCGCCGCATCGCCGACGAGGTGAAGGCGAAGTTCCAGGCAAATCCGCTGCTCGGCGCCGTCCACGACGACTGGCTCGAGCCGGTGCCGGAGATGAAGCTGGTGATCGACCAGGATCGCGCCCGTGCGCTCGGCGTCACCTCGCAGCGCATCCGCCAGATGCTGCAGGCGACCATGTCGGGAGCGCCGCTCGATGATTTCCGTGATGGCGAGGAGACGGTTTCGATCGTCGCTCGCGAGCCGAAGGCAAGCCGCCACCTGCTGTCGGCGGTCGACTCGATCTCTGTCCCGACGGATTTCGGTGGCTTCGTGCCGCTGTCGCAGGTCGCCAAGGTCGTCCCGGTGCTGGAGCAAGGTGTCGAATGGCGCCGCGACCGTCTGCCGACCATCAGCGTGCGCGCCACGCTGCCGGACGGCGTGCAGTCGAACGATGTCGTCATGAAGATGTACAGCGAGATGCAGGGCCTGCGGGACGGTCTGGCGCCTGGCTACAACATCGAGATCCAGGGCGGCGCCGAGGATTCGGCCGAAAGCCAGGCCTCGATTGCTGCGAAAGCTCCAATCATGCTGGCCGTCATCGTCGTGCTGCTGATGATCCAGCTGCAGCATTTCGGCAAGGCGATGCTGGTGCTGGCGACTGGTCCGCTCGGCATCATCGGTGCTGCGGCGGCACTTTTGATCAGTGGCGCGCCGTTCGGCTTCGTCGCCATTCTCGGCGTCATCGCGCTGCTTGGCATCATCATGCGCAACTCGATCATCCTGGTCGACCAGATCGACCAGGACATCGCAGCCGGCATGGAACGCTCGGAGGCCATCATCGGCTCGGCAGTCCGCCGTTTCCGGCCGATCATGCTGACGGCGCTGACGGCGGTCCTGGCGCTGATCCCGATCTCGCGCGGCGTCTTCTGGGGGCCGCTCGCCTATGCCATGATGGGCGGCATCCTCGTTGCCACGGTGCTGACCATCCTCGTCCTTCCGGCAGGCTATGCCTTGTTCTTCGGCCGGGAGCGCAAGAAGGTCGAGGACGCGGCGCCGGCCGCCGAGCCGAAACTGGCGGAAAACGATGACCAGCCGCAACTGCCCCTGGCGGCCGAATAGCGGTCGAGGCAATCGCGCAGGTTGGCGCCGCCCCTCATCTGGCTGCCGCCATCTTCTCCCCGTATAGTGACGGGGAGAAGGACGCCTGCGCAAAGGATTTCGCCAATCTCCAGCGCTGCAAAAAAGCGCCGAGCGTGCGGCCAGCCCCTTCTCCCCGTCACTATACGGGGAGAAGGGCCCGGCAGGGCGATGAGGGGCGGCGCCGAGATCGATAATTAATCTCAAGTGAGGCTACCGCGCGCCGGAGGAGGACGTCATGACCATAGCTCAGGCACCGGTGGCGCTGCGCCGGCCGATCGACGGACGCCACCGCAAAATGTTCGTCGATGGCGCCTGGGTCGACGCCCGCTCTGGCAGGATCATGGAGACCCGCAATCCGGCCACCGGCGCGGTCATTGCCACGGTGCCGCGCGGCGACCGCCAGGATGTTGAGCTGGCGGTGGCCGCAGCGCGCAGGGCCTTCGACGGGCCGTGGAGCCGGTACAAACCCTATGAGCGGCAGGTGCTGCTGCTCAGGATCGCCGATCTCTTCGAAAAGCACTGGGAGGAGATCAGCCGCTCGGACACCACCGACATGGGCATGCCGATCGTGCGCACCCTGGCCAACCGCAATCGTGTTATCGGCATGCTGCGCTATTATGCCGGCATGGCGACCTCCCTGCACGGCGAGACGATCGAGAACTCGCTGCCGGGCGAAATCGTCTCCTTTACGCGCAAGGAGCCGGTCGGCGTCGTCGGCGCCATCATCCCGTGGAACGCCCCGACGGCCGCTTCGATCTGGAAGATCGGACCGGCGCTGGCGACCGGCTGCACCGTGGTGCTGAAACCGTCGGAAGAGGCGCCGCTGACGCCGCTTCTGATCGCCGACATCATGAACGAGGCCGGCGTTCCGCCAGGCGTCGTCAACATCGTGACCGGCACCGGCGCCGAGGCAGGCGCCGCCCTTGCCGAGCATATGGGCGTCGACAAGATCGTCTTCACCGGCTCGACGGCAACCGGCCAGTCGATCGTCCGCGCCTCGGCCGGCAACCTCAAGCGCGTCTCGCTGGAGCTTGGCGGCAAGTCGCCGGTCATCGTCTGCGCCGACGCCGATCTCGACAAGGCGGTGCCGGTGGCGGCGATGTCGGTGTTCGCCAATTCCGGCCAGATCTGCATCGCCGGCTCGCGCCTGTTCGTCGAATGCTCCATCCATGATGAATTCGTCGAGCGGCTGGCGACCTATGCCAAGGGTCTCAGGATCGGCGACGGCATCGATCCGGCGACCGAGATCGGCCCACTCGTCTCCGAAAAGCAGCTGCAACGGGTCGCCTCGTATCTCGAGGCCGGCGCGGCGGAGGGCGCGACCCTCGTCACCGGCGGTCAACGCCTCATGGAAGGTGCGCTGGCCGCCGGCAATTTCGTCGCGCCGACCGTCTTTGCCGATGTCTCGGACGACATGAGGATCGCGCGCGAGGAGATCTTCGGGCCGGTGATTTCGGCGCTGCCGTTCGATACGCTCGATGAGGCGGTCGAGCGTGCCAACAACACGCCCTACGGTCTTGCCGCCGGGGTCTTCACCCGCAATGTCGCCACCGCCCACCAGCTGTCGCGAAAAATCCGCGCCGGCTCAGTCTGGGTGAACACCTATCACGCCATCGATCCGGCCGTGCCCTTCGGCGGCTACAAGATGAGCGGCTACGGCCGCGAGGGCGGTGCCGAGCACCTCGACGAGTATCTCAACACCAAGGGCGTGTTCATCAAGATCGATTGAAAACGCGGCTCTCCCTTCTCCCCTTGTGGGAGAAGGTGGCCTCGCGAAGCGAGGTCGGATGAGGGGTGTTCCAGCTTGGCACGGACGGCACTCCGGCCAACACCCCTCTTCCGTCTTGGCGCTACGCGCCGATCCACCTTCTCCCACAAGGGGAGAAGGCAAGATCAGGACCGCGGCCTGGTCTTCTGCGGGTCGTAATGGGCAAAAGTCACGACGCGTGCCGGCAGCCGCTTGCTGTGGCCGTCGAGCTTGCCGATCTCGACCGCGGTGCCGATCGCAGCATGGGTGACGTCAAGCCTGGCCAGCGCGATGGTCTTGTTGAGCAGCGGCGAGCGCATGGCGGACGTGACCTCGCCGATCTGGGCGCGGCCGACATGGACGCAATCGCCATGCCCGACCGCGACATTGGCGTCGATGTCGAGGCCGACCAGTTTCCTCTGCGGGTTTTCCTTGCGCCGGATCAACGCCTCGCGGCCAATGAAATCGTCGGTCTTGCTCTTCAGCGGCACGGTGAAGCCGATGCCGGCCTCGAACGGATCGGTCTGGTCGGAAAATTCGTGAGCAGCAAAGATCAGCCCGGCCTCGATGCGTACCATGTCGAGCGCCTGCAGCCCCATCGGCTTCAAGCCATGCGGCTGGCCGGCCGCCCAGATGGCGTCGAACACCTTTTCGGCGTCGCGCGGGTGGCACCAGATCTCGTAGCCGAGTTCGCCGGTGTAGCCGGTGCGCGAGACGACGATTGGAATGCCGTTGCCGCCGCCGATGCGGGCGACGGCGAATCGGAACCATTCGAGCTCCTCGATCGACGGCTGCAGCGGCGAGGTCCAGATGATCTCCTTCAGGATGTCGCGGCTCTTCGGTCCCTGTACGGCGACATTGTGCATTTGCTCGGTCGACGAGCGCACCAGCACGTTGAGGCCGAGGCGCGTCGCGGTGTCGCGCAGCCATTCGCCGGAAAGATCGTCGCCGCCGACCCAGCGGAAATTGTCCTTGCCGAGCCTGAGCAGCGTGCCGTCGTCGATCATGCCGCCATGCTCGTAGCACATGGCGGAATAGACGACCTGGCCGACGCCGAGTTTTTTCACGTCACGGGTCAGCGTGTATTGCAGTAGCGCTTCCGAATCCGGGCCGGTGACCTCGAACTTGCGCAGCGGCGAAAGGTCCATGATGACGGCGGCCTGCCGGCACGCCCAGTATTCGTCGATAGGGCCCTCTTTTGCGAAGGAATTGGCCAGCCAATAACCCCTGTACTCGACGAAGTTGCGGGTGTGCTTGGCAAAGCTCGAATGAAATGATGTCTCGCGGGTCATTTTCGGTTCCGAATCGGGCGTCATGCGTCTGGCGATCGCTCGCGAGAATTTATGCTTACCGGAATAGGTCCGCACATGGATGTCGGTCAGGTTCCAGCCATTGGCCGGCGTCGTGTCGTCGGGACAGGCGGACGACACGCAAACGATGTCGGTAAGTGCCCGCAGCAGCACATAGTCGCCCGGCCGCGACCATGGCTCGTCCGACACCATGACGCCATGCGCGTCGATCGCCGTGTTGAAGAAGAAATTGATCGCCATCCAGCCCGCGCGAGGAGTTACACCCTTGTCGGCGAGCGCGTGGTTGAAGTTCTCCGAGCAATTGGGGTGACCGGGATAGCCGATGTCGTCGTAATATTTGGCGGCGCAAGCGAGCGCGAACGCATCGTGCCGGCCGCAGGTGTCCTGCACCACCTCGACCAGCGGCTCCATGTCCTGGTCGTAATATTTCGAATGCAGGCCTGGCATCGGATAGCTCGAACCCATCAGCGTGCGGGTCGTCGTCACGTCGAGCGGATGGTCGCGCCCCTTGTCGAGCTTGCGCGCCGAAAAGCACTGGAAGTCGGTGCATTGGCGCCCGTCGACATCGATGATCTGCAGATAGTCACCCGCCTTGACGAAGTAGGCTTCCGCGGTCGCCGAATGGACGCGCAAATCGAGCACCGGGTCGGCCAGCGGGTCGCCAAGCCTGGACTTCGCCGCCGGACGGATCGTGGCGCGGCGAACGATGACGTTGAGCGGCGTCGCCGTGTCGTGGCCGTCGACCGGCATCGGCCCGCCCGGGGCGGCGATCAGCATCGAGCCGTCGCGAGCGACGGCAAAACCCTGTTCGGTGCCGGCAGGGGTGGCGCCGCCGAAGATGCGAACCGCCTTTGCCTGATCGAACTGCACCTGGCGTCGCTCGAGCCCCCGGCGCAACGAAGCGAGGCTGTCGTCGCCATCGGCCAGCAGCGCCTTGATGCCGGCGGCATTGCTGTTCGATTTCTCGCCGAAAATGCCGGCATCAGGCACGCCGCTGCTGTCCCATGCCAGCAGCTCGCAGGCCTGCCCGCCTTCTACGTTGCGTACGCTGACGGTATCGCCGGCCTCGACATCGATGAGCACCGCCCCATTGCCTTGAACGGAATAGCGTTCCATGCCGGCCGGCAGCGCCATCTGGCCGGGCCGCAGGATCAGGCTCGGTCGTGGCGGTCCGGCGGCGACGGCGGGGTAGGGCGACTGGCTCATCTCGACCCGGGTCTCAAGAAACAAGTTTGCCTGTACGTAAAATTATTTTATCAGCAAGAATAGCAGTGCTTGTCGGTTTGGCAAGGCGAAGGTGGTGGGACTCCCCCTTCTCCCCTTGTGGGAGAAGGTGGATCGGCGCGTAGCGCCGAGACGGAAGAGGGGTGTTGGACGGAATGCTGTCGGTGTCAAGCTGGAACACCCCTCATCCGACCTCGCTTCGCGAGGCCACCTTCTTCCACAAGGGGAGAAGGGAAGAGGCAACCGCTACCCCAACTCCCCTGAATACCCGATGTCGACGCCATACTCGGCGGCTGCGTCGAGCATCGTGTGCCACAGGCTTTCGGCGAAACTTGCAAACACCAGAAGATTGAACACCGCCTGCCCGTCCGGCCGGTCATTGCCACGCCAGAGATTGACGCCGGTGTGGTCGATCGATGTGGCGGCAGCGGCGTCGATCGGAAACGCCGCCGGGTGCAGGTCGATCGACGACAGCTTCGCAAGCATCGCGCGCGCCTTTTCCCCGGATAGGCTGATCAGCGCCCGCGCATGCGATTGGTCGGACAGCGAGGCCGAGCCGGCGAAAGCGGAGCCAAGCGCCTCGGCCGAATGCTTGCCGGCTTTGGACAGGACGAAGAACTGGTCCGGTCCCGACCAGATCAGCGTCGCATCCGCCGTGCCGACCGCCTTCGGCAGATCCGGAGCCGCCATGCCGAAACGGGCCTTGGCGGCGTTTGCCAGTTCCGCCCCTTTGCCGCGCCGCGCCATCACCTGGATCAGGTCGAAATTGCGAATCTCGGTGAACGAAATGCCCGGCGCGACGTCGCGCGCGCCATGGGCGCCCACGACAAGGACATGCTCCAGCGGACTGCGAGAAAGCCACGAAAACTCAGCCACGCTGGCGCCCTCCATCCGGATCGTAGAAGACGGGGTTGCACAACTCGACGTCATAGTCCTCACTACGCAGGGGGTCATGCGCACGGACGATCTCGCCGATGCGCTCGCGGCCGCGTTCGACAAGCGCGAGCCCGATCCACTGGTCAAGCGTCGGCGAGAAACAGACCGAGGTGACATAGCCCTGATCGTTGTCGGGACCCGGTATCTCGGCCTTCGGGATGACATGCGCGCCGGAGCGCAGGCGGCGCGCTCTGTCCGTCGGCTTGATGCCGACCACGACCTGCCGATCCGGTGCGACCAGCGCCTCGCGTCCGGCCATGACGCGGCCGACAAAATCCTTCTTGGTCGACATCATCTTGCCCAAGCCGAGATCGACCGCCGTCGTCGTGCCGTTCAGCTCGGGCCCGGCGACATGGCCCTTTTCGATGCGCATGACGCCGAGCGCCTCGGTGCCGTAGGGCGTTACGCCGTATTGTTTGCCGGCTATCATCAGGTTGCGCACCAGCGCGTCGCCGTAGCGGGCCGGAACGGAGATCTCGAACGCCATCTCGCCGGAGAACGAAATGCGGAACAGCCGCGCCCTGATGCCGCCGCGAAGCGCGACTTGCCGCGCGCCCATGAACGGAAAGCCCTCGTTCGACAAATCCTCGGCCGGATCGACGATTTCGCGAAGCAGGTCCCGGGTCTTCGGCCCGGCGATCGAGAATTGCGCCCACTGGTCGGAGACTGACGTCAGTTGCACGTCGAATTGAGGAAACAGCACCTGCCGGCAGAATTCGAGATGCTGCATCACCGGCCCGGCCTTGGCGGTCGTGGTGGTCAGGAGATAGTGATCCTCGGCCAGCCGCGACGTGGTGCCGTCATCATAGACCAGGCCGTCCTCGCGCAGCATCAGCCCATAGCGGGCTTTTCCCACGGCAAGATTGGAGAAGGTGTTGATGTAGACGCGGTCGAGGAAGGCGCCGGCATCCGGTCCGTGCACATCGATCTTGCCGAGCGTCGAGACGTCGCAAAAACCGACGCCGCCGCGTACCGCGTTGACCTCGCGGGTGACCGTTTCCAGCCAGTCCTTCTCGCCGGCGCGCGGATACCATTGCGCCCGCTTCCACAGGCCGGTGTCGATGAACACCGCGCCCTGTTCAACTGCCCAGTGATGCGACGGCGTCAGCCTTGTAGCATGGAAGTTTTCGTCGCGATGATGGCCGGCAAAGGCGCCGATGGCGACCGGCACATAGGGCGGACGGTAGATCGTCGTGCCGGTCTCGGGAATGGATTTGCCTGATAGCGCCGCCATGATGGCGAGGCCGGCGACGTTCGAGGTCTTGCCCTGGTCGGTGGCCATGCCGAGCGTCGTATAGCGTTTCAGGTGCTCGACCGATTCAAAGCCTTCGCGCTGCGCCAGCTCGATGTCGGCAGCGGTGACGTCATGCTGGTAATCGACAAAGGCTTTGCCTTTGCCGGCAACATGCCAGAGCGGGGTCAGCGAAAACGCTTCGTCTTCGGCGACTGGCGGCGTGCCGGCACTGCCGCTGTGCCCGGCGTTCTTAGCCGCTGCCGCACCGGCGGCAAACCCCTGGCGCAGGCAGGCGCCGAGCCCAAAAGCGCCGTTGGCGGCACCGGCGGCCACCATGCCGGGAGGCGCGCCGTCCGGCACGAAGGCCGATATATCGTCCTGCCATTTCGGCCGGCCGCGATGGCATGAGGTCAGCCCGACCGCCGGGTTCCAGCCGCCGGAAACGGCAAGCCCGTCGGCTTCGACCTCGGCGCGTGCGCCGCCTGCCAGAGATATCGAGATTTTCCTGACACCGTCCTTGCCGCCGTCCACCCCGCTGACGAAACCGTTCAAAATGGCAAAGCCGGTTTTGGCGGCAAGCGCGCGATGCGCGGCCGATACGTCTGGACGCGCATCGACGACGGCAGCGATCTGCAATCCGGCGCCGAGTGCCGCCTCGACCGTGCGCCAGCCATCGTCATTGTTGGTGAACAGCGCAATCCGCTTCGCCGGGGTTGCCGCATAGCGCGCGATATAGCTCCGCATTGCCGAAGCCATCATCACGCCGGGCGTGTCGTTGCCGGCAAAGACGATCGGCCGTTCGATGGCGCCGGCGGCAACAATCGAGCGCTTTGCCACGATCCGCCACAGGCGCTGGCGCACCTGATGCTCCGGCGGCGAGGGCAGATGATCGTTGACCCGTTCGATGGCGCCATAAGTCCCGCCGTCATAGACGCCGAACAGTGTCGTGCGGTTCATGATGCGGACATCGGGCAGCGAGGCGAGCTCGGCCAGCGTGCGCGAAATCCATTCGGCTGCGGGCACCCCGTCGATCGTGCCGCCGTCGGCAAGCAGGCGGCCGCCAAGCGCAAAATCTTCCTCGCACAGGATGACGCGGGCACGAGATCGGCCGGCGGCAAGTGCTGCCGCCAGCCCGGCTGGGCCGGAACCGGCGATCAGCACGTCGCAATGCGCCCACATCTTGTCGTAATGATCAGGATCGGCAACGCCCGCGGCGCGGCCGAGACCAGCGGCGCGGCGGATCGCCGGCTCATAGACTGCTTCCCAGAATTTTGCCGGCCACATGAAGGTCTTGTAGTAGAAGCCGGCGACGAACATCGGTGAGAACAGCTGGTTGACCGCCATCAGATCGTGGCGCAGCGACGGCCAGCGGTTCTGGCTGGCGGCTTCCAGACCGTCATAAAGTTCGGCGGTGGTCGCCTTGGTGTTGGGCTCACGCCGGGCTCCGTTGCGCAGCTCGACCAGTGCGTTGGGTTCTTCCGAGCCCGCGGTCAGGATGCCGCGCGGCCGGTGGTACTTGAACGAGCGGCCGACCAGCTTGACGCCATTGGCGATCAGCGCCGAGGCCAGCGTGTCGCCCTGGAAGCCGGCAAAGGTTTTGCCGTCGAAGCGAAAGTTCAGCGGCAACGAGCGGTCGATGAGACCGCCGGATGGCAGACGATTGGGTTGGCTGGAAATCACGATGCCCGGCCCCCATGCACGAGCGTCGCGCTGCCCCTCATCGCCCTGCCGGGCACTTCTCCCCGTATAGTGACGGGGAGAAGGACGCCTTCACTGAGGGTTTCGCCAATCTCCAGCGTAGCAGGAAGGGCGCCGAGGTTGCGGCCATCTCCCTTCTCCCCGTCACCATACGGGGAGAAGGTGCCGGCAGGCGGATGAGGGGCGGCGCTGAGTTGGCTAAGAATACTCATTTTGCCTGCCTCGCCCCGACGCCCGCCGCCGGCTCGACCGAGGAGATCTTGTGCGTCAGCGTGTTGCGGGTGATCTTCAGCCAGGCCCGGCAGCCGCCGCCATGGTACCAATGTTCGCTCGTCTCGCCGGCAATGTTGTCGCGCAGATAGACATAGTCGAACACTTCGTCTTCCGAGCCACCGGCTGCCGGCCGCAGCGGCTTGGCGTCGCCGAGACAGGTGAACTCGCCGAGTTCGCGTTCGCCGCAGAAGGGACAGACAATACGCATGCTTTTCGGGCCGTCCTCAGTGCAGGTTCGGTTGGGCGCCGACGCCCTTTTCATCGATGACAGCGCCCCGCCGGAACCGGTCGAGGCGGAAGCGCGCCGCCTCCTTGTGCAGTTCGTCGCGGGCCAGAAGATGGGCAAAGACAAGGCCGGAGCCGGGCGTCGCCTTGAAGCCGCCATAGCACCAGCCGGCATTGAGATAGAGCCCGTCCACCGGCGTCTTGTCGATGATCGGCGAGCCGTCCATCGACATGTCCATGATGCCGCCCCATTGGCGCAACAGGCGCACGCGACCGATCATCGGCATCAGCGCCATGCCGCCCTCGCAGACGTCTTCCATCACAGGCATGTTGCCGCGCTGGGCATAGGAATTGTAGCCGTCTATATCGCCGCCGAAGACCAGCCCGCCCTTGTCCGACTGGCTGACATAGAAGTGGCCGGCGCCGAAGGTCATGACATTGGGGATCAGCGGCTTGATCGCCTCGGAAACGAAGGCCTGCAGCACATGGCTCTCGATCGGCAGCCGCAGGCCAGCCATCGCCGCGACGCGCGACGAACTGCCGGCGACGGCCATGCCGACCTTGCCGGCGCTGATTGTGCCGCGCGATGTCTCGACGCCGGTCACCTTGCCGTTGGCGTCGCGCCCAAAGCCGGTCACCTCGCAGTTCTGGATGATGTCGACGCCGAGCGCGCTCGCCGCATGGGCGTAGCCCCAGACCACGGCGTCGTGGCGTGCTGTGCCGCCGCGCCGCTGCAGCAGGCCGCCTTGCACGGGAAAGCGGGCATTGTCGAAGTTCAGGAACGGCATCATCTTCTTGACCGCGGCAAGATCGAGCAGTTCGGCATCGATGCCGTTGATGCGCATCGTGTTGCCGCGCCGCGCATAGGCGTCGCGCTGCGCATCGGAATGGTAAAGGTTGATGACGCCGCGCTGGCTGACCATCGTGTTGTAGTTGAGGTCCTGCTCCATCCGCTCCCATAGCTTCATCGACAGCTCGTAGAAGCCGGTATTGCCGGGCAGCCCGTAATTGGAGCGGATGATGGTGGTGTTGCGGCCGGCATTGCCGGAGCCGATCCAGCCCTTTTCGAGCACGGCGACATTCCTGATGCCGTATTCGCTGGCGAGGAACCATGCCGTCGCCAGGCCGTGGCCGCCGCCGCCGATGATCACCACGTCGTAGCGGTCCTTCGGGCTGGCGTCGCGCCAGGTGCGCTGCCAATTCTTGTGACCGGAAAATGCCGCACGGGCGAGGGAGAAGATCGAGTATTTCATGGTTCTATTCCGAGGTCGCTCGCGCCGCGCAGGACCATTCTTGACGCATCGGAATCGTCCGAAAACCGCTTCACACTTTTCGGTCCGATGCTCTAGATATCCAGCGTGTGGTCGCGCTCCCACTGGGTGAAGTGGGAAGCATAGGAATTCCATTCCTGATGCTTCAGCTTTAGATAAGCCGACGAGAATTCCTCACCCAGCGCCGCCTTGAGCGATTTGTCGTTGTCGAACTCGCGCAATGCATCGAGCAGGTTGAGCGGCAGCTTCGGCGCGCCCTCCACCGTATGCCCGAACTGGTACATGTCGATGTCGTAGCGCTTGCCGGGATCGGCCTTCGAGCGGATGCCGTCGAGGCCGGCGGCGATGATGACCGCCTGCAGCAGATAAGGGTTTGCCGCGCCGTCGGGCAGGCGCAGCTCGAAGCGTCCGGGGCCGGGCACGCGCACCATATGGGTGCGGTTGTTGCCGGTCCAGGTCACCGAGTTCGGCGCCCAGGTGGCGCCCGAAATGGTGCGCGGCGCATTGATGCGCTTGTAGGAATTGACCGTCGGGTTGGTGATCGCGGCAAGTGCCGAGGCATGCTTCATGATGCCGCCGAGAAAATTCCTGCCCTTCGCCGACAGGCCGAGCTCCATGGCGTTGTCGGCAAAGACATTGGTCTTGCCGTCCTTGTCCCACACCGAGATATGGGCGTGGCAGCCATTGCCGGTCAGGCCGGGGAATGGTTTTGGCATGAAGGTGGCGCGCAGGCCGTGCTTTTCTGCAATGGACCTCACCATGAACTTGAAGAAGGAATGCTTGTCGGCGGTCGCCAGCGCATCGTCGAAGGCCCAGTTCATCTCGAACTGGCCGTTGGCGTCCTCATGGTCGTTCTGGTAGGCGCCCCAGCCGAGCGCCAGCATGTGGTCGCAGATCTCGGCGATGACATCATAGCGCCGCATCACCGCCTGCTGGTCGTAGCAGGGCTTTGACGCCGTGTCGTATTCGTCGGAAATCGTCTTGCCGTCCGGCGAGATCAGGAAGAATTCGGCCTCGACGCCGGTCTTGACATGCATGCCGTCGCCCGCCGCCTCGTCAATCAGCCGCTTCAGCGTGTTGCGCGGCGCCTGGGCGACCGTTTTTTCGTCCATCATGCAATTGGCGGCAATCCAGGCGACTTCCGGCTTCCACGGCAGCTGGATGACCGAATCCGGATCCGGCACCGCCAGCATGTCTGGATGCGCCGGCGTCAGGTCGAGCCAGGTGGCAAAGCCGGCAAAGCCGGCGCCGTCCTTCTGCATGTCGGCGATGGCCTGCGTCGGCACCAGCTTGGCGCGCTGTCCACCGAACAGGTCGGTGTAGGAAATCATGAAATATTTGACGCCATTCCCTTTGGCGAAGGCGGCGAGATCGTTCCCCATTATAGTTCCTCGCTTATTGGTTTTTTTTGGTAGTTTGGTATCAGAAGCCGTTCTTCCCCGGTATCCAGTTGGTGCCGGCCAGCGGCACACCGGCCATGGCGGCGGCTTCGATCGTCAGCGCGACGAGATCCTCGGGCTCGAGATTGTGCAGGCTGTTCTTGCCGCAGGCGCGGGCGATCGTCTGCGCCTCCAGCGTCATCACCTTGAGATAATTGGCCAGCCGTCGCCCGGCCGCTATCGGATCGAGCCGTTTCATCAGCTCGGGGTCCTGCGTGGTGATGCCGGCCGGATCGCGGCCCTCGTGCCAGTCGTCATAGGCGCCGGCGGTGGTGCCGAGCTCGTTGTACTCCGCTTCCCAGCGCGGATCGTTGTCGCCAAGCGCGACAAGTGCGGCGGTGCCGATCGACACGGCGTCGACGCCGAGCGCCAGCGCCTTGGCGACATCGGCGCCGTTGCGGATGCCGCCGGAGATGATCAGCTGCACCTTGCGATGCATGCCGAGATCCTGCAGTGCCTGCACCGCCGGCCGGATGCAGGCAAGCGTCGGCTGGCCGACATTCTCGATGAACACTTCCTGGGTTGCGGCGGTGCCGCCCTGCATGCCGTCGATCACGACGACATCGGCGCCTGATTTCACCGCAAGGGCTGTATCGTAATAGGGCCGCGCGCCGCCGACCTTGACGTAGATCGGCTTTTCCCAGTCGGTGATTTCACGCAGTTCCAGGATCTTGATTTCGAGATCGTCGGGCCCGGTCCAGTCGGGATGGCGTGAGGCTGAGCGCTGGTCGATACCCTTGGGCAGCGTGCGCATTTCGGCGACACGGTCGGAGATCTTCTGGCCAAGCAGCATGCCGCCGCCACCGGGCTTGGCACCCTGGCCGACGACGATCTCGATCGCATCCGCCCGGCGCAAGTCGCGCGGGTTCATGCCGTAGCGCGACGGCAGGTACTGGTAGACCAGCGTCTTGGAATGGCCGCGCTCTTCCTCGGTCATGCCGCCGTCGCCGGTCGTCGTCGAGGTGCCGGACAGCGTCGCGCCGCGGCCGAGCGCTTCCTTGGCCGGGCCGGACAGCGAGCCAAAACTCATGCCGGCAATGGTGATCGGGATTTTCAGCTCGATCGGCTTTTTCGCATGGCGCGAGCCCAGCACGACACTGGTGTCGCAGCGCTCGCGATAGCCTTCGAGCGGATAGCGCGAGATCGAGGCGCCGAGGACAAGCAGGTCGTCGAAATGCGGCAGCCTGCGCTTGGCGCCGGCGCCGCGGATATCATAGATGCCGGTCGCAGCGGCGCGACGGATCTCGGAAAGCGTGTAGTCGTCGAAGGTCGCGGATTTGCGCGGCGTCGTCGGCGGGTTGCGATAGGTCATTGAGCCTCAATACGCGTCGGCGTTGTCGATGTTGAAATTGTAGAGGGTGCGCGCCGAGCCGTAACGCGTGAACTCCGCCGCCTTGACGCCGGTCACCCCGGCGCGGTCGAGCAGGTCCTGCAGCAATGCCAGATGCTCGGGCCGCATCTCCTTGGCGATGCAGTCGGCGCCGAGGCTGCCGACCTTGCCGCGCACGAACAGCCGCGCCTCGTAGATGGAATCGCCGAGCGCATCGCCGGCATCGCCCAGCACCACCAGATTGCCGGACTGCGCCATGAAGGCCGACATATGGCCGATATTGCCGTGGACGACTATGTCGATGCCCTTCATCGAGATGCCGCAGCGCGATGACGCGTTGCCCTCGATGACCAGCAGCCCGCCCCTGCCGGTGGCACCGGCATATTGGCTGGCATCGCCTTTGACCGTTATCGAGCCCGACATCATGTTTTCGCCGACGCCGGGTCCGGCCGAGCCATGCACCGTGATGGCGCTGCCGTCGTTCATGCCGCCGCAATAATAGCCGACGCTGCCGCGGACATCGACGGTGACCGGCTGGTCGACGCCGACGGCGACCGAATGGCTGCCTTTCGGATTGAGCACTTCCCAGGCGGTCTGGTTCGAACCGGGAGTCAAATCGTGAAGCGCCTGGTTAAGCTCGCGCAACGGCATCTCGGCAAGGTCGAACACCCCTGATGCATGGCTCTGGTCGAGTGCCTTGGAGACGTTGATTGCCGGCATGAACTCAATGCTCCCAGAAATAGACGGTTGCAGGCTCGGGTTCCCAGACCCTCGCATTGTCGATGCCGGGCAGTTTGGTGAGCGCACGATACTCCGAGCCGAAGGCGACATATTGCTCGGTCTCGGCCATGACGGCAGGCTTGCAGGCGATCGGATCGCGCACCACGCCGAAGCCGTTCTTGGTGCCGACGACGAAGGTGAAGAAGCCGTCGAGGTCGCTCAGGGTGCCCTCCAGCGCCTCGCCGAGATTCTTGCCATGCGCCATCTGCGAGGAGAGATAGGCGGCCGCGACTTCAGTGTCGTTCTCGGTCTCGAATTTCATGCCTTCGCGGATCAGCTCGCGGCGGACATTGTTGTGATTGGACAGCGAGCCATTATGCACCAGGCATTGGTCGGCGCCGGTCGAGAACGGATGCGCGCCCATCGTCGTCACTGCCGATTCCGTCGCCATGCGGGTATGGCCGATGCCGTGCGTGCCGGTCATGCTGCGCACGTCGAAGCGATCGACCACCGTTTCGGGCAAGCCGACTTCCTTGTAGATTTCGACCACGTCGCCAGCGCCCATGATGCGGATGTCGGGGCGCAGCGCCTGGATCGCCTCGCGCACTTCGTCGATCTTGGCAGGCGCGGTCCTGACCACCGCATGCGTCGATTTCACTGCGATGCTTACTGGCGCTCCGATCGCCTTGGCGAGTTCGGCGTCAAGGTTGCTGAAATCCTGCTCCGGCTTTGCCGACTGGATGGTGATCTTGGCCTCGTTGCCTGATGGCGCGCCATAGATGGCGATGCCGGCACTGTCGGGACCGCGATCGCTGAGCGAGATCAGCATCTGCGAAAGCATCGAGCCGAGCTGGGGCTCGAGCGCCTTGTCCTTCAAAAACAATCCGACGATTCCGCACATGTCAGGCTCCCGCGGTGAGGTATGATTTCGGTGCTACCAGCTTCATATCAAGAATTCAACTGGTATGAAAGTTTTTTTCATCTTGGACAAGTCGTCCGGCGCAATTTGAGGCGCCAGACGACCTTATTCCGGTCTAATGGCGATCGATCGCCTTTCTGGTCTCCTCGCCGCTGCGATCCGCCGCCAAATCGGCCTCGATCTCAGCGTTCTCCTGGCGCGTCTGGAGGACGTGCCACCCGATCCAGAAGACGAGGCCGACGATCACCATCACCACTTCAGAACCCTGGAAAGGGTAGATCGCGCCGATGTCCTTGAGGTCCACGGCCCAGCTTTCCATTCCATTGGTCGACATTGCGGTTCTCCCTGTCGGTTGACTAGTTGTCGGTTGACTATTTGATCATGGCCTTTTCGGCGGTTCCCAGTTCGCGGACCGACGCCTCGAACGCATGGTTGAGGGCAAAGTCGACGCCCTCGAGTTCGACCTTTTTCGGTACGCGCAGCAGGTTCATGCTGTTGAGGATCTTGCAGACGACGAAGGTCGGGACGAAGCCGAGCGCGAACATCAGCACCGCACCAGCGAAATTGCCGAGCGGGTTGATGTGCGCGAAGCCCTCATAGGGCGAGGACGGCTGTCCCCACAGCATGAAGCCCGCCACCACGACGCCGAGGAAGCCGCCATAACCGTGCACCGCAACGGCGCCGACCGCATCGTCGATCTTGAAGCGACGCTCGACGAAATAGTGCAGCTTGTAGCAGATGCTCGGGACGATCGCGCCGATCAGCATCGCCTGGATCGGGTGATAAAGGTCGTTGCCGGCCGAGGCGGAGATAATGCCGCAAAGCCCCATCGAGAACGTCCAGAACGGGTCGCCTTTCGAGACGATGTAGCCGGCCAGCATGCCGCCCGACAGCGACATCAGGAAGTTGAAGGTGATCGCCGAGAGCGTCGTCGGCGCGAGATAGATATTGGTCGCCGTCCAGGTCTCGCCGGTGATCTGGCCAGCAATCGTGGCCGGGCTGATCAGCGGAATGTTGCACGCGGCATAGAAGCCCCAGAAGCCGGTGAAGATCAGGAACAGGCCGATCGTGACCAGCCAGACATTGTGGGGCGGGATGTCGCGCGCCGTGCCGTCGGGCCTGAACTTGCCGATGCGCGGGCCGAGCACGATGAGAAAAGCGAGCGCCGCTCCGCCGGCGATCGCGTGCACGACCCCCGATGCATACGCATCATGGTAGCCCCAGAGTTTCACCATCCAGCCTTGCGGATGCCAGCCCCAGGACGCGTCGAGGATCCACAGGACCGAGCCGATCAGGACCGCGACGATCCAGAACGCGCCTGAGCGCGCGCGCTCTATGATCGAGCCCGAGATGATCGACGCCGTCGTGATGGAAAACAGCAGAAAGGCGCCCCAGAACACGCCGTTGAGGCGATGCCACAGCGCGGCGTCGGTAGGGGTGACCCCCGTCTCGCCCGGATTGACACCGGAGAGGTGGGTGCCCATCAGCGGATTCCATGGTTCGGCAAATGGTGCGGTGACAAGTCCGCCGGCGATGCCCGGCCCGTTGGGGAAGCCGAAATAGATCCACCAGCCGAAAAAATAGAAGGTGATCGTGACGAGCGGAATCGCCATCGCGTTTTTCATCAGCGTTTTCAGATGATTGCGCCTACGCGACACGCCGACCTCGTACATGCAGAACCCGACATGGATCAGGAACATCATGACGATGGTCACCCAGTAATAGAACTCCGTGAAAATGGTCGTTAGAGCGTTGAGATTCCCTTCCATTGCATGTCCCCTCCGTTCAGTTGCGTTCCTTGCCTCTCAGTAAAACTTTTTGCATCTTAGTATTGCGCGCTTTTGGAGTTTTGAGTCAATATGGCGCGGACCGTCGCATGGCCTCAGTGCCCTTGAGCGGCGAACGCCGGCAATCTTGTGAGGAGAAGCAAGTCCATGACCGCATCCTGGAGATTTTCGACCTTGGCGGATCGCCATCGTGCGCTCGGTTCGAAGCTCGAAGACTGGAGCGGGATGGGCACCGCCTGGACCTACGACAAGGACGCCGACGAGGAGTACATCGCCATCCGCACCAAGGCCGGGCTGATGGACGTGTCGGGCCTGAAAAAGGTCCACATCACCGGGCCGCATGCCTCGCACCTGATCGACCTCGCCACGACGCGCGACGTCGAGAAAATATATCCCGGCAAGTCGGCTTATGCCTGCATGCTCAACGAGGCCGGCAAGTTCACCGACGATTGCATCCTCTACCGGACCGGTCCGAATGCCTGGATAGTTGTGCATGGTTCGGGCACCGGCCATGAGGAGTTGCAGCGCGCCGCCATGGGCCGCGATGTCTCGCTGCGCTTCGACGACAATCTGCACGACCTTTCGCTGCAGGGACCGATATCAGTCGACTACCTGGCCAAGCATGTGCCTGGCATACGCGACCTCGCCTATTTCCATCACATGCAGACCCGGCTGTTCGGTTTTCCGGTGATGATCTCGCGCACCGGCTACACCGGCGAACGCGGCTACGAGATCTTCTGCCGTGGCCAGGATGCCGGCACGATCTGGGACACCATCCTCGACGAGGGCAAGAGCGCCGGCATCATCCCGTGCCGGTTCACCACGCTCGACATGCTGCGCGTCGAGAGCTACCTCCTGTTCTACCCCTACGACAATTCGCAGAAATATCCGTTCGAGAACGAAGGCCCCGGCGACACGCTGTGGGAACTCGGCCTCGATTTTACCGTCAGCCCCGGCAAGACAGGGTTTCGCGGCGCCGAGGAGCACTACCGCCTCAAGGGCAAGGAACGCTTCAAGATCTTCGGCGTGCTGCTCGAAGGCAAGGAGCCGGCCGACGAGGGCGCACCGGTCTATCGCGACGGCAAAAGGGTCGGCGTGGTGACCTGCGCCATGTATTCGCCGCTGGTCCAGAAATCGATGGGCATTGCCCGGCTCGACGTCGACTGCGCCGTCAAGGGCACCCGGCTCGAGATCCGCAACCAGAGCGGCGCCATCAGCGCAACGGCCGAGCCGCTTCCATTCGACGATCCGAAGAAGACCAAGCGCACGGCAAAAGGCTGAGGCATACTGAGAGGATGGCAGCGAAAAGCATCATCAGCCGGCCGGTCTACGGAACCCTGTCGCCGCAGCCCGGCAAGCACCATCTTTTCGTGGCCGATGCAGACGGCGCGCTAGCGATAACGGACTTGGCCCCCAAGGCGCCCGACGGTTTTTTTGCCGATGCCCATATTATTTTCATCCCCGGCAATGAGGGCCAGCATGTCGCCGCGCTCGAAGCGCTGAAGCCGGCCCAGCTCTATCAGGGGCCTTCCTTCGCCAGCGCCCTGCCGCGGCTGAAGCAGACGCTGGCCAACGCGCATATGGGCCTGCGCCTCTATCTCGCCGGCACCGAGGGGCTGATCGGTCAGGCGATGCAGGCGGCGCTCGAAGCCGGCATCGACCACACGTCGATCCAGACCGAGCATCGCGGCTCGCTGGCGCGCCGCGTCCAATGCGTCCATTGCAAGGGCATCACCGAAAACGTGACGACGCAGCCGGCGACCTGCTCGCATTGTGGCCTGCTTCTTCTGGTACGCGATCACTATTCCAGGCGCCTCGCCGCATTCCAGGGCGTCTGCATCAACGCGGAAGACCGCAGCGAAATTCCTCCGGCGGAGGAGATCTTTCGATGAGCACCGGCACCACCAAGCTTGACATCGTGGTGAGCGATGTCGTCCCGGTCAACGAACTGGTGACGCGCTTCCATTTCCGCCGGCGCGACGGGCAGCTTTTGCCGACATTCTCCGGCGGCGCCCATGTTGTGGTGGAGATGCGCGACGGCGAGCGGACCAGGCTCAATCCCTATTCGCTGATGGGCTCGCCGCTCGACACGCGCGAGTACACCATCTCGGTGCGCCGCGACGACGCTGGCCGCGGCGGCTCGCTGTTCATGCACAGCACTGTCAAGCCCGGCCATGAGATGGTGATCAGCTATCCGGTCAATCTGTTCTCGCTCGACCTGCGCGCGAGGAAACATTTGATGCTGGCCGGCGGCATCGGCATCACGCCGTTCATGGCGCAGACCGCGCAGCTGGCGGCGGATGGCGGCAATTTCGAGCTGCATTACACCTGCCGCACCGCCTCGCTCGGCACCTATGCCGATGTGCTCAGGGAGCGCTACGACCGCCGGGTCAGGCTCTATCACGACGATCGCGACGAGCGCATCGAGCTCGACCGGCTGCTGTCGTCGCAGCCGCTCGGCACGCATCTCTACGTCTGCGGCCCGTCGGGCATGATCGGCTGGGTGCGCGATCGCGCCGCTGCGCTGGGCTGGCCGGCGGAAACCGTGCATTTCGAGCATTTTGCCGCCCCGCAGCCCGGTGCCCCGTTCGAGGTGACGCTGGCGGTCAGCGGCAAGACCATCCGCGTCGGCGAGCAGCAGAGCCTGCTCGAGGCGATCGAGGCGGCAGGCGTCGATCCGCCCTATCTCTGCCGCGGCGGCGTCTGCGGTCAGTGCGAGACCAATGTCATCGCGCATGACGGCAACTTCATCCACAACGACCACTGGCTGAGCGAGGAAGAGCACCGTTGCGGCAAGAAGATCATGCCTTGCGTCTCGCGCTTCGAGGGCAGGTCGCTGGTTCTGGAAAGATAGGAGGCGAGCCTGGGCATCACCTTTCGTAACGAAACGTTCCGTAACGACTTCACCTTCAGGAACAGCCCGGAGCACATCAGGCGGTTCCCGTTCCCGTTCCACGAGGACAGCTACATGTATGCGGTCAACATCGAGCCGCACGTCGTCGGACCGAAGGGCAGCGCGCTCGAAAACCTGATCGACGTCGACGAGCACTATGTCTCCGAGATGCAGGACCGCGCGCTGGTGCTGGCGGAAGACCCGCTGCGCTGCCAGTCGCTGCCGCACATGACGCTGGCCGGCTGGGACCTGCTCGAACTTCTGATGGAACAGCAGGCGCTGGGCTATCCCGAGCATTTCACGCTGACGCGCGACGGCGACAAATGGCGCTGGATCAACCGGCCGCTCGGCATCGACGACAGCTTCACCTTCGGCGATGTCTCGACGCTGCCCTACGGACCGATGGAATACATCACGCGGCAAAGCCAGGGCGATTTCTGCATCCTCGACCAGCGTGACGGCAATCTGTGGATGGATGCCGGCATGGTCACCACCCAGGCCGACTGGTCGCTGGATTTCGACATCGGCATGAACTTCTTCGAATGGCACGCGCCGGTGCCGCTGGCGCATGAGAAGGGGATTTTCACCCGGGCGCTAAAATTCCTCACCAACATCCAGCAGGGCAAGCCGGCGCGGCGGCTGAACTGGACGATGACCATCAATCCGCGCCTCGACACCAGTCCGGAAAATTATCATAAATGGGGTCCGGACCGGACGACGGTGACGCCCGAAAACGTCGGCGACAAGGTCCACCTGCGCGTTGAGCTGCAAAGCTTCTGGCGGCTGCCGCGCTCGAACGGCATCGTGTTCCCGATCCGCTGCTACCTGATCAAGATGGACGAGCTGGTGACGCAGCCGATATGGGCGCGGCGCCTGCATCGCGTCATTCGCGACCTGCCCGAAGAACTCGCCAATTACAAAGGCTTGACGCGCTATCGCGCGACGCTGGTCGAGTGGCTGTCGAAGCTCGACGACGGCAGCCCGACATCGCCGGGCTTCGGGCCGGATTAAGCAAGTCCCCTTCATCCGGCCGCTTCGCGGCCACCTTCTCCCCGCTGGGGAGAAGAGGTAGGCACCGGCGCGGCCAAACTCCTCTCCCCTTGGGGAGAGGTCGGATTGCCCCGAATTGCCCTTCGCAATTCGGTTGGCAATCCGGGTGAGGGGGTCTGCTTGCGTCCCGCTCAACCGGCGCTGGCCTGCGGATAGCAGATGATCGAGAGATAGCGCATCGGCAGGACGGTCAGCACCTCCGGCCCGTGCGGCGCGTCGGCGTCGAAGAACAGGCTGTCGCCGGGTTTCATCGGATAGAGATTGCTGCCGTGCCGGTAAACCACCTCGCCTTCGAGCATGTAGAGGAACTCCATGCCCTCGTGCTGAAAAGTCGGAAACACATCAGAATCCTCGGTCAGCGTGATCAGATAGGGTTCGACGACGACGCCGCTGGTGTTGGAGCCGATATGGCCGAGCAGATTGTACTGGTGGCCGGCGCGCGTGCCGCGGCGCTCGACGTCGAGGCCTTCGCCGGCCCTGACGAAGACGGCGCTGCGCTCTTCCTCGAAACGGCGGAAGAAGGCGGTGACCGGAACGCCGAGCGCCCGCGACAGCGCCTGCAAGGTGGTCAGCGACGGCGAGGTGATGCCGTTTTCGATCTTCGACAGCATGCCAAGCGAAATGTCGGTGGCTGCGGCAAGATCGGCAACGGTGATGCCGAGTTTCTTGCGAAACGCGCGCACCTCGCGGCCGATCGCGACCTCGAGGACCTTTTCGCGGGTGTCGCGAACGGCGTGCGGGTCCTGGGTCAGCGGCGTCCGGATCGTTGCCACGCTTTTCGGCGATGGCTTGGCCTTGGCGGCGGCTGCCCCATTCCTGAAACTGGAAGCCTTCTTCGCCATGTCGCCACCCCGTCTGCAAAATTTATTTCACTCGGGGTGAACGTATTCGCTGCGGATACAGAGCGCAACAGTGACAGCAAGCCACTTTAACTCGAATGGCACGCTCTCTCGGAGTTTCCGCCATCAGCGCTTTTGCCGAAAATCCAATCGGGTGAACCGTCGTTTCGGCAGAAGGCCTGTTGACAGCATCGAAGGGGCAATTACTGTCCTGTCAGTGAAATTTGTTTCGTTAGGGAAATGAGACCGGGAGGCTCGCAATGAAAAGTCGTGTTGCCGTCATCGGAGCCGGACCGTCCGGCATGGCCCAGCTTCGAGCCTTCAAGTCGGCAGCCGACAACGGCGCGGATATTCCGGAAATCGTCTGCTTCGAAAAGCAGTCCGACTGGGGCGGCCTGTGGAACTACACCTGGCGCACCGGCCTCGACGAGCATGGCGACCCGGTGCACGGCTCGATGTACCGCTACCTCTGGTCGAACGGGCCGAAGGAATGCCTCGAATTCGCCGACTACACGTTCGAGGAGCACTTTGGCCGGCCGATCGGCTCCTACCCACCGCGCGCCGTGCTGTGGGACTACATCAAGGGCCGCGTCGAAAAATCCGAGGTGCGCCAATGGGTGCGCTTCAACAGCCCGGTGCGCATGGTGACGTTCTCCGACGCGACGAAAAAGTTCACCGTCACCGCGCATGACCGCAGCAACGACGTCACCTATTCGGAGGAGTTCGACAACGTCGTCGTCGCCTCGGGGCATTTTTCCGTGCCCAACGTTCCCTATTTCGAGGGTTTTTCGACCTTCAACGGCCGCATCCTGCACAGCCATGATTTCCGCGACGCCATGGAATTCAAGGATAAAGACATCCTGATCATCGGCCGCTCCTATTCGGCCGAGGACATCGGCTCGCAATGCTACAAATACGGCGCCAGATCGATCACCTCCAGCTACCGCTCGAAGCCGATGGGTTTCAAATGGCCTGACAACTGGCAGGAAGTGCCGCTGCTGCAGAAGGTCGTCGGCAAGACCGCGCATTTCAAGGACGGCAGTACCAGGGACGTCGACGCCATCATCCTGTGTACCGGCTACCTCCACTCCTTCCCGTTCCTGACCGAAGATCTGAAGCTCAAGACCGCCAACCGGATGTGGCCGGACGGGCTTTTTGAGGGCGTCGTCTGGGAGAAGAACCCGCAGCTGTCCTATATCGGCATGCAGGACCAGTTCTACACCTTCAACATGTTCGACGCGCAGGCCTGGTTCGCCCGTGACGTCATCATAGGTCGGATAAAACTGCCCTCGGCCGAGGCGATGGCCGAACATGGCGCGAAATGGCGGGCGCGTGAGGAAACGCTGGAAGACGCCGAGCAGATGATCTGGTTCCAGGGCGACTACACCAGGGAGCTGATGGAGCAGACCGATTACCCGGGCTTCGACGTCGAGGCTGTCAATCAGACCTTCATGGAATGGGAGCACCACAAGGTGGAGAACATCATGGGTTTCCGCGACCACGCCTACCGCTCGCTGATGACCGGCACGATGGCGCCGCTGCACCATACGCCCTGGCTGCAGGCGATGGACGATTCGATGGAATCCTATCTCGAGGTGAAAGGCGTCGCGGCGGAGTAGCGGATTCCTCGCCACTCACTTTTGCGCGCATGCACTAGCTGCGCGCCTCGCGCACCTCTTTCGTCGCCTCGATGATCCGGCCGAGCAGGGCATGGAGATCGTCGCGGTGGCCGCTGCGGCCGGCGGGGCCGTTTTCATCTGAAGTCATGACCACGGTCAACGCGCGCCCGGGCACGACATAGACCATCTGCCCGCCATAGCCCCAGCCGTAGAAGACCGTTTCGCCCGCGATCTGACGGATGAACCAACCATAGCCATAACCGTCACCGGTGAAACGCGAGGCGGTGCGTGGCTGCCAGGAGAGCTTGATCCAATCGGCCGGCACGAGCTGCCGTCCGCTGCGGCTCTTCCCGCCGCTGCGGTAGAGCTCGCCAAAGGCCAGCAGCGAGCGCGGGCTCATCGCCATCTGGTTGCCGCCGAGATAGATGCCCTGTGGGTCGCGGTCCCAGGCGGCGATGGAAAAGCCCTGCTGCGGCCCCAGCCATTCGCGCGCCAGTTCCAGCGTCGAGCGGCCGGTCCGCCGCGTCAGGATCGCCGAAAGCAGATGCGTCGAGCCGGTGGAATAGAGCATGGTACCGCCCGGTTCGTCGTCGAAAGGCATGGCGAGCGCTGCCCGCACCCAGTTGTCGCTTGCCACCCAGCGCCCGTAGTTTGGGCCTGAGGTCCGACCGAGCCCCGCCTGCATGGAAAGCAGATGACCGATCGTAACCTGCTGGAGACGCGGATCCGCGTCGGCTGGCAGGTTGGCCTGAAGAAGCGGAGCGATCTTCTGGTCAGTGCCTTGCAGCACGCCCTTGTCGATGGCGATGCCGACGAGCGCCGAGATGATCGACTTGGAGGCGGATTTTATGTTGGCCGGACGTGCCGGGGAGTGGCCGCGAAAACCGCGCTCAGCCACCACCGCACCCTGATGCGCGATGGCAACCGTGCGCAGCGGCGCCAGGTGCTCGGCCTCGTCAAGCAGCTTTCCAAGCCGCTGCTCCAGGCCGTCGGCAGCGTGAGCAGCGACGGAAAGGATGAGGAGAAAGGCGAGAATCACGGTGGGGCGCTTCAGCATGAAGCCAGCTTGGGACGCATTTTGGGCAAGACGAAGGTAGGACGCGCGATCCACTATTTCACGGCTATCCCAGCCTTGCCCGTGCCTTGGCCGTCCAGGCGTTGAACAGCCGGTCGGCGACGATGCCGATGAAGGCGATGGCGAGGCCCGCGACGATGCCGCGGCCTGAATCGGCCTTGGACAGCGCGATGAACACCTCCTGGCCGAGATCGCGGGTGCCGACCATGGCGCAGATGATGATCATCGCCAGCGCCATCAGGATGGTCTGGTTGACGCCGAGCATGATCTCAGGCAACGCCAGCGGCAGTTGCACCCGCAGGAACGTCTGGCGCTTGGTGCAGCCCGACACCTTTGCCGCCTCGATCAGCGCCGTCGGCACCTGCCTGAGGCCGTGATTGGTGTAGCGGATGGCCGGCACTACGGCAAAGGCGACGGTCGCGATCATCGCCGTCACGTCGCCCACTCTGAACAGCATCACCACCGGGATGATGAAGCAGAACGACGGCAGCACCTGCAGCGTGTCGATAACAGGGGTGACGATCTTCTCGACACGGTCGCTGCGCGATGCCATCAACCCGATCGGAATGCCGATCAGGCAGGCGATGAAGGCCGAGATGCCGCAGAGGTAGACCGTCGCCATGGTCTTTTCCCAGAGGCCGGTCACCGCGCAGAAGACGGTCAGCGCCGCGACCAGGGCAGCGAGGCGCAGGCCGCCGAGCTGGTAGCCGGCAAGGCCGAGCAGGAACACCGCGCCCAGCCACGGAAAACCCTCGCAGAAGGCGCGCACCGGGTTCAGCATATTGAGGATCAGCGCCACGCGGAAGGCTTCGATCGTGTCGAAGAAGTTGATCGTGATCCAGCTCACCGCTGTCTTCCACATCGGCGCGGTGGTGAAGGTGATCGCCTTTGGCACCGCGGCGAAGGCCGGCACGAACAGACCAAGCAGTGTCGTGACGGCAAGGATGGCGACGGCCAGCGTCAGATTGGGGTAGCGCCGCCAGAAGCTCGGGCTGACCTCCTGATAGACATGGCCCTTCGCGTGATTGCGCGCGATCGCCTGGCTCAGCCGGTCGAGCGCGATTGCCAGCGCCACTATGGCAAGGCCGGCTTCCATCGCCTCGCCGACTTTTAGCGCCCTGAGCGCCAACAGCACGTCGTAGCCGAGGCCGCCGGCGCCGATCATCGAAGCGATGATCACCATATTGAGCGCCAGCATGATGACCTGGTTGACGCCGACCATCAATGTCGGACGCGCCGAAGGCAGCAGCACGCGCCACAGTTTCTGGCGCGCCGTGCAGCCGGCCATCTCGCTGAAATCGTCGATCTCGGACGGCACCCGCGACAGCCCCAGCATCGTCGCGCGCACCATCGGCGGCGTCGCGAAAATGGCCGTCGCGATCATCGCCGAAACCGAACTGTTGCCGAACAGAAGAAGCATCGGAATCAGATAGGCGAAGGTCGGGATGGTCTGCATCAGATCGAGGGCAGGGGAGATCAGCAGCCTCTCCGCCCATGGCTGGCGCCACGCCCAGATGCCGACGAACAAACCGGTGACGATGCAGAACGGCACGGCGATGGAGATCAGCCCGAGCGTCAGCATGGCGCTGGTCCACTGGCCGAACAGCGCGATGTAGAGGAAACAGCCGCCGACCAGCGCGCCGAGCTTCCAGCCACCGGCGGCACGTCCGGCCAGGAATGCGGCGATGCAGACACCGACCCAGGACAGGCGCGGCAGGACGAGCATGTCGGCGCCATGGCCGATCTTGAAATTCTTGGCGAGCAGACCGAGCGCAAAATCGAGCGGCACGCCGAGCGCCGCGGTGATCGAGCGCGTCAGCCAGGAGAAGTTCGACTTCACCCAACTCATCAGCGCGCTGACCCAGTCGGCGACCGGAATGATTGCGCCGGCCGGATAGTTGACCGCCCAGGGCAGCCTGTCCTGCAGCAGGAACACGGCAAGCACGGCGGCAAGGGCGCAGGCCCAGACCACCAGCCAGAGCTGAACCGGCCGCGATCTCGCCTCGCTGGCGCTTGCCGTCACCGTCATGCATTGGCCTCGGAACGCTCGATGCCGGCCAGAAGATCGATCACGGCTTGCGGCGTGACTTCGCCGATCGGCTTGCCGGTGCCATTGACGACGGCGAACGGCTTGCCGGCCGAGACGATATCAGCCGAAAAACTCGATATCTTGGCATCCGGCGCGACCACGCCGCCATGCTCGGCGCCGGCGCAGGCGCGCATCAGGCTTCGCGCCGAGATCACCTTGGCGCGGTCGACGTCGCGGGTGAACTCGGCGACATAGTCGGTCGCCGGGTTGACCACCAGCTGTTCCGGGGTGCCGATCTGGATGACCTCGCCGTCCTTCATGATGGCGATGCGGTCGGCCAGCCGGATGGCCTCGTCGAAATCATGGGTGATGAAGACGATGGTCTTGTGCAGCATGGTCTGCAGCCGCATCAATTCGTCTTGCATCTCGCGGCGGATCAGCGGATCGAGCGCCGAGAACGGCTCGTCGAGAAACCAGATTTCCGGCTTGGTGGCGAGGCTGCGGGCGATGCCGACACGCTGCTGCTGGCCGCCGGAAAGCTCACGCGGATAGAAATGCTCGCGGCCGCGCAGGCCGACAAGCTCGATCACTTCGCGCGCGCGCTTCTCGCGCGTCGGCCGGTCCTGCCCTTGGATGCCCAGTGGAAAGGCGATGTTCTCCAGCACATTCAGATGCGGCAGCAGGGCGAAATTCTGGAACACCATGCCCATGCGGTGGCGCCGCAGCTCGATCAGCGCGGCATCGGAGATTTTCAGGAGATCCTTGCCCTCGAACTCGACCTTGCCATGCGTCGGCTCGACCAGCCGCGACATGCAGCGCACCAGCGTCGACTTGCCCGACCCCGAAAGCCCCATGATGATGAAGATCTCGCCCTGGCGGATTTCGAGGTCGACGGCGCGCACCGCGCCGACCAGCCCGGCCGCGGCGACCTCCGCCATGCTGGCCTTGCCGTCGCGCTGGCGGATGAAATTGGCCGCGTTCGCGCCGAACAGCTTCCAGACGTTGCGGCAGGCAAGTTTTATCGGTCGGGCATCCTTCGGCGTGCCTGCCGTTTGCGGCACCTGTTCAGTCGTATCGGCCATGCAGTCGTCCTTCTGGAATCCAAGGAAATCGCTTCGGCAAAGACCCCTCATCCGGCCGCTTCGCGGCCACCTTCTCCCCGCTGGGGAGAAGAGGCAAATGCCGGCTCTAGCGACCTCTTCTCCCGTGGGGAGAAGGTGGCCCGAAGGGCCGGATGAGGGGGCCTCATATGCGCGAACCTTCTCCTGGAACGGAGTAGATACCCGGCTGATCAACAGCCGGGTCTCGCAGTTTCCAGTTGGAACGATCACTCGGCCCAGGCTTTCCAGTCGGCTTCGTGGGCGGCGATCCAGGCGGCGGCGACGTCTTCCGGCGTCTTGCCTTCGAGATCGATCTGGCCGCTCATCTTGTTGAGCTCGTCGGTGTCGATCGTGTAGTTCTTCGCGACCTTGTAGGCGACCGGCCATTTGTCCTTCATGCCGGCCCAGGAATATTTCCAGATCTCGCCATGCGGCTTGCCGCAGTCATACTTTGCCTCGGGGTTCACACCCCATTTCGGATCGGTGTAGCATTCCGGCGTATAGTCGGGGAATTCGACCCATTCGCCCTTGTACTTGGCCGGCGCCCAATGCGGCGAATAGACCCACAGCATGATCGGCGCCTTGCGCTGATAGGCCGAATCCAGCTCGGCGAACATCGCCGCGTCGGTGCCGGCATGGATGACGGTGAAGGGCAGGTTCAGCGCCGCGGCACGCTCGTCGTCAAAACCTTCCCATGTCACCGGGCCGCCGAGATAGCGGCCGTTCGGCGCCGTTTCGGCGGTCGAGAAGGCCTCGGCGCATTTCGGGTCCTTCAGCGCCTCCCAGTTCGGCAGGCCCGGGCATTTTTCCTTCATGTATTCGGGATACCACCATTCTTCCTTGGCCTTGGGCCCGAGCGGGCCGAGGCGTTCGGTCTGCCCGGTCGCATCCGAGGCCTTCATGGCTTCGCCGGCCGTCGTGTCCCAGAATTCCATGGCGACGGCGAGATCGCCATTGGTAAGGCCGGTGGTCAGGCTGGAGAGATAATCGGCGGTCGGATACTCGACCGTGTATCCCAGCTTTTCAAGAATGCCGCCGAGGATCTTTGCGTTCAGATTGACGCTGGTCCAGTCGAACAGCGCGATCTTGATAGGGTCGTTCGATTCTGGCGCCGCCGCTTGGGCCGAAGGCGTCAGTGCACTTGCCGCGGCAAGTGTTAAGGCTCCCATTGATAATCTCGAAATCAAACTCCGAAGTGACATGCCTGTGCTCCTGTCAAGCTCTGGTGGAAGTTATCGTTCGTTCCCTTCTTGCGTCTTTTTGATTGTGTTGGAAAAGCTGGTCGTTGCGCAAGTCCATTGGCAGCAAATTGCTGTCGGCGCTGAAGTAGGCGCAGACGGGAATGATGCCCAATTCGATGAAGAGGTCGTGCGACCGCGTCATGGCTGCCGTGCTGCCGAAGCAGTGATCCGCAGATCGATCGCCGCTCTTGCGGCGCCCTCAAGCTTGCGAGCCATCAAGGTCCCATGCTGTCGGCTCTCGGCAGTCGCCGAAGCCATTTTCATGAGATGAAATTATATATACCAACATTCATGTCGCGCAACGGCTAATGCGCCTCTTCCTTCTCCCCTTGTGGGAGAAGGTGGCCTCGCCCACGGGTCTTGCCTCCGGCAAGCCCGAGAACAGGCTCCGCGAGGGTCGGCCAACACCCCTCATCCGTCTCGGCGCTGCGCGCCGATCCACCTTCTCCCACAAGGGGAGAAGGCAAGAAGCGGTGGCGCCTCACGACATGATCAGGCCGCCATCGACATTGATCGTCTGGCCGGTGATGTAGGCGGCGTCGTTGCTGGCCAGGAAGCTGACCAGGCCCGAAACATCCTCGCCGCTGCCGGCGCGGCCCATCGGGATGTTCTTCACCCATTCGGCCATCAACTCACCCGGCTTGTAGTCGCCCATCAGTCTGCCCCATGCCGCGTCGTTGTAGGCCCACATGTCGGTATCGATGATGCCGGGACAGATCGCGTTGACGGTGATCTTCTCCTTGGCCACTTCCTTGGCGAGGCTCTGGGTGATGCCGACGACGCCGAATTTCGAGGCGGCATAGTGCGGCGTGTAGATAAAACCCTGGCGCGCCTGGCCGGAAGCGGTGTTGATCAGCCGGCCGCCGTCGCCATGCTTGCGGATGCGCGCGATCGCCTCCTGGCAGCACAGGAACACGCCCTTGGTGTTGACCGCCATCACCTTGTCCCATTCGGCCTCGGTCATCGCCTCGATCCTGGCGATGGTGATGACGCCGGCATTCTGCACGGAGATGTCGACGCGGCCGAACTGCTGTTCGGCCAGATCGTAGAGGGCGGCGACCTCGTCCTTCCTGGTCACGTCCATACGCAGCGATGCGACCTTGGCGCCCTCCGCCTTCAGTCCGGCGGCGACCTCGTCGACGCGCGGGTCGATGGCGCTGACGACGACAGCAGCACCCTCAGCCGCGAAGCGCCTGGCCATGGCCGCGCCAATGCCGCCGCTGGCGCCGGTGATGACCGCCGTCTTTCCCTCGAACCGGTTCTGCATGTTCTCTCCTACCAGCAGACGAAGCCGCCATCGACGATCAGGTCGATGCCGGTTACGAAACTCGAGGCGCGGCTGGCCAGGAACACGGTCGGGCCGACCATCTCTTCCGGCGCCGCCATGCGCCCCATCGGCGTGTCGCGCTCGAAGATCCTGACCTGGTCGGCGACCTCCGGCCGCTTGTTCATCGGCGTCAGCGTGTAGCCGGGGCTGACGACGTTGACGCGCAGGCCGCGATCGGCCCATTCCATGGCGAGACTCCTGGACATGTGGATGACGGCGGCCTTCGACGAATTATAGTGCGCCTGGGTCAGGCCGCGATTGACGATCGAGCCCGACATCGAGGCGATGTTGATGATCGAGCCCTTGCGCCGCGTCAGCATTAAGCGCGCTTCGGCCTGGCAGGACAGGAACACGCCGCTGACATTGACGTCGTAGAGCTTCTGCCATTTCTCCAGCGACAGCGTCTCGGCCGGCTCGGCCCCGGCGACGCCGGCATTGTTGACGGCGATGGTCAGCGCGCCGAGTTCCTTCTCCGTGCGTTCGATCGCCGCTGCCAAATCGGCCTCTGAGGTCACTGTGCCGGTCAGCACCAGTGCCTTGCGGCCGAGCGCCGAGATCCTGTGCGCGGTCTCGTCCAGCCCGCCCTTCGAGGCATGGCCGAAACAGGCGATATCGGCGCCGGCCTCGGCCAGACCGATGGCGATTGCTTGCCCGATGCCGCTGCCGGCGCCGGTGACGAGAGCAACGTCGCCATGAAGATCGAATAGTTTCATCGAAATGTTTTCCTGTTGAGCCGCCGGCGCTGCCCTGGGGAGGAAGGGGCGCCAGTCCTGACTG
The DNA here is from genome assembly GCF_055811595.1 of Mesorhizobium sp. WSM4814. Lineage (NCBI taxonomy): Bacteria > Pseudomonadati > Pseudomonadota > Alphaproteobacteria > Hyphomicrobiales > Phyllobacteriaceae > Mesorhizobium > Mesorhizobium sp. WSM4814. The sequence goes on from NZ_JBVVQT010000009.1 coordinate 109,791, forward strand.
GCGCCCCGCGCGGTCCGGTGCCTGGGAGGATACCACCTGCTGCGCTCTATTCCGATCCTTTATGCCGCCCTCAGCTTGTGGCGAGCTCCATGACGGCGACGTTGCTTGCTTCGCTGCGGTCGAGAATGCCACGCTGGCGGCCACGGCTCAGCACCAGCACGCGATGCGACAGGCCGAGCACTTCCTCGAGGTCGGAGCTCACCACCACCACCGCCATGCCGGAGCGGGCGAGTTCGGCGATGACATCGTAGATCGCGGCGCGGGCGCCGACGTCGATGCCGCGTGTCGGCTCGTCCAGGATGAACACCTTGGGCGGCCGTGAGATCCATTTGGCGATGATCACCTTCTGCTGGTTGCCGCCGGAAAGCTTGCTGATCGCCTGGTTAGGCCGGCCCTTGACGCCGAGCCGGCCGATGCCGGCCTCGGCGAATTTCTGCACCGCCTTGGGAAACACCCAGCCATTCGGCGCGACATGGTCGAAATTGCCGATCGCCAGATTCTCGCCGATGGTCTGGTCGAGCACCACGCCTTGCGCCTTGCGGTCTTCCGGCACCAGCACGACGCCGGCCTTGATCGCCGCCGCCGGGCCAGTGAGGTGCACCGGTTTGCCGGCGATACGCACCGACCCCGAGGAAATCGGATCGGCGCCGGCAATCGCCCGCACCAGCTCGGTGCGGCCTGCGCCGATCAGCCCGGCGATGCCAAGGATTTCGCCGGCCCTTACCGAAAAGCTGACATTCTGAAAACTGCGTTCCGGCGAGGACAGGTTCTCGACCTCGAGCAACGCCTCGCTGCCCGGCTTCGACAGCGGCGGGAACATCCGCTCGACGCTGCGGCCGACCATCTGCTCGACGATCGTGCGCACCGGAACGTCGGCGCGCTCGTGGCGGGCGACAATGCGCCCGTCGCGCATCACCACGACGCGGTCGGCGATCTCAGCGACCTCGTCCAGCCGGTGGCTGATATAGATGAAGGACATGCCTTCCGCCTTGAGCTTGCGGATCTGCTTGAACAACAGCTCCGTTTCCTCGCTGCCAAGTGCCGCTGTCGGTTCGTCGAAGATCAGAAGCTCGGCATTGAGCGTCAGCGCCTTGGCGATCTCGACTTGCTGCTGGGCGGCGATGCGCAGCGTGCCCACCTTGCGTTCCGGCGAGACATCGAGGCCGAGCCGCTTCAGTTGGGCCGATGCCCGCGTATTCATGGCCGCGCGGTCGATGCGGCCGCCGCGCATCAGCAGGCGCCCGACATAGACGTTCTCGGCGACCGACAGATCCGGCAGCAGCTTCAGTTCCTGATGGATCATGCCGACGCCGGCGTCGATGGCCGCGGCGGGAGAGGCGGGGGAATACGGCTTCCCCCGCCATGCGATGCTGCCGGCATCGGGTTTGGTCGACCCGGCGATGATGTTCGAAACGGTGGACTTGCCGGCGCCATTTTCTCCAAGCAGCGCCACGACCTCTCCCGGCCGCACCTCGAAGCTCGCATCGGCCAGGACCTGCACCGGTCCGTAGCTCTTGCAGAGGCCGCTGACAAAGAGCCCCAGATGCGGGGTCTGCGTATGGCTGGGATCCAGGGACATCGTTCCGCTCGTCAACTGCCGGACTCTTTTGGGATCAGGGATGCCTGATATTAAGGATGCTTGGCGATGAACTGGTCGACGTTGTCCTTAGTGGTCAGCGTCGCATCCTGCAGCTGTTCTGCGGGAACGGTTTCGCCGGCCACCAGCTTGATCGCCGCATCGACCGAAAGCCGGCCCATGCCTTGTGTCTGCTGCGTCGCGGTCACGTCGAAAACGCCGCCCTTCAGAGCCTTGAGCGCCGCCACGTCGCCGTCGAAACCGGCGATCCAGACCTTGTGGCCGGGATTGGCGACCTTGACCGCCTGCGCCGCACCGAGCGCCAGCGCATCGGCCTGGCCGATGACGATCGATACGTCGGGATGCGACTGCAGCAGGTCCTGCGTCAGCTTGAAGCCCTCGTCCTGGTGCCAGCCTTCGCTCCATAGCTCGCCGACCACCTTGATGTCGGGATAGGCGCTCAGCGCTTCGCCGCAGCCCTTCGACCGGTCGACCTCGGGCGTCGTGCCTTTCTGGCCATGGATGATGATCAGCTCACCCTTGCCGCCGGCCTGCTTGGCGATGTAGTCGCAAACCGCCTTGGCCGATGCCACGCTGTTGGTGGCGATGAAGGTGTCGCCGGGTGCGCCCTCGGCGTTGCGGTCGACATTGATGACCGGGATGCCGGCAGCCTTGGCCGTCTTGGTCGGCACGGTGGCGGCGGTGGCGCCGGCCGGGATGTAGATCAGCGCATCGATGTTTTGCGTGATCAGGTCCTGCACCTGGCTGACCTGGGTCGCCGAATCGCCCTTGGCGTCGACGGTGACGATCTCGATGCCTTTTTCCTTGCCATAAGCCTCGACGGACTGCTTGATCTGGTTGAAGAAATCGGCCTGCAAATTGGCGACGGCAAGACCAAGCTTCTTGGCCTCCTTGGCCGAGGCCATATCGGACAGTCCGAGCAGCGGAACGACGGCCGCGGCAGCAAGCAGCAATGAACGTTTGGTCAGCATGTGTTTCCTCCGTTGATGTTCAAATCTGTCCCGCCGGCGCATCACGGCGCCCTTGGCCGAACAACTCCAGTTTCGGATCACCGATCCGTGTTCGCCCGGACATCCGGGTGAATTCTTTAATGCGCCCCACTCTTCATTGCGCGCCAGTCTTCATTGGGCTCTGCGCCGCCATGTATCCGTGGCCACCGCCAGCGCGATCACCACGCCGATCACCACCTGCTGGATGAAGGGCGACACACCAAGCAGGTTCAGCCCGTTGCGCAGCACGCCGATGATGAGCACGCCGATGGCGGTGCCGCCGATCGAGCCGACGCCGCCCGACAGGCTGGCGCCGCCGATCACCACCGCCGCGATCGTATCCAGCTCGTAGCCGAAGCCGGAACTCGGCTGGACGGAATCAAGCCGTGCCGCAAGCACGATGCCGGCGAGCCCGGCCAGAACGCCGCAGACAGCATAGACCCAGTTGGTCAGCGACTTGACCGGTATGCCGGACAGCCTGGCGACCTCGGCGCTGCCGCCGATCGCGTAGAGGCTGCGACCGGTCGCGCGATAGTTGAGGAAGATCGCGAAGATGATGGCCAGAACGATCATCAAGCCGACGGTGACCGACAGGAAGCCGAAATGGCGGATGATCGACAGGCTGGTGAACCAGTCGGGGAAGCCGATGATCTGCGAGCCGTCGGTGATCATGTTGGCAAGACCGCGCGCCACCGACATCATCGCCAGCGTGGCGATGAAGGGTGGCAGCTTGGTGACGGTCACGAGCAGGCCTGAAACCAACCCGCAAAGCCCAGCAACGACAAGCGCTGTGACGATGCCGGCAGGCATGCCGAGATTGAGGTGGTCGGGATGGGCGACGAAGCCCATCACCATGGCGGCGAGCGCCAGCACGGAACCGACGGACAGGTCGATGCCACCGATCAGGATGACCAGCGTCATGCCGATCGCCATGATGCCGAGCACCGTGACCTGGTCGAGCACGTTGAGGATGTTGCGGACGGTCAGAAACGTGTCGGTGGTCAGCGACAGCGCAAGGCACAGCAGCACCAGCCCGATTAGCGGTCCCATGGTTCCGGCGAACAGGGCCGAAAGCTTCGCGCCCGCCGCGGCCTGTGCATTTGCGCCGGCCTTCAACTCGCTTGCACCGTTGCTCACAGCCATTTTGTCTCCTCCATCAGCGATCCGGCGATGCGTCGTCGGCTCACTCTTGTTCACCAGGCACCTCCCTGTGAACAATTTATCTTTGATATGCAATTTTGTTCAGCTAAACTGTTCGTCGGAAAATTGTCAAGGCCCGCCGCATCATTCCACGCCGGTTTGCGCCGCCAGCCGGTTTGCCTTACGAAAGGGCATGAAATGCCGCGTTCTCAGGTCCGGTCGCATCCTGCGAATTCATGTCGGCTGCTTGAGCAGGGCAGGACGGCCAAGACGAAGTAAATGTTGACCATTTTGGCTTTCATTCACGTTGTAGAGATATCCTGTCGATGTCCTGAATCTCGAATCCTGGGCACAGCACGATTTCGCGTCGTTTGGTCGGATAACGCCATTTGAATGGCATTTAAGGATTCAGACGACCGCGGGAGGGCAAAAAGATGGCGATGACAGACAATGACAAGGCCTCGCGCTTCCCGGATGCCGAGCTGAAGGCGCGTGCCGCGTGGCACTATTATGTCGAGGGTCTGACGCAGGAGAGGATTTCGGAGATCCTCGGCATCGGCCGCATCAAGGTGCATCGCATCCTGTCCGCCGCGCGTGAGGAGGGCGTCGTCCAGTTCCGCATCCGTGACAGCGTCGTCGAATGCCTGGTGCTGGAAGAGGCTCTAAAACAGCGTTTTGGGCTCAGCCAGGCCGTTGTGGTGCCGTCGGCCGCCGACCGAAGCAACGCGCCGCTGATGATCGGCCATGCCGCGGGCGCCTATCTGGCCGACAATGTGAATGCCGGCGATGTCATCGCGCTGGGCTGGGGGCGCACGCTGAAGTTCGCCATCAATGAATTGCCGCGGCGGCCGATCGCCAGGACGACGGTGGTTTCCATGCTGGGCGGCCTCACCCATGCCCAGCCGCTCAACCCGACCGAAAGCGCCTGGGAATTCGCCGAAAAGATCGGCGCCGAGTGCTTTCTGCTGCCGGTGCCGGTCTATGCCGACAGGCCGGAGCAGCGCGAAGCCTTCATGAGCCAGCGCAGCGTTCAGGACGTCGTCTTCCGCGCGCGCCGGGCAAACATCGCCGTGCTCAGCGTCGGATCGTTCTCCACTGACAGCCCGATCGCCAATTACGGCTTCATCAAGCCCAGCGAACTCGAAGAGCTTCAGGCGGCCGGCGCAGTTGGCGATATTTTATGCCATTTCATCGACGCCGACGGCCATCTCGTCGACCATGAGGTCAACCGCCGGGTCTGCGCCTATCCGCTGCAGGACCTGTCGGACATCCCGGCCATCATCCTGGTCTCGGGAGGGCAGGAAAAAATCGCCATCATGCGGGCGGCGCTTGCCAACACCAGGATATCGGTTCTGATCACCGACGAGGACGCCGCCAAGGGCCTGCTCAACCGCTAAACCTGCCCGACTTCACCGAGCCGCACATGGGTCTCGCGCGTCGCCTGGTAGAGGTCGCGGTAGATTGCCTTGCGCGCACGGTAACTGGAGACCAGGCCGTCGACGGGGTCGACATGCCTGGTCGGCGGCGCGGCCATCGCCTCAGCCGCCGTTTCAGACGAGGCAAACCATCCGATAGCGGAAGCCGCCAACATGGCGGCGCCGAGCGCTGCGGCTTCGTTGACCGGCGAGACGGAGAGCGGCCGCTCGAGCACGCTTGCCATGATCCGCATCAGCAGGGCGCAGTTGGTGCCGCCGCCGGCGGCGATCATCGCCGCCGGTTTGCCGCCGGCCTGCGTTTTCGCCGCTTGGGTTTCCGCTGCTTGAGTTTCCATTGCCTCGCTGGCTATGGCCTGCTCGAAGGCGATGCCTTCCAGAACCGCTCGAAAAAGGTGCTTCGGCTCATGGTCGAGCGACAGGCCGACAATGGCGCCGCGCGCCGCGCCGTCCCAATAGGGGCTCATGACACCGGCCCAATACGGCAAGACGAGCAGGCCCTCGCTGCCGGCGGCAACGTCGACCGCTGCATTCTCCAGGGCTGCAGCCGACGGCGAGCCGGTGGTGCGAACGATCCAGTCGACCAGTTGCATGCCCGAGCGCAGCACGGTCTCCAGCATGAAGCCCGAGCCGGTCGGCGAGACCAGCGTTCGAAACGCGTCCGACGTCGTGATCCCATGGGAGTAACAGCCGCTGACGATGCCCGAGCCGAGCGAAAGATAGTTTTTGCCTTCGCCATAGACGCCCATGCCAAGGCCCATCGCCTGGCCGTCGCCGGCGCCGGCGACAACAGGCGTGCCAGCCTTCAACCCGATCAGCCGGGCCACGCTTTCGCCAAGCCCGCCACAGATCGCGCCGGGCGCGACCAGTCGCGGCAACTGGTCCGGGCGCAGTCCTGCGGCCGCGACGAGTTCAGGACGCCAAGTGCCATTCTTGACGTCGAGCAGCCCGAGCGGATCCGCACTTGCCGTGCTGGTGACCAGACTTCCGGTCAGCCGGTGGACGAAGAAGCCGTGCACGTCGACGAGTGCGGCCGCGTCATCAAGCGCTTGCGGCTGGTGCTCGGCAAGCCAGGCGATCGCATAGAGCGCCGGCGTCGGGTCCGGCGGCTTGCCGCTCCAGTCGCGGATCGTCTCGCGGCCGAGCTCCGCCGAAAGCCTGATGACTTGCGGGCGCGCCCGCTCGTCCAGCCACAGGATCGCCGGAATAAGCGGCTTGCCGGCATGATCGATCAGCGCAAATGTCTCGCGCTGGTGGGCGATAGCGATCGCCGCCACCCGGGCAGCGCCAACCGCCTCAGCGACCTGCTTCAAGGCGCCGAGCAGCGCGGTCCACCAATGTTCGGCATCCTGCTCGAAATGGCCGGGCCTGGGATTTGAAAGCGGATAGGCTTCGCGCGCCTGGAACAGCTCCTTGCCGTCGCGCGTGAAGGCAATCGCTTTCACGGCCGTGGTCGAGGCGTCGATCCCGATTACGACATCGTCCATCAGGCGGGAATCCAGCGGATCAGGCGGCGTTCGTAACGAACCGTCCGTCCGACTGGTCGAGACGACGGCGGATCTGGGTTATCACCATCGAATCGTCGGGTACACAATTTTCATAGGTGAGGAAATCGCCTGTCTTGACCGGCTTGACCACCTTGGCGCGTTCGGCGAGGCCGAGCGGCAGGGCGCCGCGGGCGCGCGCGTCCTCCCAGGTCATGGCGAAGCCGCGATAGTCGTTCTCGCCGATCATGCCGAGCAACTGGCCAGGGGCAAGCTCGCTCTTGGCGACCGCCACCGCCTCGGCGACCGGATGGTCGAGCGGCTCCATGTCGGCGCGCTTGTAGACCACGGCGCGCGCCGCCGACAGCGGCACTTCCAGGCTGGTCAAATGATAGGGGCGGAAGATCGTGAAATACGGGCCCTTGCCGACCTTGAGGTCGATCATGCGCTCCAGCACGCGCGGATGCCTGGTCTCGATGATGCAGAACACGCCGGGCGCCACGCCCTTGCCGATCGAATAGTCGACGACGCCCTTGCGGTGCAGCACGCCGCCATCCTCGCGCGGGCAAAGCACGCCGGCGAGTTCCTCCAGCGTCGCGGTCGGGCCGTGCATGCCCGGCACGTCGGGCACCAGGCCGGTGGCGTTGGCGATCGCCACCATCTCGATCGCCGTCTTCGAGCCGTCGACGAACTCGACCAGCATGCGCGCATTCATGTTGCGCTCGGCCGCCTCCTTCTCGTAGTCGGCCGGCATGGCGTCGATCTTCAGCGGATTGTTCTTGCCCTTGCCGGCGGCGATGATGTTGAAGCCGAGGCTCCTGGCAAAGCCGATGATCTCCAGCGTGCAGGCCGGCTCGTCGCCGGCCGCACCGGTATAGACGACGCCGGCCTTGCGCGCCTCCTCCTTGAGGAAGCGGCCGATGGTGATGTCGGCCTCGACGTTGAGCATGACGATATGCTTGCCGTTCTTCATCACTTCAAGCGCGAACAGCGTGCCGATGTTGGGATTTCCTGTCGCGTCGATGATGACGTCGATGCGGCCGGCCGCAGCCAACGCATGCAAATCTTCGGTCACCGCGATCTTGCCGGCCTCGATGGCGCGGTCGATCGCCGCCGCATTGCCGGCCTGCACGATATCCGAGCGGTCGTGGCCGGCGAGCAGCGCCGCATCGATCGCCGCCTGCGGCCTGACCTCGGAAATGGCGCCGATCCGCATGCCCGGCATCAGCGCGACCTGGACGACGATGTCGGTGCCCATCTGCCCGGCGCCGGCAAGCCCGATGGTGATCGGTCCCTGCTGTTCAGCGCGCTGCAAAAGTTCCGCTGCAAATTGCGGATGGGCCATGTCGCTTCCTCCAGTTCCTGACGCGCCGCAGCGTCGAAGTCATCATTTTGAACATTCCTATTTCCAAATGAAAAATATTTCAACCGGCAATTCGGCAGCCGTCCCCGCAAACATTCTGTGATTTAATTTGTGCAAGCCTTGGCTTGCGGCTTGGCAGCGCGGTCAGCGAGGGCGCAGAAGGCGGTGATCTCTTGGGATGCAGGCGGCGACGACCGTGACATTCCTTCTCGCAAGCAAGCGAGTGCGACGAAAAAACTGTTTCACGACCGCTCAGCTGCCGCTGCGCCTATCGCCAGCGACGAAGCCGCGCAACAGAGAGCGCCAGCCGGAATGCTGGCGCATGCCAGTATATCAGTCAGCTGCCGACCTCGAAGAAGGGCGCGCCAAGCAGGTCGGGAACAACGTCGATGCCGAGGCCCGGCCCGTCCGGAATGCCCATGCGGCTGCCCGAAACCGGCGGCTTGTTCGATGCGGTGCGCACCGTCACCCATTCGTGGAAGGCAATGGCGTGCAGCCGGCGCTCCTCCGGCGTCGACAGCGACAGATGCGCCATGGCTGATGTGTCGATCTCGGCGCCGCCGGTGTCCTCGACGGTGATCATGAAGCCCAGGTCGACGGCAAGGTCGCGGATCTGGCGCGTCCTGGTCACGCCGCCGAGCCGCGAGATCTTCAGCGTCAGCCCGTCGGCCGCCCCCTTGCGGTGGATGTCGAGCATGTCGTCCAGCGAGGCGACGGATTCGTCGAGCACCATCGGCTTGTCGAGCGAGCGGCGCACCGACATGCATTCGTCGATCGTGGTGCAGGGCTGCTCGAACGTGTAGTCGATGGCGCGCGTCGCGTCAGCGAACTGGCGCGCCTGATAGGGCGTCCAGCCGGCATTGGCGTCGCAGAAGATGACGGTGCCCCTCGGCACTGAAGCGGCGACCGCGGTGACGCGCTCGATGTCGTCATGGACGTTGCCGCCGACCTTGACCTGCAGCCGGTGAAACCCGTCCCTGACGATGCGCTTGGCCAGTGCGGCCATCGCGTCGACGGTGCCATGGGTGACGACCTTGTAGAGTTCCGCCGTCTCGCTCTCGCGCCCGCCGAGCAGCGTCACCAGCGGTATGTCGGCGGCGCGTGCCGCGAGATCCGAGCAGGCCATGTCGAGCGCCGATTTGATGTAGGGATGGCCCTTGAACACCGTGTCCATCAGCCTGCCGATACTGGCCAAGGCGCTAGGATCGTGGCCGAGCAGATGCGGCGCAATTTCGATGACGCCGGCGCGAGTGCCGGCCGCGAATGCCGGCGAGTAGAAATTGCCGAGCGGCGCCATCTCGCCCCAGCCGGTCAGCCCGCTGTCGGAGGTGATGGCGACGATCACCGCGTCGAACGCGTCGGCGACACGCCCCTTGGACATGCGGTAGGGCCCGTCCACAAAGGGCTGCACGACATGGTAGGCCTTAATGGTTTTGATCCGCAATTTTTCTGTCCGTCGCTGTGACGCCCTGACGAAGCCGCCAACCGGCATCGTCCGCTGGGCTCAACTGCCGTCAGGCCGGTTGCGCGTCAGGCCGGCGCGATCGGCCTTGACGCCTCTGAAGCACACTGTTCGAGGCAGCGCGCATAGGCAAGCAATTCTTCGAAGCTGTGCCGATGTCGCCGGCCTTGTCGAACTGCTCAGCAAAACGGCGCCCTCGGCATAGCCGGGGGCGCCGCTGGACCGGGCCTGATGGGGGGTATCAGGTGGCAGGTTTCTGTGGCAGCGGCGAGACAGGCATTCCCGGGCCGATCTTCTGCAGATTGCCTGTTATCACCTGGTCGCCTTCCGCTACGCCGCTCGAGATCGCCACCAGGTCGCCGTTGGTCGGCCCCAGCGAAACAATGCGCTGGTCGACAGTATTGTCCTTGCCGACGACGTAGAGATACTTACCGAGTTGGCTCGATCCCAATGCCGTCTGCGGCACCATCAGTGCATCTGGCTGCTGCTTGATATGCAGCCTGACACGAACATATTGGCCCGGCAGCAGCGTGAACTTGGCATTGCCGATCGTCGCGCGTGCGGTGATGGTGCCGGTCGAGCGATCGACCGTGTTGTCGATGAAGGTGAGCTGACCTCTCTGGCGCGGTTCCGTATCGCCGGGAAGCAGGACGTCGACATCGATGGGTCCCGTCGCGCGGGCTTCCTCGATCTGTGCCAGATCCGTTTCGCTCGGATTGAAGGTGACATAGATCGGGTCGAGCTGCACCAGCGTGTTGAGCACTGTGCCGGCGACGCTGACCAGCGTTCCGACCGAGGCCTGGTTGCGGCCGACGCGCCCGGCGAACGGCGCCTTGATTTCCGAATAGCTCAGATTGAGCTCGGCGGTCCGCACAGCCGCCTGGTTGACGGCGAGTGATGCCTGGGCCTCGCGCAAGCTGCTGGTGCGCTGGTCGAACGCATCCTTGGCGATGTATCCGCTCTTGGCCAGTTCGGTGCCGCGACCAAGGTTGGATCGTGCATAGTCGAGCGTTGCCTCGTCGCGCTGGACCTGAGCCTTCGCCTGTTCAAGGGCAGCCTGGAAATCCTCTGGAGCGATCTTGTAGAGAAGGTCGCCCTTCTTGACATCGCTGCCGTCGGGCGCGACCTGCTCCTGCAGATACCCCGGCACGCGCGCCTGCAGCGTGATGCTGCGGATCGGCTCGGTGCGAGCGGCATAGTCGAGATAGATCGGGATCGTCTTCTTGACGACGCTCACCACTGGCACCGGCATGACAAAAGCCGCGGGCTCGGGCGCCGCGGACTCAGGCGTTGCCGCCCCTGCCGTGCCGGCGTTGAGGCCGAAATTTCCCATGTCGAGCAAGTGGACGCTGGCCATCGAGACCGCCCCCACGGCAACAGCCGCTCCCAACGCAATTTTCCATTTACGCATGATCATTCTCCAATTCTATTCGGCCGCTTCGGCCAATCGCTCGAAAGCGGGTTCGGCAGTTGGTTCAGTCGGTTCGGCGACAGGCTCGCTCTTGCTGCCGCGCTCGCGCAGCTGCTCGATCACCGCGTAGAAGACCGGCACGAACACCAGCGACAGGATCGTCGCTGCGACCATGCCGCCAAAGACGGTGGTGCCGATCGACTGGCGGCTGGCTGCACCGGCACCTGTCGAGAACATCAGCGGCAGCACACCGAGGATGAACGCGAAGGCGGTCATCAGGATGGGCCGCAGCCGCAGGCGCGCCGCTTCCATTGCGGCGTCGACGATGCTGAGACCTTCCTCGCGCCGGCGCCGGGCAAACTCCACGATCAGAATGGCGTTCTTCGCCGCCAGCCCGATCAGCATGACGAAACCGATCTGCGAATAGACGTCGATCTGCATGCCGCGCATAAGTAAGGCGACAAAGGCGCCGAACAGGGCAAGCGGCACTGCGAGCAGGACCATGAAGGGCATGGCCCAGCTCTCATATTGGGCGGCAAGGATCAGGAAGACGAAGACCATGGCGAGACCAAAGACGATCGAGGCGATCGATCCGGCCTTGAGCTCCTGATAGGTGATGCCCGTCCATTCATAGCCGAAATCCTTCGGCAGCGCCGTGGCGGCGGCACGCTCCATCGCAGCGACCGCCTGGCCCGAGGAGAAGCCGGGTGCGGCACCGCCATTGATCAGGGCCGACGCATTGTTGTTGTAGTGCGGGACGGTTTCCGGGCCGACGATAGGCACCAACTTGCCGAGCGTGCTCAACGGCACCATGCCGCCGGAGGCATTGCGGACATAGAGCCGCGAAATGTCGGCGGCACCCGCACGCGCATCCTTGTCGGCCTGGATCGTCACCCGGAAGGTGCGGCCGAACAGGTTGAAGTCGTTCACATAGAGCGAGCCGAGATAGATCTGCAGTGTGTTGAACACGTCGGGCAGGCTGAGGCCGAGCAGCTTCGCCTTGTTGCGATCGAGGTCGTAGTTGAACTGCGGCGTCGAGGTCGAGAACGACGAGAACAATTGCTGCGGGTTGAGTTCGGGCTGCTTGCGCGCTTCGGCGAGCACGGCCTGCGTCGCGTCGTTGAGCGCAGCGCTGCCGCGACCGGTCAGGTCCTCCACCTGGAATTCGAAGCCGCCGGTCGTGCCGATGCCTGGAATCGAAGGCGGATCGAAGCTCAGCGCGAACGCTTCCGGAAGTTCCATGAGCTTCGAGCGCACGTCGGCGACGAGCTTCGAGGCGCTCTGGTCAGGGCCGCGTTCGTCCCATGGCTTCAGGATGGCGAATTCCACCGCCGAGTTCGACTGGGCGGCACTGGTGAGGAAGTTCAAGCCGCTGATCGAGCCGACGATATCGACACCAGGCGTGTTCTGCAGGATGTCGCGCGCTTTGCGGGCCACCGCGTCGGTGCGCTCCAGGGACGCGCCGTCCGGCAACTGGATGACCACGAAGAAATAGCCCTGGTCCTCGACCGGAAGGAAGGTCGAGGGCAGGCGCTGCCAGACGAAATAGGTCGCGACAAGCCCAGCCGCGAATATGCCGAGCATGATCCAGCGCAGGCGGATGAGGAAGCGCACACCATTGGCATAGGCATGCGACAGCCGATCGAAGCCCGTGTTGAACCAGCGGAACAGCACGAATTGCGTTGCCGGGCGGTGGCGCAGGAAAGCGGCGCTGAGCGCCGGGGTGAGCGTCAACGAGACGAAGGCGGAGATGCCGAAGGAGATCGCCACCGTCAGGGCAAACTGGTTGTAGAGCCGGCCGGAAACGCCGGGTATGAAGGCGACAGGCACGAACACGGCCATCAGCACGGCGGTTGTGGCGATGATCGGGCCGGTGACCTCGGCCATCGCCGCGCGCGTCGCAGCCAGCGGTTTGAGGCCGGCCTCCAGCTGGCGTTCGACATTCTCGACGACGACGATCGCGTCATCGACGACGAGGCCGATCGCCAGCACCATGCCGAGCAGGCTGAGCATGTTCAGCGAGAAGCCGAACATGTACATGACGACGAGGGTGGCCACCAGCGACACGGGAATCGCGATCGTCGGGATGATCGTGGTGCGCCAGCTCTGCAGGAAGATGAACACCACCGCGACAACCAGGACCAGCGCCTCGCCGAGCGTGACCAGCACGTCGTGCATCGATGCCGAAACGAAACGTGTCGTATCGTAATGCATGGCGTAGCTGACGCCCTTCGGGAAGCGGGCCGACAGTTCCTGCATCTTGTCTTTGACGCGCTGCTGCAGATCGAGGGCGTTCGAGCCCGGCATCTGGTAGACCGCGAGCACCACGGTCGGGTCCTCGCCGAAGAACGCCGACGACGAATATTGCAGGGCGCCGAGTTCGATGCGCGCGACGTCGCGCAACCGCACCAGCGAACCGTTCGCGGCATCGGCGCGCACGATGATATCGCCAAATTCCTTGGGGTCGCTCAGTCGGCCGACGGCATTGACCTGCATTTCGAAAGCGGTGCCGGCCGGCGCCGGCGACTGCCCGATCTTGCCGGCCGCAACCTGGACATTCTGCTCGGCGATGGCGTTTTGGACATCGACGGCGGTGATGCCGAGATTGGCGAGCTTGTCGGGATCGAGCCATACGCGCATCGAATAGCGCCGCTCGCCGAAGATCTGCACGTCGCCGACGCCGGGCAGGCGCTTCAGCGGGTCGACCACTTGCAGGTAGGCGAGGTTGCTGAGCGCGACCGGATCGACAGAGCCGTCGGGCGAGGTGAGGTTGACGATCAGGACGAAGTTCGGATTCTGCTTTTTGATCGTCACGCCGCCCTGGTTGACGATGGCCGGCAGCGAGGACGCCGCCTGTGAGACGCGGTTCTGGACATCGACGGCGGCGGTGCTCAGGGGATAGCCGACCTCGAAGGTGACGGTGATCGTCGAGGAGCCGTCATTGGAACTCGACGACGACATGTAGGTCATGCCTTGAACGCCGTTGATCTGCTGTTCGAGCGGCGTCGTGACGGTGTCGGCCACGACTTGCGCACTGGCGCCCGGGTAGTTGGCGCTGACCACCACCTGGGGCGGCGTGATGTCGGGAAACTGCGAGACAGGCAGCAGGAAATAGCAGATCGTCCCGGCGAGCACCATGATGATGGCGATCGACGATGCGAAGATCGGACGGTGGATGAAGAAATTTACCATGACACGCACGCCTCACCCGATGCTCTTGCTTGGCCAAAGGCCTTGGCTACCCTGGACAGCCGCCGGCTGCGGCTTTGCCCGGAATCCTCCAGGAAACGAGGCGGCGCCTTGCGGCTGCGGCCTTGCGCATCCGCAAGGGTACGCAGCATCGTCTCGAAAGAGCGCGGGTCGACACGGTCGGCCTGCATCAGCATCCGGATCATCGGATCCTTCACAACTTCGTCGATCGTCAAATCTTTGCGCTGCGACATCGTAGCGGCTCCTGGCTTTGGCGATCTGTGGCGTACGCCGCCGCAGATCGGGTGGTCTTCCTTTTCGCGGCCAAAGTCGCCTGGGGCGCAGTTTCATGCCTGGGCCGATTTGGCGGAGGCTGTTCACAGGCGCCTGCGAGATTGACACGAGGCAATGGGGGTGTTACCAGTAAGTAACATCTAGAAGTTACAGACCGGTAACACCCTAGTCAAGAGGTGTGCCGAGGGATTTTTCGGAAATCCCGGAAACCAAGGAGGTTTTGATGGAAGACGGCACTGCGGAACGCATCCGCCCCCGGGATCGCATCCTGGAGACGGCACGGGATATGTTCCACAAGCATGGCATCAAGGGCGTTGGCGTCGACGCGATCACTGAGGCCGCCGGTACCAACAAGATGACGCTCTACCGTCATTTCGAGTCCAAGGACGATCTGGTCATCGAGTGCCTGCGGGCGACCGCATGCAGCGCCAACGCGATGTGGCAAAAGTTCGAGGCGGAGCATCCGGGCGACAAGCTTGCGCAACTGCATGCCTGGGTTCGGATGGCAGCCGATTGCCTGATGATGGACGGCCGCGGTTGCGACATGGCCAACGCCGCCATCGAGTTGAGCGAGACCGACCATCCGGCCCGTCGGGTAATCAAGGAACTCAAGCAGGCTCAGCGCGACCGCCTCGTCGGCCTGTGTCGGGATGCCGGCATCGGCCAGGCAGAGCTTCTCGCCGATACATTGTCGCTGCTGCTTGAAGGCGCCCGTGTTAGCCTGCAAAGCGTCGGAGCCGAAGGCCCCAGCGCGCAGTTTGTCCGCATGGCGGAAGGCCTGATCACCTCGTTCAAGGCTAGATAGTCTCGCAAGCGGCGAAACGATCGCTGGCGTGTTCATTGCAAGCCGCGCCGCGAGTGCTCTTTTGCCTTGGGATGTGCTGTCATCTCACGTCTCCGTTGCCGGTCTGTCGCCGCGCTCTTGCGCGCGGCGGTCGCTGCTGGTTGTGAGCAGGCTAGGCCCGATGGCGAATTGGTGAGAGTGACAAGTGTGGCGGGATTCCGATGGGGCTGCGGCACTGCCCGAACCAGCCATTGGCGATTGCCGCCGCCTTGCCCGACACCCAAGAACAAAAAAAGCCCGCTGCCGGGAGGAGGTGGCAGCGGGCTCGATTTCGAATACGACGCGGGAGGAGGTGCGCCGCACTCAGCGTCGGCATCGCATCTGGGAGGAGTAGATGGCCGACACCTGCGAAACTATCAATTGCCCAATGATTCGGCAATAGCAAAGGATGCATAGCAGATGTGCAGATTCGCGGTATCAACCGAATATTAACCATCGCGGCGACCAACCGTGGCGCTTGCGTGGCATCACTGGACCGGAACGTTCTCCTTGAAGATCAGGCGCGGTTCGATGAATTTCCGCGTCAGATAAGGCGCCGAGGAAGCGATCGAGCCGAGCAGGCGAATGACTGATTGCTCGGCGATCAGCCGTGCATTCTGGTCGATGACGACATCGAGCAGATCGTCGACGAGATAGCTGCGTGTCGCTCTTGTCAGGTCGTGACAGATGAACACCGGCTTCCTTTGCGGCTTGGCTTCCAGCAGCGCTTTCGCCACGCCAGAGCGTCCGGCGCCGACGCAATAGATGCCGAGCAGTTCCGGCTCGTTGTGCAGCGCCTTCATCGTCGCCGTGTAGCTGATATCAGGCTCGTCGTTGATCTCGACGGCGCTGGTCACGGTCAAATTGCGGAACTCCTCGCTGAGCACCGAGCGAAAGCCCATTTCGCGTTCTTCATGCCCGCGATAGGAGCGTGAGCCGACGATCATTGCCAGATGGCCCGTGCGGCCGCCCAGGAAACGTCCCATCAAAAGGGCTGCGGTGCGCCCGGCGACACGGTTGTCGATGCCGACATAGGCCGATCGCGGCGCGCCCGGAACGTCCGACACCAGCGTGACCAGGCGGATGCCGGCTTCGACGATCTCGCGCAGGATGTTGCGCGTTCTCGGGTGATCGATGGCGATGACGCCGACGCCGTTCGCCCTAAGCGAGAGGTTTTCGACCGCCGCCTGCAACGCGTTCGGCGAGATCCCGGCGAGTTTGTGGATCCGACAGGAGGCGACAAGCGGCAGGCGTGCCGCATAATCCTCGATATGATTTGCCAGATCCATCATGAAGGCATTGGAGCCTATCGGCAGGAAGAACTCGAGATGCGCCGGCCGCGAGGGCAGCGTGACCTGATCCACGACCGGCAAATAGCCAAGCTGCTTGGCCGCCTCCATCACCCGCTGCCGGTTGGCGGCGCTGGCGCCCGGCCGGTTGTTCAGCACCCGGTCGACCGTCGCGGTCGACAGCCCGCAGCTTCTGGCGATGTCCGCAACGGTGGCTTTCATAGTCGCAGTCATAGGAGCCGATGTGATCCTGTGCCAGAGATACGGCCAACCCGGCTTCCAACTGGCCACTCAGCCTTGTGGTTGCTTCCCCTGCACGATGGCGTCACGGATCTCCTTGTCGGACATGCCGGTGATGATCCGTTCGACTTCCGCGACGTTGGTGTTCTTCGGATCGATATCGTCGGCAACCACCTTGCCGCGGCGCATGACGACGATGCGGTCGACCACCTGGAAGACATGATGGATGTTGTGGGCGATGAAGATGCAGGAATGGCCCGAATCGCGGGCGCTGCGCACGAAGCTCAGCACACCTTGCGTCTCGGCGACGCCGAGATTGTTGGTCGGCTCGTCGAGGATGATGAGGTCGCTGTCGAAATGCATGGCGCGCGCGATTGCCACGGCCTGCCGCTCGCCGCCGGAGAGCGAGCCGATTGGTGTGGTCGGCGGGATGTCCTTCGAGATGCCGACCTGCTTGAGCAGGTTCCGGGCGACCACGTTCATCGCCTCCTGGTCCATACGGTTGAGGAAACGCGGCGGCTTGATCGGCTCGCGCCCGAGGAACAGGTTGCGCGCGATCGACAATTGCGTGACCAGTGCGGAGTCCTGGTAGATCGTCTCGATGCCGTGGGCGATGGCGTCGCTGGTGCTGCGCAAGTCCACCTTCTTGCCGCGGATGAAGATGTCGCCGCTGGTCAGCGGGACCGCACCCGACAAGACCTTGATCAGCGTCGACTTGCCGGCGCCATTGTCGCCGAGCAGACCGACGATCTCCCTTTCGTTGACATGGAAATTGGCGTCCACCAGCGCCTGCACGCGCCCGTAGGACTTGCGGATGTTTTCCATGCGGACAAGCGGCTCAGCCATGGTTCAAGTCCCCGCCTGATGCCGGCGTTCCAGCCATGAATGGAGCGCCATCATGCCGAGGATGATCGCGCCGATGAAGATGTTGTAGGCAAGCCCAGGCACGCCGATCAGCACGATGCCGTTGCGCATCACGCGCAGGATCAGGATGCCGAGCACGGTACCGATGATGGTGCCGCGTCCGCCGGTCAGCGCCGTGCCGCCGATCACCACCATGGCGATGACTTCGAGCTCGTAGCCAGTGCCGCTGTTCGGGTTGGCCGCCGAAGTGCGCAGCGAGCTGATGACGCCGGCAAGCGAAGCCATGATCGACGACAGGATGAACAGGCCGATCTTGACGCCGCTGACATTGACGCCGCGCGCCCTTGCCGCATTGGGGTTGCCGCCGGCCGCCTGGATCCAGTTGCCGGTCCGGCTCTGCGTCAGCACGTAGCCAAGTGCGATCGCGGCTGTGATGAACCAGAACAGCGACATGTAGATGCGGAACGGCCCGATGAAGAAATCACCGACCAGCGCCTCGGCGAGCCAGCTGCCTTCGGCGCTCCAGGTCCGTTGCGGAAATCCGCTGGTGACGAACAGAGCGGTGCCGCGCACCACCAGCAGCATGCCGAGCGTCACCAGGAAGGATGGAATCTTGAGTTGCGTCACGAACCAGCCATTGACCAGCCCGATGAAGGCGGCAACCAGCAAGGCCAACACGAAGCCGGCCTCCAGCGAGGTGAGGCCGCTGTTGAAGAGCGTCCACATCAAGACGGGCGAGAAACCGAACAGCGAACCGACGGAGAGGTCGAATTCGCCTGAAGTCATCAACAGCGTCATCGCCAGCGCGATCAGGCCGAGCTCGACCGTGAAGGCGAGTATGTTGCTGATGTTCTGCGGTGACAGGAAGTCGTGGTTGAACCCCCAGAACACCGCGAGCTCGACCACAAGCAGCACGAAGGGCCCGAATTCCGGCCTGGCGATCGAGCGTTGGATGATGGAACTGTTTTCCACGTTGGACCCGCGACATGGTTGGAACTGGCCAAGCCCGGCGCCGCATGAGGCGGTTCGAGGCTCAGCGGGATGATGGGGATGATCGCTGCGGCAAGCGCCGCCGCGACCATCCCGATCGCGGTTTTATTTGCCGGACAGGATGTCGTCGTAGACCTGCGCGGTGTCCTTTTCGTACAGCGCGCCGGTGATCACGTCGAAGCCGGGCGGAATGCCGCTGGCGGCCATGTTGGCGATCGAAAGCGCCACATAGCTGGTCGCCTGCGGATCCTGCCACTGCGCGGCATTGACGTAGCCGGTCAGAACCTCCTGGGTGGTGTCGAGCGAGTTGCCCCAGCCGACGACCGGGATTTCGCCCGGCTTGATGCCGGCCTGGTCGAACACCCGCTTGATCGAGCCGGTCACCAGGTCGCCAAGACCGATGATCGCCTTGACCTTGGCCCTGTTGGCGGTGAGATAGTCGACCATGCGGTTGATTGCTTCGGCCTGGTCGAGCGTGGCTTCGGTGATTTCATAGGTGATGCCGAGCGGCTCGAAGACGCTCTTGATGCCCTCTTCTTCCTGGACGCCATAGGTGGCGCCGGGGATTTCAACCGGCATCCAGACAAAATCGCCCTTCTTCACCAGGCCCTTGTCGACCAGATACTGAGCCCAGTTCTTGCCGAAGGTGACGTTGTCGCCGCCGACATAGGCGTTGAAGTCCGCCTTCGGATCGGGCGTGTTGAAGTTGATGATCGGGATGTTTGCCGCTCGTGCCTCCTTGACGAGCTCGATAAGGCTGCCCGGGTCAGGGCTGGTGGTGGTGATGCCGTCGGCCTTTGCCGCGATGGCGGCGCGAACAGCCTCCTGCTGGGACGACACGTCGCCATTGTGGAACGAGGTGTTGACGGTGTTGCCGGTGTCCGTCGCCCATTGCTTGGCGCCGGCGAGGAAGTAGGTCCAGACCGGGTCGGCCGGGCCGCCATGCGAAATCCAGTAGAAGGTCTTGGCCTGTGCCGCCGCCGGAATCGCCAGCGCCACGATCAAGCCGAATACAAATAGTCGTAGCCTCGTCAGCATTTGATTTCCTCCCATTTTGAAAACGTCCTCCAGCTCCGGCGACGATCACGGCAAGCCTGACCGTATTCTTGCCAGCGGCGATCTGGATGCATCAGAGCATCCGCTTTTTCGATCAATGGCAAGCCTCCATTTGCCAGTGGTAGTTGGCGCACGACCACGCGCCATCAGCCATCCCATCAGATCGCATCAGTTTGGCTGATATCTTTTGCGGCAAGCGGTACGCGGCGCCGAAGACGAGGCGCAGGCGGGACGGAAGCTAGATCAGGTCGGCCCTGGCAAGGTCGCGCATGAGATGGCTGGCGCCGTAGGTCCAGTGGGGACAGTCGGGCGACAGCCGCACCCGGTTGATCAGGGCGCCGAATTTCTCCGATGAGATGGTGACGATGTCGCCGACCTTGTGCGTGAAGCCCTTGCCCTTTTCGCCGCGGTCCTTCGACGGCACAAACATGGTGCCGAGATAGAGCGCCAGCCCGTCCGGATATTGGTGATGCGGACCCATGGCGGCGGCGACCAGCTCTTCCGGCGAGCGGCTGATCTCGGCCATCGAGCTGGCGCCCTCCAGCGAGAAACCGTCCTCGCCCTCGACCTTCAGCCGCACGGTGGCCTGCTTCACCTCCTCGATGGTAAAGTTATCGTCGAACAGCCGGATGAACGGGCCGAGCGCGGCCGAGGCGTTGTTGTCCTTGGCCTTGCCGAGCAACAGCGCCGAGCGCCCCTCGACGTCGCGCAGATTGACGTCGTTGCCGAGCGTAGCACCGACGATTTTGCCGCTGCCGGCGGCGATCATGGCGATCTCCGGCTCCGGATTGTTCCAGGTGGAGACCGGATGCAGGCCGACATCGGCGCCGAAGCCGACCGACGCCATCGGCTGGCATTTGGTGAAGATTTCGGCGTCGGGGCCGATGCCCACTTCCAGATATTGCGACCAGGCGCCGCGCTGGATCAGCTTGGCCTTGATCTCCATCGCCTCCGGCGAGCCTGGCTTGAGCTTCGACAGATCGTGGCCGATCAGCCCGGCAATGTCGGCGCGAATGGCGTCTGCCTTCTCGGCCGAGCCGCGCGCCTGCTCCTCGATGACCCGTTCGAGCAGGCTGACGACGAAGGTGACGCCCGATGCCTTGATCGCCTGCAGGTCGACCGGAGAGAGCAGGTATGGTTTTTGCGGATCGCGCGCGGCCTGGAAACTGTTGGCGGCGATTGCATCGAGCGATCCGATCGGTTCGCCCGCGGCGGCGTGGACGTAGCCTGCTGGATCCGGCATCTCGCAGACATCGCGCACGGTTGGTGCCATGCTGGAGGTGATGTCGAAGACCGTGCCGCCGCGTACCGTGACCACCAGCGGATGCGATGCTTCGCTCGTCCGGGCGCGGCCGATGAAGAGGCCCTCGTCGGGCAGGAGGGTGGCGTTCGTCATGGCTTGCGGTCCTCTGCTATCTTGTTCTGCGTCGTCCCTGCGGACCGATGGTTCATCAAAAGCCTGGCCGCGGCGGCGGCACTTTCAACAAATTCCCGACAAAGGTCTATCCCGTTCCTCGCGGTCGAGCCCCTGCGCTGCATTTCGCAGTGGCGGACGCCTTCCTCTTCAATCCCCCCTGATGCCGAGATCAAAGGCTCTTTCAAAATCATGAAATCGTCACTAGGATTTTCATTTGACGAAGTACATTCAGGTGACTCTTGCCCCTACCGTTTTCCGATCCGATCTGGCGGAAGCCGCCGGCGGCCCCTGCGTTCCGGTCGCTTTTTCCCGGCCGCCAGCGTGCCGGTGTCGTCATTGTCGGTGGCGGGATTCTCGGTCTGTCGACAGCCTTGCATGCAGCCCGGTTCGGCCTTGCCGTGCAGGTGCTGGAAGCCGGCGAAATCGGCCAAGGCGCATCGGGTCTGAATGGCGGTCAGGTCATCCCCGGCCTGAAGTATGATCCGGAATGGCTGCTGGAGCATTTTGGCCTCGAACGCGGTGAGATCCTCGTCAATTTTGCCGCCTCAACGGCGGACGCCGTCTTCGAATTGATCCGCGACGAGAAACTGGCGGTGCCGTTCGTCCGCAACGGCTGGATCCAGGCAGCGCACACCGAGACGGCGCTGGAGGCGGCGGCGAACAGGGACCGGCAGTGGCGGAACCGTGGCGCCGATGTCCGGCTTCTGAGCCAGACCGAGATCGCCGCGTTGACTGGCGCGCAGGGCTATCTCGGTGGCTGGCTCGACCGCCGGGCCGGCGTGATTGATCCGCTTGCCTATACGTCGGAACTCGCACGGATCGCCTCGGCCGCGGGCGTGAAGATCGCCGAACACCAGAAGGTGATGCGCCTCGATTACAACGCCGGCATTTGGCGCATCTCGACGGAGGGCGGCGCCGAATTGCAGGCGAAGGCGGTCATTCTGGCGACGAACGCCTATACCGGCGACCTGCTTCCCGGTCTCGCCGAGACGATCGTTCCGCTGCACTCCTTCCAGATCGCGACAGCACCGCTGCCGCCCGATCTGGCGGCCGGGATTCTACCGGAACGGCAAGCAGTATCGGACTCACGTCGCATCCTCGTTTATTACCGCAAGAGTGCCGACGGGCGGCTGGTGCTCGGCGGGCGCGGCCGAATGGCGCTGCCGACCAGCGAAAGTGATTGGGCGCATCTCGAGCGCGCGCTGCTCCGGCTGTATCCGGCGCTATCCGGAGTCGCCATCGAAAAGCGCTGGTTTGGCGGGGTGGCGATGACGCCGGATCACCTCCCGCATATCCACGAGCCTCAGCAGGGCCTGATGGCCGTGGTCGGCTGCCAGGGCCGTGGCGTCGGCCTCATGACCGCGCTTGGCGAGCGCATTGCTGGCTATCTGGCGAGCGGCGACGCCAGGCAATTGCCGTTCCCGGTCTCGCCGATCCGGCCGATCCCATTCCACGTCTTTCGGCAGGTCGGCGTCGCCGCGACGATCGCCTGGTATCGTATGCTGGATGCATTCGAGCGCTGATTTTATGCCGATGCAGGAATCAGCTTGACAGTTTCACGATTCTGAAAAATTCTTAAGTGATTTCAAATTTCGATGGGCAACCCCGATGTCGACCATCGTTGCAAGGCAGCCGCTGCCGGAGTCCCGGTCCTCGACGGGTTTCCGGTTGGCCATGCTGCTGCCGGGCGGGCTGGTCACCTTCTTCCTGATCCTGTTTGCCCTCGGCCTCGTGGTTTTCCTTGCCCTTCGCGGCAATGACGGTTCGCTGCTGGGCTACGGCTTCACTTTTGCGAATTTCATCACCGTGGCATCCGACCCGCTGTACTGGACGGTAACGCTGCGCTCGCTGGCCATTGCCGGCCTGGTGACGCTGGCGACGGTCGTCACCGCCTATCCCGTCGCCTACTACCTGGCCTTCCATGCCGGACGGCGGCGCGGGCTGCTGCTGTTTCTGGTGACGCTGCCGTTCTGGACCAGCTATCTCTTGCGCGTTTTCGCCTGGAAGATCGTGCTTGCCTACAATGGCGTGCTGAATTCGGCGCTCATCGAAAGCGGCATCTGGTCCGAACCGACACTGGCGTTTCTCAACACGCCGGCCGCCGTCGTCGTCACGCTGGCTCACGCCTATGCGCCGTTCGCCATCCTGCCTATCTATGTGGCGCTGGACACGATCCCGAAATCGCTGCTCGAAGCTGCTTCCGATCTCGGCGCCAGACCGTTCACCAGCTTTCGCCGCGTCGTGCTGCCGAATTCGATGCCGGGGGTGCTGGCGGCGGCTCTCGTCGTCTTCGTGCCGACGGTCGGCGATTATGTCACCCCCGCGCTGGTCGGCGGCCCTGCCAGCACCATGATCGGCTCGCTGATCCAGGCCCAGTTCGGCAAGGCAAATGACTGGCCGTTCGGCGCAGCACTCGCCGTTGCCGTCATGCTGGTCATCCTTGCCGTGGTGCTGGTCGTGCGTTCCGCCGACCGCAGATTTGGCAGCCGGACATGAGCGCCGCGCGGAAAGACGCTAAGAAAGGTGGGAGTTGGCTCGGCGCCTACGTCCTTGTCTACCTGGTATTCCTCTATTTGCCGATCTCGCTGATCCCGCTGTTCTCCTTCAACGATTCGATCCAGGCGGCGTTTCCGCTGCAAGGCTTCACGTTTGAATGGTACACGACGCTGTCCGGCAATTCGGCGCTGTCCGGCGCGCTTGCCAACAGCTTGGTCATCGGTGCAATTGCCGCCACCGGTGCCACGCTCTGCGGCATCACCGTGTCCTACATGGATCTCTTCGGCCGTTCGCCGCTTGCCTTTACGATCAGCGCCATCGCGCGGCTGCCGATCCTGATCCCCGGCGTCATCGTCGGCATCTCGCTGCTGATCCTGGTCAACCTCATTGGCTTCGGGCCGTCACGCACCGCCATCGTGCTCGGCCACATATTGGTGGCGCTGCCGACGACGGTGGTGATCATGAAAAGCCGCTTCGCCGCTATCCCCAAGACCATCCACGAGGCGGCACTCGATCTCGGCGCCTCCGACTTGACGACATTCAGGCGGGTCATGCTGCCGCTCAGCCTGCCCGCCATTGTATCAGCGTTCATGCTGGCCTTCCTGACCTCATTCGACGAGTTCATCGTCGCCTTCTTCCTCGCCGGCACCGAACCGACCTTACCGCTTTATATCTGGAGCCAGCTGCGTTTCCCGAAATCGCTGCCGACCGTCATGGCACTGGGCACGGCCATCCTGGCCGTGTCCTTCGTCATCGCGGCAATTGCCGAAATCCTGCGCCATCGCGGGCTCGCCGCCGCTCAGCGGCCAGTGCCCGCCAACCTGTCCAAACCAGAAGAAACCGAAAGAGGAGAACTGCAATGGCATTCGACCTGAAATCGATAAATCGCAAGACAGTCCAAGCCGGATTGGCAGCCTTCGCGCTGGCGCTTTCGTCTACCGTCGCGCTTGCGGCCGACAAGCTGCAATATTTCACCTGGTCGGGCTACGAACTTCCCGACTTCAACAAGAGCTTCCTCGCCGCACACCCCGATGGCGTCGAGGCCTCGATGTTCGGCGACGACGATGACGCCTTCACCAAGGTCAAGGCCGGTTTCCGTCCTGACGTCGCGCATCCCTGCTACGACAAGGTGGCGCGCTGGAACAAGGAAGGCCTGCTGCAGCCGATCGACACCAAGCGCATCAAGAACTGGGATTCGATCTTTCCGGTTTTCAAGAACCTGCCCGACCTGCAGGCCGGCGACGGCAAAGTCTGGATGGTGCCGTGGGACTGGGGCAACACCTCGATCCTTTACCGCACCGATCTGGTGAAGAACCCGGAGCCAAGCTGGAACCTTTTGTGGGACAAGCAATATGCCGGGCGCATGGCGACGATCGATGCCGTCCACGACACGCCGGTGGTGGCGGCGCTTCTCGCCGGTGTCAATCCGTTCGACATGACGCCGGAACAGATGGAAAAGGTGGCTGAAAAACTGCGCGAGCAGCGCCCGCTGCTCTCCAACTACACCACCGACATGACCTCGGTGGAACAGGCGCTGGCGAGCGGCCAGTTGGTCGCCGCCATGACCTGGAACGCGTCGGCCACCTCGCTGAAGAAGCAGGGCGTGCCGGTCGAGTTCATGAAGCCTAGGGAAGGCATGCTGACCTGGTCGTGCGGCTTCGTCATGCTCAAGGACGCCAAGAATGTCGACCTCGCCTATGATTTCATCAACAGCCGGCTGGAGACGGATTCGGGAAAATACCTGATTCAGACCTATGGTTACGGCAGCTCAAACAGCTCGGCCTTCGCCGGGGTGCCGAAGGAGGAACTGGAAAAGCTGCAACTGCCGTCCGATCCGGAAGTGATACTGAAGACTACCGTCTTCACCGGGCCGATGAAACAGAATGACGAACTCGCCAAGATGTTCGAGAAGGTCAAGGCAGGCGGCTGAGTTCGCTCTTCCTTCTCCCCTTGTGGGAGAAGGTGGCCGAGCCCACGGGTCTTGCCTTCGGCAAGCCCGAGGACAGGCTCAGCTCCGTCGGATGAGGGGTGGTCCAGCTCGGCACAACCGCGCTCCGGCCAGCACCCCTCAACCGTCTCGGCGCGCGCCGATCCACCTTCTCCCACAAGGGGAGAAGGGAGAACCGCGAAGCGCCGCTCCAGGATACCGAAAACGAGGTCGGGAAACAGATGGATGTACTGGACCAAGCGGCTGAAAAGCTGAAAGACGACGCCGATGTGCGGGTCGGCCGGCGCGTGCGGGCGCTCAGGCTGGAACGCAGTCTTTCGCTGGCCGAGCTTGCCGCCAAGGCCGGCGTTTCGATCGGTGCGCTCAGCCAGATCGAGCGCGGCTTGTCCTCGCTTCGCGTCAAGGTGATCTGGCCGCTCGCCGCCGCTCTCGACATCGAGCCGTCGGCGCTGATTGCTGACGGCAACAATGCCGTCAGCGATCTCTATTGCGTGCGCGCCAACAGTCGGCGCCAGATCCCGGTGAAGTCGGAAGGCATTGCCAAGGCGCTGCTGTCGCCGCCGGCCGCTACGCTCACCGGCATGCTGGTGACGGTAGAAGCCGGTGGCGGCACCGTCGAAGCCTACGCCCATCCCGGCCACGAATTCGGTTTCATCTTGTCGGGCGAGGTCGAACTCGTGATCGATTCAACCACCTACGGGCTGAAGACCGGCGACAGCTTCGCCTTCAAAAGCACCTTGCTGCATGCCTTCCGCAATCCGGGCACCGAGCGCTGCCAGATCCTCTGGGTCAACACGACCAAAGCGTCCGAGGTCCGCGATGGCGCCTGATCCTCTCGTCCGGCTGGATGCGGTATCGAAGATTTTCCCCGGCGGCATCGTCGGTCTCGACGCCGTCGATCTCGACATCGCCCGCGGCGAGTTCCTGACCTTGCTCGGCCCATCTGGCTGCGGCAAGACCACTAGCCTGCGGGTGATCGCAGGATTTGAAAGCCCATCCAACGGACGGGTGCTGCTCGACGGCCGTGACGTTACTTCGCTGCGGCCGTTCGACCGTCCCGTCAACACCGTGTTCCAGGACTATGCGCTGTTTCCGCACATGGACGTCGCCGAAAATGTCGGCTTCGGCCTGTCGCTGCGCAAGCTTTCCGGGGCAGAACAGGCAAAGCGCGTCGGCGAAGCGCTCGACATGGTTGGCCTTGCCGAGAAGCTCGGCGCCCGCGTGTCCGAATTGTCGGGCGGCCAGCGTCAGCGCGTCGCGCTTGCCCGTGCGATTGTCTGCGAACCACGTGTGCTGCTGCTCGACGAGCCGCTGTCGGCGCTCGATGCGCATCTGCGCGAACAGATGCAGGTCGAATTGAAGCGGCTGCAGTCGCGGCTCGGCACCACCTTCGTCATGGTCACCCACGACCAGACCGAGGCGCTGTCGATCTCCGACCGTATCGTCGTCATGAACAAGGGCCGCATCGAGCAGATCGCACCGCCGGCCACGCTCTACGACCGGCCCGCCACAAAATTCGTCGCCAGTTTCATCGGCACGATGAACCTGCTGCAGTCGCGCTTTGTCGGCCGTGACGGCGATCGGTTGCGTTTCAGCGCCGGCGCCCTGCCGCTCGAAGCCACATCGGAAACCGGCGAAGTGCCGGGAGAAGGCGCGGTGCGAACCATCGGAGTGCGTCCAGAGGATCTTTTGGCGGCGACCGAAGCAGCGATCGGCACCGCGCCGGTGCGGGTGAGCAGCATCGTCTTTCACGGCCGCACCTTGCGCCTGCACGCCGAATTGGGGCAGGGGATACCGGTGGTGATCGATGCGCCACGCCGGGCGGAAGGTTTTCAATTCCGCGTCGGCGACGTGGCGCATATCAGCCTGCGCCGCGGCGCTAACTGCCCTATGCTGCCCAGCTAATCCGACCCTCATCCTTTCCAGAAAACCGGAGCACTACCCATGAGCAATCACCTGAACTTCTTTATCGACGGAAAGTGGGTCGCGCCCGTGGTGCCGGCGACGCTGGATGTGATCGATCCGTCCACCGAAGAGGCCTACACCAAAATCTCCGTCGGCTCGAAGGCCGATGTGGATCGCGCCGTGGCGGCGGCGAAGGCGGCCTTTCCGGCCTTTTCGCAAACCAGCAAGGCCGAGCGCCTGAAGCTGCTGAAGCGCATCCTCGAAGTCTACAACGAGCGCTACGAGGACATCGCCCAGGCTGTCAGCCAGGAGATGGGCGCGCCGATCACCTGGGCGCGCGAGGCGCAGGCATGGGCGGGCAGGGCTCATATGGAGTCCACCATCAAGGCGCTGGAGGATTACGAATTCAGCGAGAAGCGCGGCGCCACCATGGTGGTCAAGGAGCCGATCGGCGTCTGCGCGCTGATCACGCCGTGGAACTGGCCGCTTAACCAGATCGTCTGCAAGGTGGCGCCGGCGATCGCCGCCGGCTGCACGGTCATGCTGAAGCCTTCCGAGATCGCGCCGATCAGCGGCATCGTCTTTTCGGAAGTGATGGAAGCGGCCGGCACGCCGAAGGGGGTCTACAACATGGTCAACGGCACCGGTCCGGATGTCGGACAGGTCATGGCCGGACATCCCGATGTCGACATGGTTTCCTTCACCGGCTCGACCCGGGCCGGCATCATCGTCGCCAAGACGGCGGCCGAGACGGTCAAGCGCGTGGCGCAGGAACTCGGCGGCAAATCGCCCAACATCGTGCTTGCCGATGCCGACTTCGAGAGAGCCGTGCGCAAGGGCGTCAACGCCTGTTTCGGCAACAGCGGCCAGTCCTGCGACGCGCCGACGCGCATGCTGGTGCCGGCCGCCCGCCACGATGAGGCGCTGGCGATCGCCAAGAAGGCGGCCGAGGCGCACAAGGTCGGCGATCCGCGCTCGGAAGAGACCAGGCTCGGGCCGGTGGTCAGCAACATCCAGTTCGACAAGATCCAGCGGCTGATCGAGGCCGGCATCGCCGAGGGTGCAACGCTGGTCGCCGGCGGTCCCGGCCGGCCGGAGCATCTTAATCGCGGTTATTACGTGCGGCCGACGGTCTTCGGCCACGTCACGCCGGGCATGACCATCGAGAAGGAGGAGATTTTTGGGCCGGTGCTTTCGGTCATCTCCTATGATGACGACGATGACGCGGTGAAAATCGCCAACGACACCGTCTATGGCCTAGCCGCCTATGTGCAATCAGGGGATGTCGACCACGCGCGAAAAGTCGCCGGCCGGCTGCGCGCCGGGCAGGTCTCGATCAACTATCCGGAGTGGGACACCTTCGCGCCGTTCGGCGGCTACAAGCAATCCGGCAACGGCCGCGAATATGCCGATTGGGCGATCCACGATTTCCTCGAGATCAAGGGCATCATCGGCTACGGCGCGTAGGGCTTAACCCGAACAGCGCCGCGCATCCAAGAAGGTCGCTGTAGCGGGTCATCTGAGCTATTCGGCGGCTTCGCGGACAGGGATCAGGCGCCGCTCGACTTGTTGGAGATGCAGGCGCATCGCTGCCGCCGCACCGCCGAGGTCACGCTCGGCGATCGCCTCGACGATCCGTTCATGGTCGGCGAAGCTGTGATGGTCTGCCGGAGGACGGACGCCTTCTGAACGGAGACGTCCCCAGACCACGGTGCGGCGCACGGCGTTCAGCACGTCGAACAGGCCGAGCAGAACATTGTTGCGGCTCGCCTGCGCAATCTGCCGGTGGAGCAGATTGTCGACATTCTCATATTGCCGCCATGTGACGGCTTCCCGCGTCTGCACCAGCGATTGCCGCATCGCGGCGATATCCGAAAGCGTGGCGTGCAGCGCCGCTTCGCGCGCAATCTCCGGCTCGAGGATGAGCCGTGCGCGCATCACATCGGCCGGATTGGTGCGCCCGGCGATTTCCGAAATGCCGATCGTCTCCTCGACCGGCCCGCTGCCGACGAAGGTGCCCCTGCCGACGTGACGCCAGATGCGGCCGTCCTTCTCGAGAACCGCCAGCGCCTTGCGGAGATCGCCGCGCGATACGCCGAGGCTCTCCGACAGTTCCCGCTCGGCAGGCAGCCGCGTCTCACCGGCATGATCCATCTGGGCAAGATAGGCCTGCAGCTGAACCAAGGCGGCGTGGCCGCCATTACCGGGATCGTCCATCAATTTAACCAATCCGCATATGATTTCCCTTTGTCGGTGTTAAAACGATTAGCTCAAACCGTCAACTGCCGAGTTTCTGGGCACGCCCGTTCGATACGGTGCAGTTTCTCCTTGACCAATTCGTCCCGTAGTCTTAACCAATCAAGGAAATGGTTACAAAAAACGGGAGGAATGACAATGGCCGGCGTGTCCAGACGTACCATCCTTGCCACCGCTTTCGCCGCGGTCCTGGCATGTGCAGCGCCCTTGTCGGCCGCAAATGCGGGCGACATGCGCATCGCATTCGGCGACCTTCCGGGCATTGAATCCATTCAGACGCTCGCCGCGATAGAGCGGGCCAAGGAGCGCGGCGTGAATGTCGAGCTCATTGTTCTCAATGACGAGGATCTGGCTGCCCAGGCCATTGTCGGCGGCCAGGCCGATGTCGGCATTGGCGCGCCCTATACCTTGATCCAGAAGGTCGGCGTGCCGATCCGCATTTTCGCGCAGATATCGACGCTGCGCTTCTTTCCCGTCGTCAACAGCGAATTCTACAAGGAATGGAAGGATCTCGACGGGCAGGAGGTCGCCGTGCAGGCGCGCGGCTCCGGCACCGAGGCGGTCATGCTGCTGATGGCGAAAAACCACGGCATCAAGCTCGGCAACATCAGCTATGTCCCGGGTTCCGAGGTTCGCCGCAATGCGCTGCTCCAAGGGACCATCAAGGCGTCGATCGTCGATGCCGCCAACAGGCGCGCGCTCGAGGCCGAAGCCCCCGGCAAGTTCATCGTCTTGCCGGTCGAGGATCTCGGCGCCTCGGACGAAGCGCTTTTCGCGACCGCGGACTATCTGAAGAACAACGCCGCCGACGTCGACATCCTGGTCGAGGAACTGATGAAGACCGCGCGCGAGATCACCGCGAACCCCGCGGTCGCGGTCGAGCTTCGCAACAAATACAAACTGCTGCCGGATCTCGGCGCTGAAGCCGACAGCGAAATCACCGAATACTACAAGGAAACCGCGGAAGCTGGCAGTCTTGCGCTGAACGGCGGCGGAGCCGATGCGGCCAAGGACGACTTTGCCTTCTTCAGCCTTGCCGGCCAGATCGAAGGCGATCCCGCCAGCCTCAAGGTCGAGGACTTCTGGGACGTCTCCGCAATCGACCGCGCCGTCGCCAAGCTCGGCAAGAAATAGGCGGCCTGCCGGATGGCCGTAAGCATCAGAACCGACGGCGAGGCTGCCGGCCTCGCTCCTCTTTCCAATCGCAGCGCAACGGGCGCATCGTGGGACCAGCCGGTCCTGCTTAGGCTGGTGTCGATCGCCCTGTTCGCGGGAATCTGGGAGGTGGCTGGGCGCATTCCGGTCAGCTTCGCCTTCCCGACCTTTTCCGACACGGTCGTCGCGTTCTTCGGACTGCTCGCCGACGGCAGCCTGGCGACCGCCTACCTTTCGACGCTGCAGCCGCTGGTGCTTGGCGTTGTCCTGTCGGCGTTCCTGGGTGTCGGCCTCGGCACGATCTGTGGTCTGTGGCGCACCGGCGAATGGCTGGTGATCCCCGTGTTCATCGTGCTTCAGGCAGCACCGGTCGCCGCCTTCATTCCGATGGTCACCTTTGTCTACGGAATAGGCATGACCGCCAAGACGCTCGCCGTCATGATCCTGGCGCTGCCGGTCATCGTGCTCAACACCTACAAGGCCGTGCGCAACGTCAACGAGTCGCTGCTGGTCATGTGCCGATCCTTCCTCGGCACCCGCTGGCAGACCGTCGCCAAGATCATCCTTCCGGACGCCAGCCCGGTGATTTTTGCCGGCTTGCGCCTCGGCGTCGCTGCCGGCTTCGTCGGCGTGGTGCTCGCCGAACTGCTGATCACCCCGACCGGCATCGGCGACCTCATCACCTTCCACCGCTCGCGCGCCGACTACGCCGAGATGTACGCAACAATCGCCTCGATCATTGCGCTTTCCACCCTGACGCTCGTCTTTCTGCAGTGGGTGGAAGTCCGCGTTTTCAGGCCCGAGAGCAGAGGTGCTTAAGATGGGCGCGACCGCATTGCGAAATGGACCGTCGCCGGTTCCCGCACCGATCGATTCAATCGTGGAAGTGAGGGGAATCTCCAAGACCTACGGCAATGTCGAGGCGCTGCGCGGCATCGACCTCGACTTTCCCAGGGGCAAGCTGACCAGCCTTCTCGGACCCAGCGGCTGCGGAAAGACGACGCTGCTGAAGATCATAGCGGGGCTGATACGGGCCGATGGCGGCACCGTCGCGATCAACGGCAAGCACGTCACCGCACCCGGCCCCGAACGCGCTTTCGTGTTCCAGGATTTTGCGCTGATGCCGTGGGCGACGGTGATGCGCAACGTGGCCTTCGGACTGGAGTTGCGCGGCACCAACAAGGCCGAGCGCGAGGAGATCGCCCGACGCTACATCGCCGAGGTGGGTCTCGCCGGCTTCGAGGACAAATACCCGCACGAACTGTCGGGCGGCATGCGCCAGCGCGTCGGCCTGGCGCGAGCCTTGTCGGTCGATGCCGACGTCCTGCTGCTCGATGAACCGTTTTCGGCGGTCGACGAGCAGAACCGGCGGAAATTCCAGGAAGACCTGATCCGGCTGCGCACCAACCAGAACAAGACCTTCATCTTCGTGACGCACTCGATCGAGGAAGCGGTCTACATCTCCGACCGCATCGTCTTGCTGTCGCCGAGACCCGGCCGGGTTTCGCAGATCATCGAACCGGAAATCGATCGCTCCGGCGACCCCGAGCGCATCCATCGCGACAGGCACTATCTCGATACTGTCGAGGAGATCTGGCAGGGGCTGAAGCAGTATGTGGAGTGAGCGGCCGTGACCTTGTTTGGCCACCGTGTGCCCATGATGGCGTCCCTGCTGGTCTGGTGCGTCGTATGGGAAATCGTCGGCCGGCTCGACCTTGTCTTTCTGCTGCCGCCGTTTAGCGACGTGCTGGTTGCAGCGGTCAGCCTGGTGCAGACGCCGTCCTGGCAGAGCGCGACAGTCACGACCCTTCGCGCCTTCGCGACGGGCATGGCCCTGTCGATCGTTGTCGGCGTGCCATTGGGTATCCTGATGGGACGCGTCAAGATCGCCGACGACCTGCTCGGCATGTGGGTCAACATCTTTTCAAGCGCACCGCTCTCGGCGATCGTCCCGGTGCTGATGATCCTGTTCGGCTTCGGCGAGAAGACGATCGTTGCGGCGGTGTTCCTGTTTGCGATCTGGATCGTCGTTCTCGACACCCGCGCCGGGGTCCGTCATATCTCGCCGTCGCTGATCGAGATGGCGCGTTCCTACGGCGCCTCGCGCCCGGCGCTCTATAGCAAGATCATCCTGTGGGCGGCCCTTCCGGAAATCCTTGCCGGCATTCGCCTCGGCCTCATACGCGGCGTCAAGGGCGTCGTCATCGGCCAGTTGCTCGTCGCCATCGTCGGCTACGGTGCACTGTTCGAAACCTTCTCGCGAAATTTCCGCATGGCCGAATTCTGGGCCTTGACCATCATCCTTTTTGCCTTCGCCCTGCTGATCGCCGAACTGATCGAACGGGCCGAAGCCAAGGTCGAATACTACGCAGGAGCAAGACAGTGAACATGCACGGCACGACTTCAAGCTACGTCATCGAACCAACCGCAATCCCGAGCATCCCGGTGGCGGGAACCGACAAGATGTTTCCGGTGCACCGGGTCTATTGCGTCGGGCGGAACTATGCCGCGCATGCCGTCGAGATGGGACACGACCCCAACAAGGAGCCGCCATTCTTCTTCCAGAAGAACCCCGACAACCTCGATACGACAGGAGAATTTCCGTACCCTCCGGCCTCCAACGATGTTCATCACGAGATCGAAATGGTCGTGGCGCTGAAGAGCGGCGGTACCGACATCCCGGTCGAAAAGGCTCTGGACTGCGTGTTCGGTTATGGCGTAGGTCTCGATATGACGCGGCGCGACCTGCAAGGGAAGGCGAAGGACATGGGCCGTCCATGGGAGGTCGGCAAGGCTTTCGAGGCATCGGCGCCATGCACGCCATTGGTTCCGGCAAGCTCGACCGGCCATCCCAGCCAGGGCGCGATCTGGCTGGACGTCAATGGTCAGCGAAAGCAGACCGGCGACCTCAACCAGATGATTTGGAAGGTTCCGGAAATGATCAGCTATCTGTCAGGTCTGTTCACGCTGATGCCGGGGGACATCATTCTTTCCGGCACGCCGGCGGGCGTCGGCGCGATCGTGCGCGGTGACGTTCTTCGCGGTCATATCGATGGCGTCGGCGACCTAGAGGTTCGCGTTGTCTGAAGCAGCCTCGATCATTGAGCGGCTTGCCGCCGGAGCCGACGATGCGCCGGCGATTTCGGCACCCGACAGGATCACGCTCACGCATGGCGGGCTGCGCCAGCTGATCTCCGAGACGGCAGCGCAATTGCATGCACTGGGCCTCGGCTGTGGCGACCGGGTGGCCATCGTGCTGCCGAACGGGCCGGAGATGGCGACGGCCTTTGTCGCGGTGGCGGCGGCGGCGTCGACGGCGCCGCTCAATCCGGCCTACCGGGCCGACGAGCTCGATTTCTATCTCTCCGACATCGGCGCCAAGGCGATCCTCGTCGCCGAAGACGAAAGCGGCCCGGCGGTGACCGTGGCCGAGCGCCTCGGCATAGCGGTGCTCAGGCTCACGGCACTGCGTGACGCGCCAGCCGGCAGTTTTGAGATCAAGGGCAAACCGGTTGGTCCGTCTGTTTCGCCGGGCCTGGCTGAAGACGGCGACATCGCGCTGTTGCTGCACACGTCCGGCACCACGTCACGACCCAAGCTGGTGCCGCTCAGCCACGCCAATCTCGCCGCCTCGGCCGCTCATATCGGCGCGACGCTCGGTCTGACGGCCGGCGATCGTTGCCTCAACATCATGCCGCTGTTCCACATCCATGGGTTGATCGCGGCGGTGCTGTCCTCGCTCGCCGCCGGCGGCAGCGTCTTCTGCACGCCGGGTTTCAACGCGCTGCGCTTCTTCCATTGGCTGGGCGAGGCGCGGCCGAGCTGGTACACGGCCGTGCCGACTATGCATCAGGCGATACTGCCGCGCGCAACGCGCAATGCCGAGGCATTGGCCGACGCGCCTCTTCGCTTCATCCGCTCGTCCTCGGCATCGCTGCCGCCGCAAGTGATGGCCGAGCTTGAGGCGACCTTCGGCTGCCCGGTGATCGAATCCTACGGCATGACCGAGGCCGCGCACCAGATGGCTTCGAACCGGCTGCCGCCGGGCCTGCGCAAGCCGGGCAGCGTCGGCGCCGCGGCCGGACCGGAGGTGGCGGTGATGGCGCCGGACGGGCAATTGCTGCAGCCCGGTGACACCGGCGAGATCGTCATTCGCGGGCCTAATGTCACCGCGGGCTACGAGAACAATCCGGACGCCAATGCCACGGCTTTTGCGCATGGCTGGTTTCATACCGGCGACCAGGGCGTGCTCGATGAAGACTTCTATCTGCGCGTCACCGGCCGGCTCAAGGAGATCATCAACCGCGGCGGCGAGAAGATCTCGCCGCTCGAGGTCGACGACGTGCTGATGGACCATCCGGCGGTGGCGCAGGTCGTCACCTTCGCCACGCCGCACGACAAGCTCGGCGAGGAGGTCGCGGCTGCGATCGTGCTGCGCGAGGGCATGGCCGCCACAGAAGGCGAAATCCGCAGCTTTGCCGCGACACGGCTTGCCGACTTCAAGGTGCCGCGCATTGTCCTGATCCTGGACGAAATCCCGAAGGGCGCGACCGGCAAGCTGCAGCGCATCGGCCTCGCGGCCAAACTCGGTCTTGCAAAACCTGGGCTGGGATAATGCGGATCAGCATTTTTGGCGCCGGCGCGATCGGCGGCTATCTCGCGGCCAAGCTTGCCATGGCCGGCCGCGTCGATCTGTCGATCGTGGCGCGCGGCGCGCATCTCGACGCGATCATGGCAAACGGGCTCCGCCTGATCGAAGACGGTCATGAATCCGTCGCCTCGGTCAGGGCCGCCGCGCAGGCGCAGGAGCTAGGCGCCCAGGATTATGTCGTGCTGGCGCTCAAGGCCCATTCGGTTGCGCCAGCGCTCGACCAGATCGCGCCGCTGCTGGGCGAGGGGACGGCCGTCGTCACCATGCAGAACGGCGTGCCTTGGTGGTATTTCCACAGCATCGGCGGGCCGCTCGAAGGCACGCGGTTGCAAGCGGTGGATCCCGGCGGGCTGATCTGGGACCGCCTTGGGCCGGATCGCGTCATCGGCTCGGTCGTCTATCCCGCGGCCGAGGTGGATGCGCCCGGCCTGGTCCGCCATATCGAGGGAAAGCGGTTCTCGCTTGGCGAGCCCTCGGGCGAGAAGAGCGAGCGTGTCACGCGGCTTGCCGAGGAGATGATTGCGGCGGGGCTGCAGGCGCCGGTTCGCGATGACATCCGCAGCGAGATCTGGGTGAAGCTGTGGGGCAATCTCTCCTTCAACCCGATTTCCGCGCTGACCGGCAGCACGCTTGCGGCAATTGTTGCCGACGAGGCCACCCGCACGCTCTCCCGCACCATGATGCTGGAGGCGCAGGCGATCGGCGAAAGCCTCGGCGTTCGTTTCCCGATCTCGGTCGACCGCCGCATCAAGGGCGCCGGCGACGTCGGCGAGCACAAGACCTCCATGCTGCAGGATCTTGAGCGTGGCCGGCCGATGGAGATCGATGCGCTGGTGACGGCGGTCCAGGAGCTTGGCCGGCTGACCGCCCAGCCGACGCCGACCATCGACAGCCTGCTGGCGCTGGTGCGCCGCCTCGCCATCGAGCGCGGCTGCTATCCGGTGTGAGACAATTTTATCAGGCGCTCGCCTTTAGGAGGCGGGTGGAATGCCCTTTACATTCGTATCAGCCGTGATCTTCATTCCTTGCCGGCCCCGGCGGCCGCACCAGCCTCGGCAATTGCCTCATTGATTTCCTCAATAGTGAGAACCTGGCCATTCGTCTTGCCTTTCAGGAAGCCATGAAGGTCCCGAAACGATCCCTTCGGCTGCGATGCCCTTAGCTCTGCCCGGCCATCCGGCAGCAAATCCAGTTCGATTTTTTCTCCCGGCTTGATGCCGAGGTGTTGAAGCACTTCTTTCCGAAAAGTGACTTGCCCCCGTGCTGTTACGGTCAGTGTCGTCATGGCAGAATCTCCTGAGTAAAACAGACATAATGCAAAACTGCATTACATTCGAGCGCCGGCCTTCCCCGGCCGGCTCGATCTCCACTTGACTCTCCAGTTTGTTCCTGTTTTGTTCACGCGTTCGTCGCATCATAATTGGTTGAGGGCAGGGGCTGGCACGCGCTATTCATCGTGGCAGGCCAGCAAGTGCCCTACTTGGAATTAGTCTGAACAGGAGGAACATATGACCACCGCGGAAATTGCCAAGGATTTCACAGATCTGCTCAAGCAGGGTCAAAACGATGTTGCGGCTGAGAAGTACAATGCCGACGACATCGTCAGCTACGAAGCGATGGAAGGGCCGATGGCCGTCTGCCGTGGCAAGGAAGCCGTGAGGCAGAAGGGCCAGTGGTGGGAAGAGAACCACGAAGTTCATGGCGGCGCGGTCGAGGGCCCATATGTCAACGGCGACCAGTTCGCAGTGCGCTTCAAGTTTGACATAACGCCCAAGGCTACAGGCGAGCGTGTCAGCATGGATGAGGTTGGTCTGTACACGGTCAAGAACGGCAAAATTGCCGAAGAGCGCTTCTATTATTGAGGCTGAAACCGGATTTCGGAAGCTCTGTCACTCGCTGCATCGTTGGTGATCAGGCATGGCGGCCAGGACGATGCCCTGGCCGCCATGTGAGCAAGCTCAAATCCTCTTCACATATGGCAGCTGGCAATGCTTGAACGGTGGTTTAGGGTGCGGCAGATTCGATGAGCGACCAGCCCGAGGGCCAAAATATTGACGATCACCATGTACGGCATCACCAATTGCGACACGATCAAAAAGGCGCGCATCTGGCTGGAAAGCCACGATGTCGCCTATCGTTTTCACGACTACAGGGTCGAGGGGCTGGAGGCGGATAGGCTCGACGGCTGGTCCGGCAAGGTCGGCTGGGAAACCCTGCTCAACAAGTCGAGCACGACGTTTCGCGAACTGTCGGACACGGACAGGCTGAGCCTCGACGAGAGGAAGGCCAAGGCGCTGATGCTGGCCAAACCGACGATGATCAAGCGGCCGGTCCTCGATCTCGGCGATCGTATCCTCGTCGGCTTCAAGCCTGATGTCTATCAGCAGGCGGTAGGTGGGTTGAAGTAGCCGGACGGGATGCTTTTCACGCTCCGGTTCGCCAGGCGAATCGGGTCGCGGAAAAGACCTTGGCCTGCCTGGCCGAGAGCGCGTCCCACGCTGCGCGGCAGCCGGGGTCGGGCTCGATTGTCTCGGCGATGCTCGTCATCGCATCGGCAGCCTCGGCAAAACCCTCGAACCATCCGATGCCGACCGCCGCGCTGATCGCTGCACCGAGCGACGAGGCTTCGGCATTGTGACCCTTATGGATCGCGATCCCGGTTGCGTCCGCGATCATCTTTGTCCAAAGCTTGCTGTTGGCGCCGCCGCCGATCGCCACCATTTGCGCCGGCGAAAGACCATGGCTGCGCATCTCTTCAAGAGCCCGGGCGGTTTGCAGCGTCATTGCCTCGAGCCCTGCACGATAAAAATGACCGAGCGTGTGCGAGGGGTGCATGCCGATGAAGCTGGCGCGTGCGCTCGGATCCCAGTGCGGGTCCATGCAGCCGACCAGGGTGGTGCCGGCGAGAAGTCCGTCCGAGCCGATCGGCACGGCCGCCGCTTCCCTTTCGAGGCGGTCGAAGATCGCCGGATCGGAGCGCCCGCCGGCAAACATGTCGACGAACCAGTTGACGAAATAGACGCCCGCCCGCTGCACGGCCTCGAGGAAATAGCCATCGCCGGTTGGCGAGGTCATGGTGCGCCAGAAGGCGCCGACCACCGGTTCTGGCGACCAGATTCCCGCGATGATCGCGGTTCCGAGATTGAGATAGACGACGCCGTCGCGCATGGCATTGACGCCGAGCCCGGCGCATTGCCCATCGCCGCCGGCGGCAATCACCGGCGTTCCTTCCGAAAGGCCGGTTGCGGCGGCGGCTGCGGCATGAACGGTCCCGACTCGCGTGCCGGACCGCACCGCATTGGGAAGTTGCGACGGTTTGATGCCGAGATGATCGAGGATCGGCTGCGACCATGCCTTGCGCGAGATGTCGAAGAGACCGAACGGATCGGCGCTGGTCCAGCTCGCGCTTGGCGTTCCCGTCAGTCTCAGCGTCAGATAGC
Organism: Mesorhizobium sp. WSM4814; assembly: GCF_055811595.1. Lineage (NCBI taxonomy): Bacteria > Pseudomonadati > Pseudomonadota > Alphaproteobacteria > Hyphomicrobiales > Phyllobacteriaceae > Mesorhizobium > Mesorhizobium sp. WSM4814. Next base: position 148,683 of record NZ_JBVVQT010000009.1, read on the forward strand.
CATGCACGTCGAGGATTTTGTTCGCCTGGTCCAACCGTTCCGGCTCGTTCTCGCGCAGCCATTTCAGGCGATAGACGACCGGCGTCACGTCGATCGGCTTGCCGGTGATCTGGTGCAGTCGCTCACGGCCGATCTCCGCCGCGAAACGGTCGACCAGCCCGGCGGCGCGTTCATCGAGCCACAGGCTGGCGGGTCCGATCGGCGCGCCGGCGCCGTCGATGAGGGCAACGGTCTCGCGCTGGTTGGAGATCGCGATCCCGGCGATGCGTGTCGCGTCGACCGCGTCGACAAGCTGTCGCAGCGCCGCTGTTGCGGCCCGCCACCAGTCGGTGACCTCCTGCTCGACATAGTCCGGCCTCGGCTTCATCAGTTCGAGCGGCGCCCGGCCTTCCGCCACGGCTCGTCCGTCCCGGCTCCAGGCAATCGCCTTGCAGGATTGGGTGGAACTGTCGAGGCCGACGACAAGAGGTCCGTCGCTGCTGCCCATGATTGTCCTCCCGAGACGATGAGTTCCACCGGTGCTGGTTACCGGCTATTCCAAGAGACTGTTCGCGGTGGCCATGTCGGTGACAAAATGTGTCGCATATCCGCCGCCGAGCCCGGCCCTGATCGCCGCCATCTTGCGGGCGCCACCGGCGGCGCAGATGCGGACCGGCACCGCTTTCAGTTCGTCCAGCGTGATGCCGATGGTTCGTCCGTCGAGCGGCGTTGCGAAAGCGGCTCCCTGAGCGTCGATGAACCGCCCGATGATGACCCCGAGCGCGCCCTGCTCGATCATGCCGGCAAGTGCGGCGGCATCCGATATCCCGGCTCGGGCATAGGTGCTCTCCGGCCCGATATCGCCGATCCCGAAGATGACTTTGCCGGCGGCATGGATCATGCGGAACTGGTTGACGAGCATCGGCTCCTGCATGAGTTGGTCGTGCAGTTCGTCGGTGGAGACGATCGCCGGGGCAAGCAGGTTGATGCAGCGGGCGCCGAGCCGATTGGCCATCAGCGAGGTGCAGAATTCCGGCGAGAAATCGCTGGTCCCGATCGAGCTTCCCGAGAGCTGGACGACGGTGAGGTTCCGGTCATGCCGTAGTCGTGGGATCGAGCGGGCGGCAGCGAGCACCGTTTTTCCCCAGGCAACGCCGATCGTGTCGCCCGGATCGACCATCGACGCCAGCAACCGTCCTGCCGCTTCGCCGATGCGGCGGTCGGCGTCGTTGGGATCGAGGTCGGGGATGACCGCTGCGCCGCGAAGCCCGTATTTTTCCATGAGACGCCGCGAGGTCAAGGTGCGGGCAAAAGCGTCGTGATCGACCTGCACGGCGACAAGTCCGCTTTCGCGCGCCTCCTGCAGATAGTGCACCACGCTCGCCCTGGAGACGTTCATGACCTTGGCCACGTCGCTCTGGTTGAGCTGGTCGACATAGTAGAGCCAGGCGGCCCACGCCACCGCGCTGTCGAATTCGGGCGGCAGTGCCGAGAGCCCAGATGGTCGGACTACGTCAATGTCGGCGTTGGCATTCATGTCCCTTTTTCCGCAGGTTTGCAGAACGAAGTCAAGCGTCGCGGGCAAATGCTTGACAAAAGACAGTGACAGGTGACTATTGTTTGTAACGCCAACGCTCCTGCGCCTCGATTACAGGGTCGCCAGCATGAGGACGTCATGACCAATCCGGCAGCCGGATCCTGGACGGCATTGATCGACGACATTCTGGACGGGCGCTGGACCAACCCGGAGACCGGGAAAAAGGCCGTGGTGCCGTATGACCGGATTGTCATCGAAGAAAGCCTCGACGGGCGGGCGGCCGATCTGGTTTCGGAGCTCGATCTGGGCGAGCGGTTCACGGTTGTTGCGGATGCCGCCACCTATGGGGCGCTTGGCGAGCGCGTTGCGCGCGAACTGAAGACGCTCGGCCCTGTCGATGTGGTGATCCTGGATCACCCGCATGCCGACATGGCCAATGTCGAAAGCCTGGCCGTCAAACTCGCCGATGCGGATGCCGTGGTCGCGGTCGGTTCCGGCACCATCAACGATCTCTGCAAGTTCGTCACGGGAAGGAATGGACGGCGCTATTGCGTGTTCGGGACGGCCGGTTCGATGAACGGCTACACGTCGACGACTGCGTCGATCACACTTGAAAGCGGCCTGAAGGTATCGCTGCCTTCCCACGCCCCATCAGGCTTTTTCGTCGATCTTGGCGTCTCCGCTGCCGCCCCGACGTACCTGTCGGCGGCGGGGTTCGGTGACTGCCTTTGCCGCTCGGTCGCCCAGATCGACTGGTGGATGTCGCACCGCCTGCTTGGCACTGCCTACCATCAGGTCCCTTTTCTCATCCAGGAAAAGGATGAGACGGCGCTCAACAAGCGTGCCGGAAATCTTGCCGAACACGACATCGAGGCCAATGGCTACCTCTATCGCGTGCTGACGCTCTGCGGTCTCGGAATTTCCTTCACCGGCGTCTCCAATCACGGTTCCATGGGCGAGCATCAGATATCGCACTACATCGACTGTTTCGCCGGCGAGCGTCACCCCGGCACGCTGCACGGCACCCAGGTCGGCGTCGCTTCGCTCACCATGGCGCGATTGCAGCAAGCCATGTTTGCAAGCGACAAGCCGCCGGTGGTGAAGGCGACGAAGATCGATCCTGACGACATGGTCCGCCGCATGGGCCCGGCTGTCGCCGCACAATGTCTCGACGAACTGAAGAAGAAGGCCTTCGACGAGACTGCCGCCGCGGCATTCAACGAGCGGCTGCAGGAGCTCTGGCCGACACTCAGGCAGGAGCTCAAGCAATTCATGGTGCCTGTCGACGAGATGCAGCGCCTGCTGAAATCGACCGGCGGGCCGATTTCAGCGGCCGAATTGGGCACGCCGGCCGATTTCTATCGCGAAGCCGTCGTTCATTGCCGGGAGATGCGCAATCGCTTCTCGTTCCTCGACATTGCTGCGGATGCAGGAATGCTGGAGGATTTTGCGCGTGGGGAAGCCTGACCGGATGCGCGACCTCGCCGAATTCGGACCCGAAACTGCATCGCGCATTCGCGGCGTCTTCTGCGATATCGACGACACGCTGACCACCGAGGGTCGTCTTCCGGCGGATGCCTACCGTGCGCTCGAACGCCTGCACGAGGCGGGCCTTGTCGTTGCTCCCATTACCGGGAGACCGGCAGGCTGGTGCGACATGATTGCCCGGTTCTGGCCGGTCACCGGCGTGGTCGGCGAAAATGGCGCTTTTTACTTCGCTTATGATCAAGCAACGCGGAAGATGATCCGGGTTTTCGCGGCAAGCGCTGACGAACGCCGGGAAAACAGGCGCAGGCTCACCGAACTGGAAAAGCGCATTGTCCAGGAGGTGCCGGGTTCGGCAGTATCCGCCGACCAGCAATATCGCGAAGCCGACCTGGCCATCGACTTTTGCGAGGATGTTCCGGCGCTGCCGCTGTCCGATGCCAGGCGCATCAAGCAGATTTTCGAGGAGGCCGGCGCTGTCGCCAAGATTTCGTCGATCCATGTGAACGGCTGGTTTGGCCGATACGACAAGCTGGCGATGACGCGCCGCTTTGCAAGCGAGAGGCTGGGAACCGATCTCGATGCTGAAAGGCAGGCCTATGCTTTCGTTGGAGACAGCCCGAACGACGCCCCGATGTTCGGGTTCTTTCCGAACGCGTTCGGGGTCGCGAATGTGGTGGATTTCCAGGGACAGATCGACGCCGAACCCGCTTTCGTCGCCAGGTCGCGGGGTGGCCGCGGCTTCGTCGAGATTGCCGATATGATCCTGGCGAACCGGAGGTCGGGATTGGGCTGATCGGCGGGCGCGAAAAATGCGGCAAAAAAGGATGTTCTGCAGGCGATGGAACCGAACCAGGGACGGCTTAGGCAAGCGGGCGCGATGCGCCAGGCAACATCGCACGGCAGCTTCGGCTGCCGCCGCAACCCCGGCCGGTCACAGCGAACTGCCCGTCCCCTGGTCGGTGATAAGGCCGGTGAAGAATCCCTTTTCCAGGAGCTTGGTCATGATGCCGACCTTGTTCTTTCCGCCGGAAACGAGGATGCGCTTGGGAATGTTCAGCGTGTCGCGAGGATAGACCCCGACAATGCGCTCGTTGACGGGATGGTCGATGAGTTCGGCGTCCCGGTCGAAGAAATAGCCGAGAAAGTTCCCGATCGGCTTCAGTCTCAGGATATCGTCGAATTCCTCGTCGGTCATGTAACCGACGCTCCGCAGCGTCGAACTGGTTGTGCCGCCGACGCTCATCAGCGCAAGGTCGGCGTTCAGCGCCTTCTGGATAACCTCGCGCGCGCTCGGTTGCTGCAGGATCGTCTCACGGCTTTCACGGCTGTCGCAGATGATGGGTCCGGGGAGATAATAGGATTCGGCCTGGGTGCGCTGGGCAAAGACGGCGGCGGCGTCGTATTTGTCGATCGACGACCGGCGCGACAGCGAGCCGAGAAGCGGCACGACGGTAACGTTTCTGAGCGCCACCGGCTCGATGTTGGAAGCGAGCCATCGCATGGTTCGGCCCCACGCCATGGCAACCGTCATGTCGTCCCTGAGCAGCGTCTCGACCGTCTGCGCGGCATAGATGCCGATCACTTCGGAGAGCCCGAGTTCCGACCCGGTGTCATCAGGTGTGACGCTGCATATGTCGAGCCGGTACTTCCGCCTGAGCTGTTCTTCCATTTCGAGCGCCTGGGACGTCCCGGCATTGATGCGGATCGAGACGATGCCGCGCTCCTTCGCCTCCGCCAGCAGCCTGTGGATCTTGGTGCGGTTGATCTGCAGCCGCTCGGCGATGGCCTGCTGCGTTTCGCCCAGCACGAAATACTGATGGGCAACCCGTGCCAGCAGACCGATCGACGTCATGAGGGTCCTCCGATGCTTGTGGCGCACCCATCCGAATGCCGCTGTAGCCGGCCAACAAGTGCTTGCCACAGACAGGGCGACGATATAGCATTTGAACAAATGCACAAGATATGAACATTTGTGCATCGCAAAACGAAGCGGTTCGGGAGGAACGCGTGCGGGTTGCCCAAGCCAGACGTTTCGTCATTTCGGATCACCCGCTGCCCTGGCTGCTGCCGCTGGTGGCGATCCTGCTTGTCTTCACCGTGTATCCTCTCATCTACAACATCTGGCTGAGCTTCCATGAGTTCGTCCCGCGCCGGCGGGCGCTCGAATTCGTCGGAACGGAAAACTGGGTGCAGCTGTGGAACGACACGCGGTTCTGGCAGTCGCTCGTCATCACCTTCACCTATTTCGCCATCGCGCTGATCTTCGAGCTGGTGCTCGGCATGGCGATCGCGCTGCTCCTCGACAGCGACGGCTTCGGTTTCGGATTCCTGCGCGGCGTGCTGACGATGACGCTCGTCATCCCGCCGGCCATTGTCGGCATGATGTATCTGCTGATGGAGGATCCGCAGTTCGGCGTGATCAGCTATCTCCTGCAGTCGATCGGACTGCTCAATTCGAACAACCCCATCCTCGCCACCGCGTCGACCGCGCTTGCCGGCGTTCTCGTCGCGGAAATCTGGCAGTGGACGCCGTTCATGGTGCTCATCTTCCTTGCCGGTCTCAGGGCGCTGCCGCCGGAGCCTTACGAGGCCGCGATGATCGACGGCGCGTCGTCGTTCCAGATTTTCCGGCGCATCACCCTGCCGATGATGTCGAAGGTGATCGCCATCGCCGTGCTGGTCCGCGGCATCGATCTGTTCCGCGTCTTCGACTACGTCTTCGTCATGACCTCCGGCGGGCCGGGAGCGTCGACCTACTCGCTGTCCCTCTATGCATGGCAGCAGACGTTCAGCTTCGTAAAATGGGGCTATGGAGCCACGCTCAGCCTCGTCACCCTGGTGATCATCCTCGTCATTGCCAACCTCTTCATCCGTATCGCCAAGGTGAGGTGGTAGAATGAACGGCTCCTTCTCGACCCGCATGCTTCGCACCATCGCCGCCTGGGTTGTGGTCGCGATCTTCTTCTTTCCGATCTACTACTGGACGTCGGTGGCGTTCAAACACGGCAACGACATCTTCAACCGGCCGCCGAAACTGTTCGCCTTCACGCCGACCTTCGACAATTTCCAGAAGGTGTTCGGGATTTCGCTGGGCAGCGGCGGCATCACCGTGACGCCGGGCGGCGGCAATTTCTACATGGCGCCGCGCGTCTGGGATTCGATTGTCATCGCGACGCTGTCGACCGTGCTCGCTGTCGCCATCGCCACGCTTGCCGCCTATGCCCTGTCGCGCATGAACTTCCGCGGCCGGCACAGTTTCGTCGGCTGGGTGTTGTCGACGCGCATGATGCCGCCCGTCGCGGTCGCGGTGCCGATGTTCTTCATCTACAAGAATTTCGGTCTCATCGACACCTATACCGGCATGGTGCTGATCCACGCGCTGATGAACCTGCCGCTCGCCGTCCTCCTGATGAAGAGCTTCTTCGACGACATTCCCTCCGAGATCGACGAAAGCGCGATCGTCGACGGCGCCAGTCGCTTCATGATTTTTCGCAGGATCGTGCTGCCGATGGCCAAGGGCGGCATTGCCGCCACGGCGGTGCTCTGCTTCATCTTCAGCTGGACCGAATTCCTGTTTGCGCTGACCCTGACCACCACGTCGGTCAAGACCGTGCCAGTCGTCTCGTCGACCTTCGTCACCTCGATCGGCACCGCCTGGGGCAACATGGCCGCGCTTGGCGCCGCCTCCATCATTCCCGCTTTCATCTTCATTCTGTTGGTTCAGAAGCACCTCGTGCGCGGTCTCACGATGGGATCGTTGAAACAATAGATGGGAGGCTCGAATTCGCAGCCTTGAGAAAATCGCGAATTAAACCGGAGGAGTAGACAATGAAAGACAGCATCAGAAAGACGCATCTTGCCTCTGTCACCGACCGCTTCGTTCGCGGACAGATGGACCGCCGCTCGTTTCTTCGCGCAGCAGGCATTCTCGGCCTCGGCGCCGGCGCGCTCGGCATGGGCCTGGGACGGCGTCCGTTCTACGGCATCAGCCAGGCATCGGCTCAGGAACAGGAACTGAAGCCCAGCGCCGAAATCACCAAATGGCTCTCGGATGTCGGCAAGCCCTTTGCCGGAACGACGCTCCGTCTCGCCACCGAATCGACACCGCCGTCCAATGCCATCGCCACGCAGCTCAAGCAGTATTTCGAGGAGGCTACCGGCATCAAGGTCGAGATCGAAGTGCTGCCGCTCGAGCAGGTGCTGCAGAAGCTGACCCTTGACGTGGCTTCGAGCCTCGGCACTTACGACCTCTACTATATCGACCAGAGCTGGGCGGCGAGCTTCAGCCAGGACGTCTTCGATCCGCGCGAGCAGCTCAAGAACGCCGACCTGGCAATGCCGAACTACAACATCGACGACTTCCTGAAGCCGCTCGTCGACGGTATCGCCATGTACGAGGACCGCATGGTCGGCGTACCCTACGACATCCCGATCTTCATCATGCAGTACCGCAAGGACGTCTGGGACGAGCTCAAGCTGCCGCCTCCGGCGACGCTGGACGATTTGCTGAAGGCGTCTGCGGCGATCACCGACGCCAAGGGCCCGAACATGTACGGCACCAGCGGCCAGATGAAATCGGGCCATTACAGCCTCGAATGCGATTGGACGGCGTGGCTTTGGGGCCATGGCGGTTCGATTTTCGGCCCCGACGGCAAGTTCACCGGCAATGACGACGCCGGCTTGGCCGCCATGGCCTACTGGGACAAGCTCAAGGCGACGATGCCGCCCGGCGTCGACGGCTGGACATGGGATGGCGAGGGCCAGTCGGTCGGCCAGGGCGTCGCCGCCTCGATGCTGTCCTGGGGCGAATTCTTCCCGTTCTTCGACGATCCCAAGGCCTCCAAGGTCTCGGGCCTGATGGAAGCGATGGTTCCGCCGAAACCTGCCGCGACGCTGCGCACCGTCGAGCAGACCGGGTTCGGCGAGATTCCGGGCGTTGGTCACCAGGGCGGCTCTTCGCTCGCGGTATCGAAATACTCGAAGAGCCCGGACGCCGCCTGGATCTTCATGCAGTGGGCGACCTCAGCCGATACCCAAGCCCTGATAACGGTTCTGGGTGGCGGTACCGGGCCAACGCGCACCAGCGTCTATGACGATCCGCGCGTGCTGGCCAATGCGCGTGTCGGCGCCGGCACGACCCGCCACTTGCCGGTCGTGCGCGACACCATCGCCAACTACATGGGATCCGAGCCCGACCTGCCGGCATGGGCAGAACTCTCGAGCGACATGATCCCGGTTGCGCTGGGCAAATACTTCGCCGGCCAGTCGGGCTCGGCCAAGGAATCGCTCGACGCCCTGAAAACCCAGGTCGACGATCTCGTCGCCAAGGGCTGAGTCTTCCCCCGGGCTGGCTGCCCGAAGGCCGCCAGCCCGGGGTATCGACAATTTCGATTGAGGAAAGCCATGGCTGGAAAACAGCTCGTAGCAGTGACAGGAGCCAGTTCTGGTATCGGCGAGGCGGTCGCCAAGGCGTTTTCGCGCGCCGGCCACCCTGTTCTGATGATGGCCCGCCGTCTGGAGCGCATGGAGGCACTGAACCTGCCCGACAGCCTGGCCCGGCAGGTCGATGTCCGCGACCGCGCCGCGATCGCAGCCGCCGTGAAGGAGGCGGAAGCCGAGTACGGACCGGTCGACATGCTGTTTGCCAATGCCGGCATAGCGCGTCTCGCCGACATAGGCCGCCAGCCGCCCGAGGAATGGGACGAGATGATCGACATCAATACCAAAGGCGTGCTGAATTCGGTCCACGCCGTGATGTCGGGCATGATGGAGCGCCGTCATGGAACGCTGTTCATGATGAGTTCGATCGCCGGCCGAAAAATCTATCCGGATCATACGGTCTACTGCGGGACGAAATTCTTCGTTCACGCCGTGTCGGAATCGCTGCGCGATTATCTTTCCGACTATGACGTCCGCGTCGTCGTGCTTTCGCCCGGGGTGATCGAAACCGAGGTTCTGAGCGGCGTCCTCGATCCGCAGACGCTCGCCAACTACAAGGCCAACAAGCTCAAGATCGGCGGCGGCATCGGCCCGGAGCACGTCGCAGACCTCATGCTGCACACCTACCAGCTGCCACAAAACGCTCTCGTGCAGGAAATCGTCATCACGCCGACCAGGCAGAAATACTGACGACCCTGATCCGGGCGTCTGGAGACAGAGAATGGCCACCGTAGAATATAAGAACATCGCCAAGAATTTCGGACATGTCGAGGTGATGAAGGACATCTCCTTCGGCATTGCCGACCGCGAATTCGTCGTCCTTCTCGGGCCGTCGGGCTGCGGCAAGACCACGCTCCTTCGCATGACAGCCGGGCTCGAGCGGGTGACCAACGGTGACCTTTTGATCGGCGACAGGCGGGTCAATGACGTTCACCCGCGCGATCGCGACATCGCGATGGTGTTCCAGAACTACGCGCTCTATCCGACAATGAAGGTGTTCGACAATATCGGCTTCAGCCTCGAAGTGGCGAAAGTGCCAAAGGCGGAGATCAGGAAGAAGGTCGAATGGGCGGCGGAAATCCTGAACCTTACGCCCTACCTCGGGCGCTATCCCAAGGAACTGTCGGGTGGCCAGCGCCAGCGCGTCGCCATGGGCCGCGCCATGGTGCGCAATGCCGCCGTCTTCCTTTTCGACGAGCCGCTCTCCAATCTCGACGCCAAGCTGCGCACGCATATGCGCGTGGAAATCCGTCAACTCCACAATCGTCTCGGCACAACCACGATCTACGTCACCCATGACCAGATCGAGGCGATGACGATGGCCGACAAGATCGTGCTGATGCATGCCGGCAGGATCATGCAGATCGGCACGCCCGACGAGGTCTACGAGCGCCCGAACTCGAAATATGTCGCTGATTTCATCGGCTCGCCGTCGATGAACTTCATCGCCGGCGCTGTCGAAACCGCAGGCGGCAGTCCTCGCTTCGTCGCCGAAGGCGTATCGATCGGCCTGTCACCGCAGATCAAGGCAAAACCAGGCCAAAAGGTCATCATGGGCGTCCGGCCACACGATCTCGGCATTTCGGATACGGGTGAGATCAAGGGCGAAGTCGTGCTCTCCGAAACGACCGGCGCCGATGTCCAGATTCATTTGCGCGTGGCCGGATACGACGCCGTCGCCGTGGTGCCGCGTGACGAGCGCCGCAACGCCGGCGCCGCGATCAACCTTTCGGTTCTGCCGGGCAAGGTGCACCTCTTCGATGCGGCCACGGAACTGCGCGTCGCCTGAGATTAGCGACGACGGCGTCGGCAGAGCGCTGCCTCAGCCCTTTAGGCTGAGATAGTCAGCCAAAGCCACTGCGTTGTTGTGCATGTCGTCCTGGGCGCCGTAGAGCAGCGTCACCCGGCCGTTGTCGAGCAGGGCGCGCAACTGGCCGACCGTCTCGCTGTTCCTGTCGAGCTCGCCGCGATAGCGCCGCTGGAATTCCATCCAGCGCGTCGGCTCGTGGCCGAACCATTTGCGCAGTTCATCGCTTGGCGCGACGGTCTTCAGCCACAGTGTCAGCGCGGCGTCTTCCTTGCGGACGCCGCGCGGCCATACGCGGTCTATGAGCACCCGCTGCCCATCGCCAGACGAGGGCGGCTCGTAGATGCGTTTGACCCTGATATCGAGTTTCATTGCCAACTCCGGGGTTGGCCGCCATGTCGTCTTGCTGGCCATGTCGTCTTGCTGGCCATGACGGCTTGCTGGCGGCTGCTTACGCCCATTCGCCCTTGCGCATCACCGGCACGCGACCGCCGTCCTTGCCGACGCCGTCGATGTCGACCTTGTCCGAACCGATCATCCAGTCGATATGGATGAAGCTCTTGTTGCCGCCGCGCGCCGCGATCTCGTCCTGAGTGAGCGAGGCGCCGTCGACAAAGCACTTCGAATAGCACTGCCCGAGCGCGATATGGCAGGCGGCATTCTCGTCGAACAGCGTGTTGAAGAACAGCAGGCCGCTCGCCGCGATCGGCGAGGAATGCGGCACCAGGGCGACCTCGCCGAGCCGGCGTGCGCCTTCATCGGTGTCGAGCACTTTTTTCAGCACATCCTCGCCGCGGCTGGCCTTGGCCTCGACGATGCGACCCTGCTCGAAACGCACCGCAATGCCGTCGATCAGCGTGCCTTGGTACGACAGCGGCTTGGTGCTCGTAACATGGCCTTCGACGCGCCTTGCATGCGGCGTGGTGAAAACCTCCTCGGTCGGGATGTTCGGGTTGCAGGTGATGCCGTTCCTGGCGGTCGAGGCGCCGCCCATCCATTCATGGCCGTCGGCCAGGCCGACGGTCAGGTCGGTGCCAGGTCCGGTGAAATGCAGCGCATGGAAATTATGGCCGTTCAGCCATTCGGTGCGGCTGCGAAGCGCCGCATTGTGCGCCTTCCAGTTGCCGATCGGGTCGTCGACATCGACCCGTGAGGCGGCAAAGATCGCGTCGGCGAGCTTCGCCACCGCGACGTCGTCGCTATCGCCCGGAAACACCTGCCTGGCCCAGGCCAGGTCGGGATAGGCGACGATGTTCCAGTTGATGTCGAAGCCGGTGATCTTTTCCAGTGCCGGCTGGTAGGCGATCGAGTTCGCCTTGTTGGCGCGCGCCACTTTCGCCGGATCCTGCGCCGACAGCAGCGACGGGTCCTCGCCGCGCACGGCCAGCCGCGCCGCATTGTTGGCGAAGGCCTTCGCCATGCCCTCATAGAGCCAGCCGGCGGCGTGGTCGAAGCCGGCATCGGCGCCGTAGCGGAAGCGTGCCAGCGTCATCTCGTCGTCGTTGAAGATCGGCGTCACCAGGCCGGCGCCGGCTTTGTAGGCATGCTCGACGATCCGTCGCGTCAAAGGCAGCGCTGCGATCGACGATGTCAGCACCAGGTCCTGCCCCGGCTGCAATTGCAGCCCGACCTTGATGGCGACTTCTGCCAGCCTGTCGAGCTTCACCGGGTCGATCGTTGCGGCAACGTCGCGCGAATGTGTGGTCATGATCCTGCCTGTCGCGATGTGGGAGTCTGGTTCTTACATAGACCGGCGCCATCGGTCTTTCCACCGTGATCGACCGGGCCTGCTCAGGCCGCGCCGGCGAGCGCGCCGAACTGCGCCATCGTCGCCTCGATCTCCTCGCGGATCCAGATCTTGAAATCGCGCAGCTTGCGGCTCTCGCTCTTGCTGGCCGAGGTCACCAGCCAGTAGCCCAGCCCGCTCTCGGCGCGGACGCCGAACGGTGCGACCAGCCGGCCGTCGGCGAGAGCGTCAGCCGTCAGCAATTGCCAGCCGAGCATGACGCCGTGGCCGGCGATCGCCGATTCCAGGCAAAGCATCGGGTCGGTGAAGCGCGCGCCCTTGAGGAAGCTGACCGGCTTCACCCCGGCCGCCTCGAACCAGCTTTCCCAGCTGATCATCGCTCTTTCGTCGGTGATCGCGCAGGTCAGGGCGAGATCTTCGATCGATTTCAATTTGTCGGCGATCGCCGGGGCGCAGACCGGGAAGACTTCCTGCGCCAGCAGCAGTTGCGCGCGCACGCCCGGCCATTTGCCGTCGCCGAGCCGGATGGCGAGGTCGATGTCCGAGCGATCGAGATCGGCAATCCGCACCGAGGCGTCGATGCGCAAAAGCACATTCGGATGCCGGGCGAAATGACGTGACAGTCGAGGCAGCAGCCACTTCGAGGCAAAGGCCGGCGCCACCGAGACCACCAGCGTGCATTCGGAGGCCTCGTCGGCGAGCGCCACGGCTTGGGCGAGCTCGCGGAAACCTGCCCCGAGCCGGGCGGTGAAGACGGTGCCGAATTCGGTCGGCACCAGACCGCTTGCCGTTCGTTCGAACAGCGCCTGGCCAAGTTGCGCTTCCGCCCGCTTGACCTGCTGGCTGACGGCGCTGGCGGACACGTTGAGTTCGCTCGCCGCAGCCGAAAGCGATCCCAGGCGGGCGACGGTTTCCACGGCGCGCAGGCCGTTGAGGTGGACGCGGTTCAGCATGGCCATACAGTTTTTCTAAACCGGCACGGTTGAAATCTCAATTGAAATGCGGGGAGGAACGGCAAATTTTAAGGAACAAGCAGACCTGCGGAGGAAAAATACGATGAAGATTTTGTCACTGCTCGGGGTCTTTTCCGCTGCCGGCGCGCGGCAAAGCCGGTCGCATGAAAGCGAGGCCACCCGATGGGCCACCGATCCGCTGTCGCATCCTGTGCTCGACACCATGTCGGAGCGCGAACTCGGCGACCTGCCGTTCCGGATGACAGCCCGGCGCACGGCCTACGAGACCGGCGGCACAAACAGGCTGCCGTTAAGATCGCTGACAGCGTAGCGCCAAGGCGTTGCCGAGGTCGGCGCCGCCCCTCATCGCCCTGCCGGGCACTTCTCCCCGTAAAGGGACGGGGAGAAGGACGCCTTCGCGAAAGATTTCGCCTATCTCCAGTGTTGCAGAAAAAAGTGCCGAAGTTGGGGCCAGCCCCTTCTCCCCGTTCCTATACGGGGAGAAGGTGCCGGCAGGCGTATGAGGGGCAGCACGACGCCGAAAATCGCCCGCGACGCAGCAGATGCCGGCACAACCCGTTCTGGCCCAACAAGAAGCGGATTGTTTCACCCGCTCGTGCACCTATTGTGCACCGCAATGAAAGCCGCTTCGCCGTCCCCTTTGCGCCTCGCCTTCGCCGGCATGATTGCCCTGGCCGTTGCCATGGGCATCGGCCGCTTCGTCTATACGCCGATCCTGCCCGGCATGATGGAGGAACTTGGCCTGACGCCGGCCGATGCCGGCTGGATCGCGTCCGCCAACTATCTCGGCTATCTCGTTGGCGCGCTCGCAGCCGTCGGCGGCTGGGCGCACGGTCGCGAGCGCCTGCTGATGCTTGCCGGTCTTGCCGCCACCGCAGTCCTCACCGGGCTGATGGGCCTGGCCGACACGATGGCGGCCTTTCTCGTCATCCGCTTTCTTGCCGGTGTGGCCAGCGCCTTCGTCCTGGTGTTCATGTCCAGCATCGTTTTCGGCCATTTGGCCGCGGTCGGCCGAAACGACCTGCAGGCGCTGCATTTCGGCGGCGTCGGCCTTGGCATAGCGGCGTCCTCGGCGCGGATGGCAATACTCGTCACCCAACAGGCCGGCTGGCCGGCGGGCTGGTTCTGGTCCGCCGCGATCTCGGCCTGCGCCATTGCCGTCGTGGCCTTGCTGCTCGGCAGCACTGCGACCGCCAACGGCGCCGATGGCCGCGAACCGGCGCTGCCAAAGGACCGGTCACTGGTGAAGGTCATAGTCGCCTACGGGCTGTTCGGCTTCGGCTATATCGTGACGGCGACGTTCCTGGTCGCCATCGTCCGGCAGGGCGGCGGCGGCCGCGTCTTCGAGGCCGTGGTGTGGATGGTCACCGGCCTTGCCGGGATTCCCTCGGTCTGGCTTTGGCAGAAGATCGCGGCAAGGATCGGGCTCTACCGGGCTTATGCCTGGGGGTGCCTCGTCGAGGTGGTCGGCGTCAGCGCGAGCGTCACCATGGGCGGACACATTGGGCCGCTGCTCGGCGGGTTTCTGCTTGGCGGCACCTTCATCGCCATCACCGCGCTCGGCCTTCAGACCGGAAGGCAGCTTGCCCCGCAGGCGCCACGCCGGATCCTGGCATCGATGACGGCGTCCTTCGGCCTCGGCCAGATCATCGGGCCGATCGTCGCCGGCTTGCTTGCGCAAGCCTCCGGCGACTTCTTCCTCGCATCGATCGTGGCCGCCGCGGTGCTGCTGGTCTCTGGCGCGGTCATCTGGGAGGCTGCGCCAAAATCGCCATGATTGTGGTCTTGCTCGGTGCCGGGCATCACGCACCGGCCATTTTCATTCCGATCGATGTGTGACCTTATGCCCGCTGAACAGCAACGCCGCTGATTTGCGCATCGACCGAGGATTTCCCAACAGTGTTCGTATCCTTCTTCCCGCAGCCGAAGTTGTTTTTCACTTCGGCCGTCGCCTGGAGCCTTCTGCTCGTCCTCCTGTGGTTTTTCGGCGGCGAGCACCTTGGCACGATGCTCGGCATGCCGCCGGTCGACCCGCAGGCAGCACCAGTCATCAGCCCGATAAGATTCCTGACGCCGGCATTCCTCTGGTTTTACGGATATTTCTTCGCCGGCATGGGCGTATTCTACCTTTTCTGGGCGCTGTATTCCCCGCATCGCTGGCAGAACTGGTCGATCCTTGGCTCTGGTTTGATTATTTTCGTCACCAATTTCATCGTGCAGATCAGCGTGGCGCTCAATGACTGGCGCGGCATGTTTTACGATATGGTGCAGAAGGCGCTGACCACGCCGGGCTCCGTTTCCCCTGCCGAGCTTTACTACGGAGTATGGCAGTTTCTGTCCTTGGCCCTGGTCTATATGAGCATCGCCGTTCTGAACGTCTTTTTCGTCAGGCACTATGTGTTTCGCTGGCGCACCGCGATGAACGATTATTTTACCGCTTACTGGCCGAGGCTGCGCCATATCGAAGGGGCGTCGCAGCGCGTTCAGGACGACACGATGCGCTTCTCCGGCACAATGCAGGGGCTCGGCGTGAACTTCATCGACTCCATCATGACCCTGATTGCATTCCTGCCCTTGCTGGCCTCCCTTTCTCTCCATGTCTCAACGCTCCCAATCGTCGGCGCAATCCCTTATCCGCTGGTCATTGCGGCGATCGCCTGGTCGCTGTTTGGCACCGGCTTGTTGGCAGTCGTCGGCGTCAGGCTGCCCGGGTTGGAATTTCGCAATCAGCGGGTTGAAGCCGCGCTGCGCAAGGAACTTGTCCTCGGCGAGGACGATACGGCACGAGCGCAGCCACCAACTCTGGCCGAGCTTTTCAGAAACGTTCGCAAGAACTATTTCACTCTCTATGCACACTATGTCTATTTCGACATGGTCCGCTATCTATACCTTCAAGTCGACAACGTATTCGCTACGCTTATTCTTGTTCCGACCTTGGCAATCGGCAAGATAACATTTGGCGTTTTCCAGCAGATTGTTACCGCCTTTTCACAAGTCGCCACTTCGTTCCAGTATCTCGTGAATTCCTGGCCGACCATCGTCGAGCTGATATCCATCTACAAGCGCCTGCGCGCCTTCGAGGCGACACTTGAAGGGGCGCCGCTGCCGGAAATCGACCAGGCCTATCTGGAGCGAGAGCGAGCCGGCTTGCGGCCTGAGGATCAGCCGGTAAGCTGAGAGTGACGGGGCGGCGAGCGCTTTCGGTTCAGCCGCCCACCGACGCCCACTTTTGCCGGCGTTGGCGCGAAACATAGTCGCGATAGCTGATGCACTCGACATCGGGCCTGGTGCAGACCTCGCCGGCAAAGCGCTCGAGCGCCTTCCAGTAGGCGCCGTCATTCATCAGTGTGAAATGGAAGCCGAGTTCCAGCGGAATGCGTTTGCCCTGATATTGCGCGTCGAAGGCGGCGCGAAAGGCGTCATGGGTCCGGTTGGCGAATTCGTCCGCCTGGCTCGGCCGCTCGAAGCCGCCGGAATGCCTGACATAGAGATTGTAGTCCATCGCGATCACCGGCCTTGTGTCAGGACCTTCCGGAATCTTCGGCAGTGAGAAGCGCGTGATGGCGTCGCTGGTCGGTGGCCGGGCAGGGCCGCGCGACACACCGCTCGCGTCGAACCAATAGCCCGCCTTTGGCAGCGCCTCGTAGAGCGCCTTGTTTGCCGACAGATAGGGTGCGCGAAAGCCAACCGCCTTACGTGCAATTTCGCGCCAGCCTGGGGGTTCGGAGGTAATAGCGTTGATCGAATAGGCATTTTCGAGAATGCGCTTGAACGAATCGAACTCGCTCAGCCAGTCGGCCTTGTTCCAGTCCTTGCCGTCGAAATGGCCGCAAGCGTGGCTGCCGATGTCATGGCCTTCCGAGGCGGCAAGGTTTATCTGCTCGAGCCGGTCAGCGATTTCCTGTTTCGAGGCGGCGAAGCCGATATTGGATTTGCCTGATGTCTTGCCGGGCGCCGTATATTGCTCGCGCGTCTCCGACGAGAGCAGGAAGACGCAGGACACGAAGTAGGTGAAATGGGCGCCGGTGCGCCGGGCCAGCGCCCGGCTGCGCTTCCATTGCGAAATATCGCGGGCGCTGTCGAACGAGATGAGGACGGCCTGCTTCGGCTTTGCCGGCGCTGGCGGGTCGGCGACAGCAGCGCCCGCCGCAGCAAGCGACCCGATCGAAAACGCAACAGCGCGGGACAAACGAGGCATCAGTGTCTGATCTGGATTTTGAGGAGGGTTCGCGCACCGGCTATCGGCGAAATGTGGCGTGGGTGCGGTCGCCCTTTGCAGTCATCCTTTACATCGTCGTCCGGCGATTAGCCGATTTTCCGGTCGAACCCCTTCCATGCCGGCAAAATTTCGCTAAAACGCGGGCTACCGCATCGGCCTGAAGTGCAGAATTGATTTTTTTTCAGGAAACACGATGCGCAAATTCAAAGTGTTAGAGCGTACTTTCCATGGACGCACGTCGCTCTAAACCGCCCTGAGGGCGGGCAGGATGGTTTTGAGATGTCGGACGACAGTTTTATCCGCGAAGTCAACGAAGAGATGCGTCGCGATCAGGCGCATGCGCTGTGGGACCGTTTTGGTCCTGCCTTGCTTGCGCTCGCGATACTGGTGGTGGTCGGCACCGCCGCCTTCGTCGGCTATCGCTATTGGGACGAGACCCGCGCCAATCGCTCGGGCGATGCCTTCTCGCAGGCGCTGAAGCTTGCCAATGAGGGCAAGAGCGACGAAGCGCTGGCGGCCCTCGATGCGCTGGAAAAAGATGGCTACGGCGCTTATCCGCTGCTCGCCCGCATGCGGGCGGCAACCGTCAAGGCGGATAAGGGCGATGCCGCCGCCGCCGTCAAGGACTTCGACGAGGTCGCCGCCGATACGGACATTCCATCAGGCCTTCGCGATATGGCGCGCCTCAGGGCAGCGCTGCTGCTCGTCGACCACGGTTCGTTCGCCGATGTCTCGAGCCGCGTCGAGACGCTCACCGCCGACACCAATCCGCTGCGCTATACCGCGCGCGAGGCGCTCGGCCTTGCCGCCTGGAAGGAAGGCAAGGCAACGGACGCACTGAAACTGTTCGACCAGATCGCCTCGGATGACAGCGCCCCGCGCAACGCGCGCGAGCGGGCGACCTTGATGTCGGAGCTGATCCGTGGGTCGGGCGGCGTGTCGTAATGCATTTCGCCCAAAAGTGTGTAGCGGTTTTGGGGCAACGACATGCTGGCAGATGTAGGGCCGCATGACGTTCAAAGTCGCCATCATCGGCCGGCCTAACGTCGGCAAATCGACCCTTTTCAATCGTCTGGTGGGAAGGAAGCTGGCGCTTGTCGACGACACGCCGGGCGTCACCCGCGACCGTCGCGTCCATGCCGCCAAGCTCTACGATCTGCATTTCGACGTTATCGACACCGCCGGCTTCGAGGATGCTGCTGCTTCGACGCTGCCGGGCCGCATGCGCGCCCAGACCGAGATCGCCATCCGCGAAGCCGACCTGATCTTTTTCACCATCGACGCCAAGTCCGGGCTGATGCCTGACGACAAGACTTTCGCCGAGATCGTGCGCAAGTCCGGTAAGCCGGTTGTCGTGGTCGCCAACAAGGCCGAAGCGCGCGGCGCCCAGGGCGGCATGCTGGAGGCTTGGGAACTCGGCCTTGGCGAGCCGATCCCGGTCTCGGCCGAACACGGTCAGGGCCTGCCCGATTTGCGCGATGCGGTGATATCAGCACTGGGCGAGGCGCGCGCCTTCGGCGAAGAAGAAGATGCCGACGAGGAGGCCGCCGCCAGCGAGGTGCTGATCGGCGAGGACATCACCGATCCGGACGCCGAGCCGAGCTATGACGATACCAAACCGATGCGCATCGCCGTCGTCGGCCGTCCGAACGCCGGCAAGTCGACGCTGATCAATGCCCTGATCGGCGAGGAGCGGCTCCTGACTGGGCCAGAAGCCGGCATCACCCGCGATTCCATCTCCGTCGACTGGGACTGGCATGGCCGTCGTCTCAAACTGTTCGACACCGCCGGCATGCGCCGCAAGGCCCGGATCCACGAAAAGCTGGAAGTCATGTCGGTGCAGGACGGCCTGCGCGCCATCCGCTTTGCCGAGATCGTCATCATTGTGCTCGACGCCACCATTCCCTTCGAGAAGCAGGATCTGCAGATCGCCGACCTGATCATCCGCGAGGGCCGTGCGCCGGTGATCGCCTTCAACAAATGGGATATGATCGACCATCCCCAGGAACTCCTGGCGGAACTGCGCGAGAAGACCGAGCGGCTGTTGCCGCAGGCGCGCGGCATCCAGGCGGTGCCGGTCTCGGCCGAGACCGGGCGCGGCCTCGACAAGCTGATGGATGCCGTCATCAAGACGCACAGAGTGTGGAACAGCCGCGTCTCGACCGGCAAGCTCAACCGCTGGCTGGAAGGCATCCTGGCGCATCATCCACCGCCCGCCGTCGCCGGTCGCCGGCTGAAGATCAAATATGTCACCCAGGCCAAGACGCGCCCGCCGGGCTTCGTCGTGTCCTGCTCACGGCCGGACGCGATGCCGCAATCCTATGTTCGCTATCTCTCCAACAGCCTGCGCGAAGCCTTCGACATGCCAGGCGTGCCGATCCGCATCGCCTTGCGCACCTCGGAAAATCCGTTCGCCGGCAAGGCGAAGAAACGCCGCTGAGCGCCGCGTCTTTTGGGCGCCAGCGTCAGCCACGACGCGCTAATGGGCGGTGTAAGCTCCGTCGACCAGATGGTAGCTGCCAGTGATAAAGCTGGCCTGATCGGACAACAGGAAGCATACAAGAGCTGCTACCTCTTCCGGTTTGCCGCGCCTGCCCATCGGTTGAAGGGCTGCCATGCGCCTGGTATTGGCTAATGCCTCCGCTTGCTCCGATAGAAGAGGCGTTTCGATCCAGCCGGGGCCGACGACATTGATCCGGATGCCCATCCTCGCATATTCAATCGCAGCAACCTTGGTCAGCCCAACGACCCCGTGTTTCGCTGCCGTGTATGCGGACGCAGTCGGCAAGCCGACGGAACCGAGAATTGAGGACATGTTCACGATGGCGCCTCCGCCTCGATCCAGCATGGCGGCGATTTCGTACTTCATGCTGTAGAAAACGCCATTCAGATTGACGTTCATCAGCCTGTGCCAGTTGTCGAGCGGATAGTCTGCCGTCGCTTTTCGAACGCCGTCGATGCCGGCATTGTTTACCGCCATATCCAGTCCGCCGCATTTCTGGACAGTGAACTCGATCAGCTTTTCGACGGCTGCCGCATCCGTGACATCGACCGCAAAATCGTGGGCCCTGCCTCCTTGCGCGCTTATTTCGGCAGCCATGCAGCGCGCGGCCTCGGCATCAAGGTCGGCGACAACAACCTCGGCTCCTTCTTGCGCGAGTTGCCGTGACACAGCCGCTCCTATTCCGGAGCCTGCGCCGGTCACAATCGCGACTTTACCATGGAAGTCAGGCTGCATCGTCTCTGTCCTATGCCCATTGTGGCCTAACCGAACAGAGGCGGACGGTTATCGCAAGAAGTTTCGCTCCAATTCGCTCGTCAATCCTGTGAATTCATTTTGCCACCCCACAGCGAGACTTGGCCCGCAGGCCTTGCAATGGTAGAGACGAGCGGGGCGGTAGATCGACCAGTTTCCTAGCAGGTAGAAATGGAAGAACACCACATTGCGCGCCGGGGGCTCGTGCTGGGTACTCTGGCTCTGATGCTCTCCGGATGTACGTCGACGTTACAGCAGGTGACGGAGCCGATTTCATCCGCGTTCGGACCAAGGGATGGCATCAATCCTCGTTTCCGACGGAGGCAGGTGCGGTACGACGGAAACGAGCCGCCTGGAACGATCGTCGTCGATACTTCGCAACGTTTTCTCTATGCCGTCGAGACCGACGGGTGGGCGACGCGCTACGGCGTCGGCGTCGGCGAGCAGGGACTTTCGTTCAAGGGTACAGCGACCATCGCCCGCAAGGCGGACTGGCCGTCGTGGACACCCACCACCAGCATGATGAGGCGCAAGCCGCGCCTGGTGAAGTATGCCGGGGGGGTCCCTGGCGGACCAAACAACCCGCTTGGTGCGCGTGCCCTTTATCTCTATCGCAACGGGCGCGACACCTACTTCCGGATACATGGTACAAACGAGCCGTGGACGATAGGCACAGCGGTATCGAACGGGTGCATCCGTTTGACAAATGACGACATCATCGACCTCTACGAACGGACTCCTTTGGGCACGACGGTGGTGGTGGTTTGATGGTGGGCAGGCCTGATCTCCGTTGCATGGTGAGACCTGCCGGCACGTCACCGCAAGGATTTCGGCTGCAACCGAATGCCGACTGTGTCATTTCTGCACTAGGCTTTGGTGTAGATCGCAGCTAACTTGGTTGGGCTGCATGTAATTTTTTATTTGTGGCGATTCTATAGGCTGTTCCGCCCCTGGGGAAAGGATTGCTTGATGAACAGAATGTTGATTGTAATGGTTGCTACCCTCGCCGTTACCAGCCTGAGCGGCTGCGCGAACGGGATCGGTAAAGGAAAGGGGAAGGCTCCTCCGCCGGAACCCGTTGCCGTAGAAGAGCCAGTGATTAAGTAAGCATCGGCTTTCGAAGATTTTGGGAAGGGCCGCCAGGCCCTTCCCTATCGATATGCAGGGGCCACCGGATTCGCAGCCTACCTGCGGTTAACGGGCATAGGCTGGCAGCAGGTCTGCGGTCCTCGGAGTTCTGGATGAGATGACGCTTGTAAGTGGCCGTTCAGCAATTGTGGCCCTGCTCGCGCTAGTCGCGGCGTCATGCCAGTCGCAAGACAACAAACCCCAGCCGACTTTTGTGTCCAATAATCGGGCACTGAGTACCGCGGCGATGCCGGCGCGCGCGGCCCAACGGCATTTCATCGAGTTCCGCTCCCGGTACGCCCTTACCTACGGCCATTCCTACGTGATTTTTGGACGACTGAACCAGGCGGGACGCATGGTCAACCCCGAAGTTGCGGGGCTCGCTCCGAAGTCCGATGATCCCAATGTCTATGTTCTCGGCCATTTGGCGCCTGTGCCAGCCACGACCGGGTGGACGGACGGCGACCTCGAAGATGCCTACCGGTCGGCAAGCTGGCGCGTTTTACTTTCCGAAGCCGAATACAGGAAAGTCGTCGCGAGCATACGAAAGCTGCAGGCCAGTTCTCCGCTTTGGCACGCCTCGCTCTACAACTGCAACGCATTCGTAGCGGACATCGCCAAATCGATGGGGTATAAGACCCCCGGTACCTGGCTCCGGCCGCAACAATTCATAACCAAGCTTCGGGAGATGAACGGCGGTTGAAATGCGATTGGCAAACCGCTTTCGCCTCATTCGGCCGGTCAACTCCGAAAGGAGCGCGCTCTGAATGTCTATCGGTCGACATTTCGGACGCTGGCATCGTTGCGACGGTCTATCGTGGTCCCAGATCGAGAAAAGGCTCCGGTGACCTGAAGTGACCATTTCTGTAGCTTCACTTGGCGAGATCATATGGGTGATCGGCCTCGTTGCCTGGTATGTGATCCGGTATCCGTTCGAGCGCCGGGCAAGGCGCGTGCGGATTGTAGCTGGCGGCCGCTCAAGTTCCGACACCGTCGGGCTTGCATCGGCTCTCCTTGGCCTGGCGATCGTGCCTGGCTTCTATGTCGCCACCGGCATCCCCGCAGCGGCTGACCATCCGTCCAGCGTGTGGTCGGTGGCGCTCGGAATCATCATCTTCTGCTCCGCGCTGTGGATTTTTCGCATGTCCCACAAGGAACTTGGCCGTAACTGGTCGATCACGCTCGAGATTCGCGAACGGCACGAACTGGTTAGCGCCGGGCCGTACGCTTTGGTCCGTCACCCGATGTACACCTCGTTCCTGCTTATGGGGCTCGGCCAGCTCTTTCTGCTGCCGAACTGGGTTGCGGGCATATCCGGCTTGATTGGTTTCGCCGTGCTTTTCCTGCTGAGAGTGGATAAGGAAGAGCGTATGATGCTGGAGACTTTAGGCTTGCAATACCGTGCCTATATGGAAAGGACCAAGCGAATAATCCCTTATCTTTATTAGAGGTCGTTTGATGCGAGGCCGAGCCCTCAAGCTTTCGGCGCCCCGGCGCCTTGTTGGCGATCTGATGAGGTTTTCGATCGGCGTGCCACGGGTCGCGGTGCAGCGTCAGATGAACCTCGGCCCACTCGTAAGGGCCAGAATGGCGCAGCAGACCCGGCCCTCGTGGACCGCGATCTTCCTGAAAGGATATGCGCTTCTCGCCATCGAGATGCCGGAACTGCGGCGCGCCTATGTCAAGTTGCCCTGGCCGCAGCTTTACGAGTATCCGGCAAGCGTAGCCTCGATTGCCCACGAGCGCGAATATGAAGGCGAGCCGGCCGTTCTGCTGAGCTGCATCAAGTGCCCGGAGCGCTACTCCATCACGCAACTTGAGGCGGCCATCCACGCGGCTCGGTCACGGCCGGTCCTCGAGGTCCCGGAGTTCCGGCGTGCCTTGCGCATGGCAGCTGCGCCCGCGCCGGTCAGGTGGCTGCTTATGTGGCTGGGGTTGAACATCGCCCGGCAAAGGGCAAATTACTTCGGTACCTTCCAACTGTCCGTCTATTCTGGTCTCGGCGCGGAATCACTCAACCCGCTGACACCATTGACCACGCTTCTGAACTACGGTCCGATCGGCAACGACGGATCGGTGAATGTCCGCATCCACTACGATCACCGGGTCATGGATGGAGCGAACGTCGCACGAGCACTGGAGCGATTCGAAAAGATCCTGAACGGCACTGTCGCCAATGAAGTGGTGCTGCTCGGTCAGGATGTTGTCGCTCCCGCAATACGAAGGAACGCGACGTGATTTCGCACCATGAATTGCGGCCGGCCGTCGTCGTGATTGGCGGCTCGGGTGGAATTGGCCGGGCAATTGCAGGCGTCGCTGCACGGGAGCGCGGCGCGATCGTGCTGGTTGCCCGCTCGCCCGAGGGCTTGGCCGCCGCGGCGTCTGAGGTTCGGCAGGCGGGTGGCGAGGCATTCACGCTCGAATTGGATCTCGTGGCAGGCGACGCGCCAACGCGCCTGGAGGGCTTTCTGTCCGCACATGGCCTGGTCTGCGATGTCCTGGTCAACAGCGCCGGCTATGGCTTGCGCGGCGCGACGACGGCGCTGCCTGTTGATGGTCAACTCGGCATCATCGATCTCAACATACATTCCCTCACAGAACTGACCCTCCATTTTCTGCCCGCAATGGTGGCGCGCCGACGGGGCGGGGTGCTCAATCTCAGTTCCGTGGCCGGGTTCCTCCCCGGGCCTTATATGGCTCTGTACTTCGCCAGCAAAGGTTTCGTGCGCTTCTTCTCAGAGGCGCTTCACCAGGAGGTGCGCCGAACCGGTGTGACGGTCACATGCGTGGCGCCTGGCCCGGTGTCGACGGAGTTTCTCGCAAGGTCAGGCGCCAATCAGACGGTGCTCTTCAACGTCTTGCCCAAGGTGGATGCGCAGTATGTGGCCGAACGGGCGTGGCGAGGGTTCAAATCGGGTCGTCGCTTGGTCGTGCCGGGAATCTCGGCCAAGTTGGTGGCCCTTGCGGCGACGCTCCTGCCTTCCGCAGCGATGCTGCCCCTGGTCGGCCGGCTGCAACGCAGCGGCAATGATCAATGTCCTTGCGGTTCAGGGTTGAAGTTCAAGAAATGCTGCGGTGCCCGCCAGATCCAGCTGCGCCGGGGCCCTCGGGGAATTACCCCCTGACCTGACCGGACCAGCACGCCACGGAAAAACCTCATTGAAGCAAGAGACCGCTCGCCGATGGCGGGCCGTTAAGCATGTACGTGGCATAGCCGTTAAGCATGTTGATGGCATGGAGGAGGCTCCTGCATCTCTCAACAGCGCTCCGCGGAGCAGTTGTTGCGACCGTTGCAGCCGTTCTCCAACAACGCCTTTGAAATGATTGCCGCTGTCGAGTTCCGTTAACGCCCCATCAAGGTTAATGCATCATCGTGCCTCTCCAGTGGGGTCCGTTGCGTTTCTGGAGAGTTCCGTGCATCGACGTGTTTTGAAGCGGCTTGTCGCTTTCGCCGGTGAGAAAAGACGTTCCTTTCTGTCTCCTCTGGTCATTGGACTTGGCATCTGGGTCGGCTTTCCCAATGTCATCGCCTATCAGGACATGACGAGCCTGGTCTCCGGCCTCAAGCGGCCGAGCGCCCGCTGGAACGCCTATGTCGAGAAGTCCGTCGCCGGCTCGGTCCATGCCGCCGAAATGCCTTTCCTCGATTCGGATGCCACCGGCTCGATCTCGGGTTCCGGCGTCCGCTTGCCCGGGATCGGCGCCGTATCGTTTCGCGGCAAGGGCAGCGTGGCCGGCACGACGCCCGACGAGGACCGCATCATGCGCGCCGACAAGAAGGGCCGCATCATCATCGTCTCGCCGGTCGCGCCGCCGAAGAATTTTAATGCCGGCTCGGTGTTTGAGCGCTCCTCCTCACTGCTTCGCCCGAGCATGGACAGCGGCCTGAAAATGGCTTTCGCCAGGCCCGAGATCAAAGGCAAGGAGATCCAGATTGCCGCCGCGTTTCATAGGCGCGTCGACAAGAAGCCGGATCCCGGCGTGCCGGCCATGCTGGCCGCACTGGTCAACAACGACCGACCCGACGTCCTGGCGACCGCCTACGCAGCGGCCGCGCCTGACTATGCCCAGGCTTCGCCCTTCGAGGCCTTGCTTCAGGACGAGAAGCCGAACGATGGCCGCTTCATTCCGCCGGTGGCCAAGGGCGATCATTCGTGGATGCAAACTCCGCTGCCGGCGAGCGTCTTCTCCAAAGCGGAACAGACTTGCCTCGCCAACGGCATCTATTTCGAGGCGCGCGGGGAATCGGTGCGCGGCCAGGCCGCCGTCGCCCAGGTCATCCTCAATCGCGTTCGCAATCCGGCCTATCCGAACTCGATCTGCGGCGTCGTCTATCAGAACGACAAATGGTTCAATCGTTGCCAGTTTTCCTTCGCCTGCGACGGCAGGAAGAAGCGCATCCAGAGTCCGGCCCATTACAAGACCGCGCAGGACATCGCCATGGCGGTCACTGCCGGCAAGATCTTCATCCCGGAAGTCGGATCGTCGACCCATTACTACGCCAACTACGTCAACCCGGGTTGGGCGCGGACGATGAAAAAAATGACCAGGATCGGCCTGCATATCTTTTACCGCACCTACGGCGGCGGCTGGAGCTGAGCGCCCCGGCAAGGCCCCGGGCGCGGCCGATCCAAGACCCGTCGCCGCAGGGATTCGGCTGCGGCACGCCAGCAGAGGTAGCGGGCACGATGTCGCACCCTGGCAAGCTCTTGATTTTCATGGGAAAAATACTTGACGCTGAAGTCCTGCCCGTGGCTTGACGGGCGGGGACCCTCTAACTATGTTGCCGGCGACTTAAGAGCGGACGGACGGTGACGATCTGACCGGGCAAGGGGGTTGCGATGGCCGACAAGAATGGGCCAGACGGAACCGGAGAAACCGGCCGCGGCAAACAGCGTCAAGCCGACATCCGCGACGACGATCTTGAGCGCCGCCGGCGCGACCTTGAAGCATCGCTTGCGACAAGGCGGCCGGACCGGCTCGAGGGGAAAGACGACGCGAAAGCGGGCAATGCGGCCGGATATGGCCAGGCGCTCAAGCTATCCAGCGAGTTCATCGCCGGGATAGTGGTTGGTGCGGGTCTTGGCTGGATCATCGACCGTGTGGCGGGCACATCGCCATGGGGTCTGATTGTTTTTTTGCTGCTCGGTTTTGGCGCCGGCGTGCTCAATGTCCTGCGCTCCGCGGGACTTATGGCGGAATTCGGACAGGGCGACAAAACCCGCGATCCGAAAGAATGACTTGAGGCGCCGCTTGCCGGCGCAGTGAACAGGACACTAAAGCCGCGCGCGGCTTTGATGGGGATTTAAAGTGGCTGCTGACAAGGTCGATCCGATCCACCAGTTCCATATCAACAAGCTGATTCCGATCGAGATCGGCGGCTACGACCTGTCGTTCACCAATTCGGCGCTCTTCATGGTCGCGACCGTCGCCGTTGCCTCGGCGTTCCTCTATCTCAGCACCTCGAGCCGCAGCCTCGTTCCAAGCCGTCTTCAGTCGGTCTCGGAAATGGCCTATGAATTCGTCGGCAACATGCTGAGGGACGCAGCCGGAACCCAAGGCATGAAGTTTTTCCCCTTGGTATTTTCGCTGTTCATGTTCGTGCTCGTTGCCAATCTGCTCGGTCTTTTTCCATATTTCTTCACCGTCACAAGCCATATCATCGTCACCTTCGGCCTTGCCGCGCTGGTGATCGGAACCGTCGTCGTCTACGGATTCATGAAGCATGGCCTTGGTTTCCTGAAACTGTTCGTGCCGCATGGCGTGCCGGTTTACCTGCTGCCGCTGGTGGTGCTGATCGAGGTGATTTCCTTCGTTTCGCGCCCGGTCAGCCTCTCGGTTCGTCTGTTCGCCAACATGCTGGCCGGCCACATCACGCTGAAGGTGTTCTCGGGCTTCGTGGTGAGCTTGAGCGCGCTTGGCACGCTCGGCATTGCCGGATCGGTCCTGCCGCTGGCGATGGCCGTGGCGCTGACGGCGCTGGAGCTGCTGGTCGCCTTCCTGCAGGCCTACGTCTTTGCCGTGCTGACCTGCATGTATCTGAACGACGCCCTGCATCCCGGGCACTGACCCAGGTTGACCCAAGAGTTTTCCGGCCCTGCTGCCGGGATAGAAATCGCAACGGAATTTTTAGATCCAAAGGAGTTGAACACATGGAAGCAGAAGCAGCAAAGTTCATCGGCGCCGGCATCGCATGCCTCGGCATGGGTGGCGCCGGTATTGGCCTTGGCAACATCTTCGGCAGCTATCTGGCGGGCGCGCTGCGCAACCCGTCGGCCGCGGATGGCCAGTTCGGCCGCCTGATCTTCGGCTTCGCCGTGACTGAAGCGCTGGGCATCTTCTCCCTGCTCATCGCGCTTTTGGCCCTGTTCGGCTGAGCCCCTGTTCGGCTAACATTGGGAATTGGAAGGGCCGGCCGCAAATCGGCGGCAGGCCTGACATCAGGGGATAGTCGATGTTCGTGACATCTGCCTTTGCGCAAGAGTCCGCGCCTGCCGTCGAAGGCGGCCATACCGGCACGGAAGGCGATACGCATTCCAGCACCGGTGTGCCTGCCGAGGCGCACGGCGTGTTCCCGCCATTCGATCCGGCGACATTCCCGTCGCAGCTTGTTTGGCTGGCGATCACCTTCGGGTTGTTCTACCTGTTCCTGAAGAAGGTGGTGATGCCGCGTGTTGGCGGCATCATCGATGTCCGCAACGACCGCATCACCCAGGACCTCGACCATGCCGCCAGGCTGAAGGGCGAGGCCGATGCCGCCGTTGCCGCCTATGAGCAGGAACTGGCGGAGGCCAAGACCAAGGCCAATGCGATCGGCCAGCAGGCCAACGATGCCGCCAAGGCGGAAGCCGAGGCCGCCCGCAAGAAGGTCGAGGCAGCGCTTGACCAGAAGCTTGGCGAAGCCGAGGCTCGCATTTCGACCATCAAGGCCAATGCCATGAAGGAAGTCGGCACGATCGCCGAGGACACGGCTTCGGCTATCGTCGAGGCGCTTGTCGGCGGCAAGGCCAGCAAGGCCGAGATCGCGGCAGCCGTCAAATCCGTGGCCCGGTGAGGAGCGCATCATGGACGCCACATCACTCGCGACGCTTTGGGCCACCGTTGCCCTCGTCATTTTTCTGGCCATTGCCGTATACGTCAAGGTGCCGAAGCTGATCGCCAAGGCGCTCGACGCCCGCGCCGACAAGATCAGCAACGAGCTTGAAGAAGCGCGCCGGCTGCGCGAGGAGGCCCAGCAACTGCTCGGCCAATACCAGCGCAAGCGCAAGGAAGCCGAGCAGGAGGCCGCCGACATCGTCGCCGCCGCCAAGCGCGAGGCCGACATGCTGGCTGCCGAAGCGCACAAGAAGACCGAGGACTATGTCACCCGGCGCACCGCGCTTGCCGAACAGAAGATCGGTCAGGCGGAGCGCGAGGCGATCGGCGAAGTGCGCGCCAGTGCCGTCGATATTGCCGTCGAAGCCGCCCGCACGCTGCTCGCCGCCAAGATTGACGCCAAGGCGGGCGCCGATCTGTTCCAGGCCTCGCTTCAGGACGTCAAGTCCAGGCTGAATTAAGGAGAGAATCTCCCCTTGAGGGGGAGATGCCAAGTTTTGGCAAAGAGGGCAGGCCAGAGGGGGTAGCCGCGCGTGAAGCGCCAACCTTCTCTTGTCGTCCGTGATGGCGTCGCGCCAGCCAGGCGACCCCCTCTGTCGCCTTCGGCGACATCTCCCCCTCAAGGGGGGAGAAAGCGCTCAATCCAGACCGGAAAAACTCTCTTCGTCGAGCACTTCGGTTCCGCCAAGCCGGAACGGTGCGAAGGACGCGCGGTGCAGCCGCGCCACCGGTCCATGCACCTCGATCGCCGTGCGGTGGCGGACCGTGGCGTAGCCCATATGGAGCTCGAAACCGTAATGCGCGTGATGGCTGCCGCAGCCACACATCATGCGGTCGCGCATCACCTTGGCGACGATCGAGGCGGCGGCGATCGACTGCGAGCGCTGGTCGCCCTTGATCAGCGCTCTGCCTTCGCATGGCAGTCCGGGCGGCACGTCGCGGCCGTCGGCCAGGGCCAGCTTTGGCTGCACCGAGAGCCCGACCAAGGCGCGGCGCATCGCCTCGAGGCTGGCCTTGAGAATATTGCTGCCATCGATGCCTTCCGCGCTGACCGAGGCCATCGACACGGCAAGAGCGGAGCCGAGGATTTTCAGGAACAGCGCCTCGCGCTGCAGGTGGCTGAGGCGCTTGGAATCGTCGAGACCGTCGGGAATGTTGGCGGGATCGAGCACTACCGCTGCCGCGACGACCGGCCCGGCCAGTGGGCCGCGCCCGGCCTCGTCCATTCCCGCCACCGGCCACAGGCCTTCGGCCATCGCCTTCGTCTCGAAGGAGAAATCGGGTCTCTCAACGATTTCGAAGAGAAGCGGAGAATCAGAACGCGCGCGAGCCATGTTGCGGCGAGGTTCGCATCGGCTCCGATTCTCCGCAAGCCCCTCCGGGTCGGGTGAGGCACCGGACCCGGAGGGCACCGTCTGCAGGCCCGGGGACAGGACAGGCTGGACGGGATTTTTTCGTCTGCCGCCGGCGTCGGCGGCAGACGATGTCTTCAAAGCAGCATCAGTTGCTCGGTTGCCTTGGCTGCGGCGACGAACTGGTCGGTCCTGAGCGACCGCCGCTCGGCGTTGAGGCCAAGCCGTTTGGCGGCAATCTCGAAGCGCCGGCCGATCTGCCAGGCATAGGGGCCGGAGCCTTTCATGCGCTTGCCCCATTCCGAATCGTAATCCTTGCCGTCGCGCATCGAGCGGATCAGCGACATGACGTGACGGTAGCGGTCCGGATAATGACGCAGCAGCCAATCCTTGAAGATCGGCGCGACCTCCAGCGGCAGGCGCAGCAGGACGTAACCGGCCTCGCGCGCTCCTGCCGCACGTGCCGAATCGAGGATACGTTCCATCTCCTGATCGGTCAGGCCGGGGATGATCGGAGCGACCATGACCGAGGCCGGAATGCCGGCATCCGAAAGCTGCCTGATCGCCTCCAGCCGCTTGGTCGGCGTCGACGCGCGCGGCTCCATCGTTCTGGCCAGCATACGGTCGAGCGTCGTCACCGACAGCGCCACCTTGGCCAGCCCGCGTTCGGCCATGCGCGACAGAATGTCGATGTCGCGCGTCACCAGCGCGGATTTGGTGACGATGCCGACCGGGTGGCCGCGCGCCTCCAGCACTTCGAGGATCTCGCGCATGATCCGGTACTGCTTCTCGATCGGCTGATAGGGATCGGTGTTGGTGCCGATGGCAATGGTGCGCGGCTGGTAGCCGTCCTTCGACAATTCCTTGTCGAGCAGCCGCGCCGCATCCGGCTTGGCGAACAGCTTCGATTCGAAATCCAGTCCCGGCGACAGGCCCATGAAGCTGTGCGTCGGCCGCGCGAAGCAATAGACGCAGCCATGTTCGCAGCCGCGATACGGATTGATCGAGCGGTCGAAGGAAATGTCGGGCGATTCGTTGCGGGTGACGATGGTGCGCGGCTTCTCGACCTGCACCTCGGTCTTGAACGGCGGCAGCTCCTCAAGCGAATTCCAGCCATCGTCGAACAAATGCCGGCTGACCGGCTCGAACCGGCCGGACGGGTTGATGCCGGCGGACCGGCCGCGATTGCGCTCCGGACGGATACGGACGCCGCTCTGCTCGATCATTGCATTGGCCATCTCGGCTCTTCCAGCCCCGAAGGCAGCAATGTCGGCACGCACGATCTGTTCCATTTTCGCCCTCTCCCAGGGACTGTCGGCTGGCTGTCGAATCGCTCTGTTCATGAAAATAATCCTATTTTATTCGATGGAACAAAGCAAGAACATTTTTACGGAGCGGCGCAAAAACTGGCGCTGCGCCCGGCTTTCCGCTATTCGGCTAACGATGCTGAGCGTTCTCATCCAGACCCTGAATGACGAGGAAAGACTTGCCCGCACGCTCGCCTCGCTGATCGGCGGCGCGGTCGAGGGCGTGGTGCGCGACGTTATCGTCTGCGACACCGGCTCGACCGACCAGACGCACCGCGTTGCCGAACATGCCGGCTGCCTTTATGTGGCGAGCGGCGGCATTGCTGCCGGCATCAGGCAGGCCAAGGGCGACTGGCTGCTGCTGCTGGAGCCGGGCGCGCGGTTGGGCGAGGGCTGGATCGACGAGGTCGTCGCCCACACCGCCAGGCAAACCATGCCGGCGCGATTCTCGCGGGCGCGCGGCAGCCGCGTGCCGTTCCTGTCGCGAGTGTTTTCGGGAAACCGGGCACTGGCCGAAGGGCTGGTGATCAGCAAGCGTCAGGCCGCTTCCTTATCGAAGAACGCCCGCAACGCCGAGGCCATCGCCCGCGGCCTTGCGACCAGGAGGCTCGACGCCGAGATCTGGGTCGCGCCGGCGAAGTGAGGGGCGTCACTCTTGCCGTAAGCGGGCGAGGGAAGATCGCGTCCTTGGCCAGCCCGAGAGGAAGACGACATGGGGACCGGGGATTCAGCCATTGCCGAGCGGCCCAACGATGTCGATGCCCTCGGCTAGTGCTGCTGCCACCAGCTTGCGGTCCAACGTGGCGAGCGGAAGCGTTCGCTCGAGCGCCAGTGACAGGTAGACGGCGTCGTAGGCGCTCAGCCCGTGGCTTGTAGCCAGCGCCAAAACAGATCCGTCACCACCCGCTCCTGCATCCTCGAGCGGCAGGCGCCGCAACCGGCCCATTGCCGCGATCGCCTCGCCCGGAGCAATGCGGTTGCGGCGTTCGGCCATCAGAACGATGCTGCGGGCCTCGTGCCAAAACAGGGACGGCACCAGGCATTGTGCTGTCAGTGCGCCAATCAGCGCTTCAGCTGCCTCACTGTGCTCCTCCGGAAGGAGCCATGCGGCCGCGACGGACGCATCAAGGACGAAGGCCATCAGTGGCGATGGCCTTCATGCTTCCAGGCCAGAATCTCCTCGGTCGTGACGGGCTTGGCCCTGGCCCGCGCGGCGCGGACTTCTTCGATCAGAGCGCTCAGATCGTCGTTCTTGGGGATTCGGCTCAGTTTCGCGATCGGATCGTTGCCGCGTGAAATGATGACCTCCTCGCCGGCTTCGACCTTGGCCAGCAGATTTGACAAGTGTGTCTTGGCCTCTCCGACCTTGACGGTAATGGTCATGGTTCTCTCCTGAGGTCGCGCATGGGCGCTGTCGTCGAGCGGCGTATGGACAGCTCGGCAATCGGCAATTTAGACAAGGCTAGCGCCATTTTTCCGGGTTGGTCAAGTCTTGGTCAAGGCTTGATCTTACGACAATTGTCGGAGGGATTGAAGCAAATTGAAGCAGCCGATGACTTCCTGCATGCGGTGGTGGCCAGGCATGATGGAATCCGCATTGGCGCGCTCCTCCCAGGCAGAAGCATATGCTTGTCGTCCTTCGGGAAACTCGCGATAGTGGCGACATTTCGGGGAGATCGCAGATGAATGTATCCAAATTCGTTCGTATCGCCTTGCTGGCAGCCGCTTGCTCAGTGCCAACGATCGCGGTGGCGCAGGAGCTGTCGCTTTGGTCGGTTTATGAGAACACGCTCAAATCGGCCAAGTACATCGATCTGACCCATGCCTTCGAGCCGGTGCAGCCGGTATGGCCGGGCTTCGCCAACGCCAGGTTCAAGCCGGCTGTCGCCGGGAAGGACATTAAGGGCTACGTCAAGGCCGGCGAAGAGTTCACTTACGACAAGCACGGGTTTGTCGCGACTGCCTACGAGTTGGCGACGGACCAATATGGCACGCAGCTCGATCCGCCCTCCCACTGGAACCCGCTCGGCGCAACGATCAGCGACCTGCCGGCCACCTATGCCGTGCGGCCGCTCGTCGTCATCGACATCAGCGGCAAGGTGCAGGCTGACGAAGGCTATCACCTCCAGGTCGCCGACATCGAAGAGTGGGAAAAGCGGCACGGCCGCATACCGGAAGGTTCAGTCGTCTTCGTGCGTTCGGATTGGTACAAGAAATGGTCCGATGCCGCGCGCTTCAACCAAAAACCGTTTCCAGGCGTCAGTTTGGACGCACTGAAATTCCTGCATCTGGAGCGGAAGATTCTGTTTCATGGTCATGAACCGCTCGACACCGACACCACGCCCAATCTCGAAGGCGAACACTGGCTGCTTCACAACGATTTCACTCAGGCTGAAGGCGTTGCAAATCTCGACAAGGTGCCAGAGGCCGGTGCGTTGGTCACAATCGGCTTCGCCAAGCCGCTCGGCGGGTCAGGCGGATACGCGCGTTACATCGCGATTGCACCCGCCGACTGGACCGAGGGCGTCTCGGTCACCGAAGCGCCTGGTGCGCCGCTTTCCCGGCAAACCGCGCCGCTCAAGCGCGACGAGAACGGCGTCTTCCGCCCGACACCCTGATCACTGGGCGATAGCAATCGGGGCGGCCTGGGGTGTGGCGGGTCCCATTCCATGCGATTTGTCTGCAAGTCGGGACAAGGTCCAGACGACCAGCCCCTCCGGCGCTCGCGAAAACGTGACTGTCCCGATGATAGCCATCACAATTGCTGGCGCTATCGTGGCATGTGCGCCAATCCTGCCACGGGAGACAGCCTTGCTCCGCCTGTCCGCCGCCGTTCTGCTGACTGTGGCTTTCTGGCCGTTCGCCGCTTCGGCCCAGGAAGAGCCGCCGCCGTCGAGATGCGTTGCGATCGCTGAAGCGCTGCCGTCGGCCACCTTTGCCAGCTTCACGGCGCCAAAGGCGCAGACGTCTCGGCTGGCCCAGGCTTTCGTCGATGGCGACGACGTTACGATCACCTATGCCGGCCATTCGACCTACGTGATCGAGACACCCGCCGGCGTCAGGATCGCCACTGACTTTTCCGGCGTCTATGGCGCTGACCCGCTGCCGCGCGTCGTGACTATGAACAAGGCCCACCGCACCCACTATTCGGACCATGTCGATCCCGGCATCGAATATGTGTTGCGCGGCTGGAATCCGGACGGCGGTCCGGCGCGCCACGCGCTTGTCGTCGACGATGTCTATATCCGCAACGTGCCGACGGATATCCGCAATGGCGGCGATCTCGGCAAGGACGGCAATTCCATCTTCATTTTCGAAGTGGCTGGACTCTGCATCGGCCATCTCGGCCATCTGCACCACCGGCTGGAGGATGCGCATTACGGCGCCATCGGCCGTCTCGATATCCTCATGGTGCCTATCGACGGCGGCATGACGCTGTCGCTCGACCGGATGACCGAAATCACCGCACGGCTCTATTCCTCGATGATCCTGCCGATGCATCGCCATTCGACCCCGATCAGCGAGTTCACAGGCAGGATGGGCGATGATTTCGCGGTGGAATTTCTCTCCGGCCGATCGCTGACGGTCTCACTGAAGACGCTGCCCGACCGGCCCACGATCATCATCCTCGAAGGTGTTTGATCGCTTCGGCTCGATCCAATCAGCCATGCGCGGCCTCACTACTCCACCACGTTCAAATCACGCGCTGTCGCGAACTCAACGAGCCTTAATGCTCCGTCAAGCTTGCCAGAAGGATTCCGAGAGATCCTTTTATTGTGCGTTGCACAAAGCCTGGCCGGGGAATACCATTCCTGTGATGTGGGCGGGCGGGTTTGGGTAACGCCTGAGCGGTGAGCGGCCGACGTTTCGTCGGCGCCGCACTCACAGCTGAGGATCCTGATGACCCCTGACAAATCCGGTGCTGCAAGCCTCGAGTCGATCGCTCGAAATGGCAGCCTGCTGCGCCGCATTGCCGTGCGGATTCCGACCTATCTGTCGGACCTTCGTGAGAACCCGGCATGGCTGCCGATGTTCATGCTGGCGCGCACCATGCCGGCGCGGCGGTTGCATTGGCGTGGCGCAAAACCGGTTCGACCGGCACAACAAGTCCAGGAAACGGTGTTCACCGGCATCGATCGTGATGCGGTGGTCGGCGCGCTCCGCTCGGACGGGCTCTTTTCCGGACTTGCGCTGCCGCAGTCGATCCACGAGGAGATCGCCAGCTTCGCGCAGCGCACGCCTTGCTTCGGTAATTTCGACCGTCGGCTGGAGTTCCTGCCGGCAAAGCACGCGGAGGCCGAGAAGCGCTTCGGCCGTCCGTTGCTCAGCGGCCACTTTTTCGAGCGGATCCTCGACTGTAACGCTGCGCTTACCGTGCAGCGCGATCCGCTGCTTCTCGACATCGCTGCCCATTATCTCGGCAGCCAGGCGAAGCTGATCACCACGCGCGTCTGGTGGAGCTTTCCGACGAGCTCCGCCTCCGACGCCGAGAAGAACCTGGCGTCGCTTGGCAAGTACCATTTCGATCTCGACGATTGGCGGATGCTGAAATTCTTCTTCTATCTCAATCCGGTCGATGCCGAGACTGGCCCGCATGTCTATGTCCGCGGCAGCCACAACCGCCGCACCCTCAAGCACCAGTTGACGCTCCTCGTCGGCCATCCCGCGGAAGAGGTTCTGAATGTCTACGGCGCGCAGAGTCCGATTACGCTGACCGGAGAGGCGGGATCGGGCTTCGTCGAGGATCCCTTCGGCTTCCACATGGGCACCGTGCCGACGCGCAAGCCGCGGCTGATGATGGAAGTCGGCTTCGGCGTATCGTCGCCCTCGCGCCGGCGGTTCCACGGCGAGCCGGTCATTCGGTGATTTCGGCGCTGATTCTGGTCCCGAAACAGCCTTTTGAGAACCTGGTCTAACTTGTCTTGGTGCCGCCGCGCCGCAGATGCTCGTCCAGGCGCGGCATGATCTCGACGAAGTTGCAGGGCATGTGCCGGTAGTCGAGCTGCGGCTTCAAAATGCCGTCCCAGGCGTCCTTGCAGG
Organism: Mesorhizobium sp. WSM4814; assembly: GCF_055811595.1. Lineage (NCBI taxonomy): Bacteria > Pseudomonadati > Pseudomonadota > Alphaproteobacteria > Hyphomicrobiales > Phyllobacteriaceae > Mesorhizobium > Mesorhizobium sp. WSM4814. Next base: position 185,051 of record NZ_JBVVQT010000009.1, read on the forward strand.
CGCCGGGCGAACCCGGCAGCACGAAGACCAAGGTCGCGTTGACGACGCCGCCGGTCGCCCGGCTCTGGATCGTCGACGTGCCGATCTTGTCGTAGGAAATGCGGTGGAACACTTCGGAAAAGCCGTCCATGCGCTTTTCGAAGATCGGCTCCAGCGCCTCCGGCGTTACGTCGCGGCCGGTAAAACCAGTCCCGCCGGTGGTGATGACGACATCGATCGCTTCATCCCTCGACCAGTTCTGAACCTTGTCGCGGATTTTCTCGCGGTCGTCGGTGACGATGTCGCGGCCGGCGAGAATATGGCCGGCCTCGACGATGCGGTCGGCCAGCACCTGGCCGGACTTGTCGTCGGCAGGGCTGCGCGTATCGGAAACGGTCAGCACCGCGATGCGCACGGGAATGAAGGAGCGGCTTTCGTCAATCCTGGCCATATGCGTCAGGCTCCGATGTCATGCTTCGCGTCGCGGCGACGAACCAGTCGGGATGGCGGCTGCGGATATTGACGGCGGCCCGCTTGGCGACATTGCCGGTCTCGAACAGCCCAAAACAGGTCGCACCGGAACCGGACATTCGCGCGAACCCCGCTCCGGCCTTGTTGAGCACCGAAAGCGCCTTGCCGATGATCGGTTGGATCGCCCGTGCCGCAGGCTCGAGATCGTTGCGGGTGATCTCCAGCCAGTTGCGGATGCTGTGGAAGTCGAGGTCGCGCGGCAGCGGCGGCAGTCCCTCATTGTCGCGATCGGAAAGCGCATTGAACACCTCGGCCGTGGAGATGGCAGTGCCGGGATTGACCAGAACCAGCCCGAGCGCGGGAAAGCCCGGCACGGCCGACAGTTCGTCACCGACGCCGCGCGCGATCAGCGGCCTTGCCATAAGGCACATGGGAACGTCGGCGCCCAGCGAGAGGCCGACCCGCGCCAGGTCGGCATCGTCGAGATCCAGCCGCCATGTCTCAACGAGGCCGCGCAGCACCGTTGCGGCGTCGCTCGACCCGCCGCCGACGCCGGATGCGACCGGCAGGTTCTTTTCGAGCCTGATTGCGACCGGCGGCGTATGCCGCGCACCAGCCTGCTTTCGCAGCGCATCGCGCGCTTTCACGACCAGATTGCTGCCGTCGAGCGGGACTGCGGAGGCATATCGGCCTGACACGGAAAACCCGTCGCTGTCGGCGAGTTCGATGTCAACCCGGTCGCCGAAGCGCGTGAACACCGCCAGGCTCTCGATCGTGTGATAGCCGTCGGCGCGCCTGCCGGTGACGTGCAGCGCGAGATTTATCTTGGCATGCGCATGCAATGCCCGGACCCTATTGCCGGAAGCCACTGTCTCAGTCACGAGAGGGATGATGTCAGTCCTTGGCCAGGCGGTATTCGCCGGTCTTCGGATCCCTGACCAGCGTGCCCATTGTGCCGTTGCTAGCCTGTTTTTCGGTGCGCCGAATCTTGGCCGTCACCCGCTCGGCTTCCCTGACGAAGGAGCGATAGCCGAAATAGGCGAGCAGGCCGACTGCGATAAAGAAAATGATCTGTGGCATGTCAAACTCCTCCCTCGCAAGGCCGACTGCGGCGCCCGTCGGGCCGATCAAGCTTTAAGTTAAACGCTTTCGCCGGTTTTTCAAAGCCCGAAGCGCGCCCACAGCGCGCGCTCTTCCGCCGCATCGATCACGCCGCTTGCGGCAGCAGCGGCGATCTCGGGCGCCGAAAAGCCGCCTCTGCTTGAGCCGAACCAGCCGAAGCGGCCGAACAGGCCGCGCGGCGCCGTGATCAGCTTGAGCTGGGTTTTTGGCCCGAAACGGGCCCTGAGCACGCTGCGCATATCGCCGAGCGCATCGACAAGGCCGAGCTCCAGCCCCTTCTTGCCGGTCCAGAACAGGCCGGTGAACAGGTCCGGGTCGTCCTTGAGCTTGGCCCCGCGCCGGTCCTTGACGAGGTCGATGAAGGTCTCGTGGACCTCGAGCTGCAGCGCCTTCAGCCGCTCGATATCTTCCTTCTTCTCTGGCTTGAACGGATCGAGCACCGCCTTGTTCTGGCCGGCCGTGTGGACCCGGCGCTCGACGCCGATCTTCTTCAACAGCTCGGGGAAGCCGAACGAGGCCGACACCACGCCGATCGAGCCGACGATGGACGACGGATCGGCAAAGATCTCGTCGCCGGCGACCGCGATCATGTAGCCGCCCGACGCTGCCACGTCCTCGACGAAGACCAGGACCTTTTTGTTCTTCTCGCTCGCCAGGTCGCGGATGCGTCTGAAGATCAGCCGCGACTGCACCGGCGAGCCGCCCGGAGAATTGATCGAAATGGCGACCGCGGGCGCGTCGAAGGAAAACGCCTTCTCGATAGGGCCGGCGGTGGATGCCAGCGACAGGCTCGGCCGGAACGGGCCGCCGCCGGGCATGATGGTGCCGTGCAGCCGGATGACGGGAATGGTGACGATGTCGGAGCGCCAGGATTTCGGCAGCAGGCGGTTCAGGAAGCGTTTCACGGGGTCTCCGGTCAAAATTGGCTTGCAGGCATGTAGGGATTCGCCGGCCAACGGCAATGCCGCGACGCCGGGCCGGCCAAAAAGGCTCAGTCGCCGAACAGCGAAGCCATCCCGTTGTTAATCATCTCGGTCCGCTCCGTGGGGCCGTCACCGGATTGCGCGTGCAGCATCAGCGGCGGGCGGATCGACAGTTTTCCGCGTGCGCCGAGGATTGCCCTGACGACGATGCGGATCGCCGCTGCCTCGGGGCGGGGGTGGACGGCCAGCATCTCGGCGTCGCCGAAGCGGCCTGATATCGCATCGAGGATGGCGCCGAGCTGATCGGGCCTGGCAATCACGGCAAGACCGCCGCGCGGCCTGACCACAGCAGCCGCGCTTCGGATCCAGCTGTCGAACAGCCCGTCCTCCATCACATGCGCCGCCTTCCTGAGCGGGTCGGGCGTGGCGCGATCCTCGGCGGCGTTGAAGGGCGGGTTCATGATGACGAAATCGAAGGAATTGTCGGCAAGCCCGGTGGCGGTTCGTGCCTGGCCCGACAGCGCGACGTCGGCGGCGAGCACCGAGGCGCGGTCGTTGAGATGCGCATTGCCGGGGTGGGCAAGCGTCGTTGCGGCGAAGGCCGCCATTTCCGGAGACCGTTCGATGAGCACGGCCTCGGCATCAGGACAGCGCGACAGCACGGCCAGGCCTGCGGCGCCAGCACCCGCGCCGAAATCGGCAAGGCGCCCGGCGAAGGAGGACGGCACGGAAGCCGCCAGCATCATGGCGTCCATGCCGGCGCGATGGCCTGCCTGTTTCGGCTGCACCAGCCAGAACCGCCCGCGATGGAAAGCATCGACCGTATGGGCCGGCGTGTCCTGGACAAGGGTGGCGCGCGCCGCGGACATTACTTCTGGCGCATCTCGTTGGCGATACCGGCATCCGTCAGGATGCGCCGCGCCGCATCGGCCTGGTCGGCTTCGACCATGATGCGCCTGGGCAGGATGCCGATCGAACCGTCGAGCACGCTCATGTTCTGGTCGGCGACGAAACAGCCGATGCCGGCATCGCGCATCAGCGATTCGACAAAGGAGATGATCACGGCGTCGTTGGTGCGGATAAGCTCTATCATAGGACGAAACTCGCAGGTTGCAGCGTCTATGTAAACGTGGCTGGCTTCCGTCGCCACCTCGACCGCGCCAAGACGGCGAGCCTGCCGTGGGGATCTCCTAAGAAACGCCGGGTCAATTCGTTGGCAAAACTGATGTGGAGAGTTGAGCCGGCAAGTGGCTCGATCAGCGGAAAGCCGCCCGAAATTCAGCCGGAGCCTGTCCAACGTTCGCTCGGAAGAATTTGGAAAAGTTGGTAGCCTCGTCATAGCCGAGGCCCTCAGCGATCAGGTAGACCGGCCGATCCGTATGCGCGAGGAGCCGCTTGGCCTCCAGTGCAATGCGCCGTGCAATGCAGTTCTTGGCGCTGAGCCCCGCCGCCTCTCTCGTCGCTCGATTGAGACTCTTTTGCGTGCAGCCGAGCGCGTCGGTATAAGGGCCGACCTGGTGCCAACCGGCAAAGTTCGCTTCCAGCAATTCCTGAAACCGCGCAAACCGCTTCAAGGCGGGTTTGTGGCGGGTGGCAGCGGCGCGCTGCCTGCCTCTGAGCAGGTCAAGTCGCAAGATAAGCATACATAGCTGGTGTCTGAGGAGTGTGTGAACGACCTCGACCGGCGTCGCATCGGCCCGAGCGTCGGCTGCCATGGTGACGATCGCCTCGGAAGTCGTCCGAAAATCCTGCTCGTCCAGCACAAGATGGTCCGGCATGCGGTCGAGCATGCGTCCAGGCAGGAGGTCCGCGGGGACGTCGGAGGCGGTCGGCAGGAAGTCCGAACGGAAGAGGATCAGCCAGCCTTCCCACTCTATTCGTGGCCAAAACTGTGCACCTGGCCCGGGCGCAATACCAGGATCGACCCGGGCGAACAGCTCACCGGTTCGAAGTCAACGATTTGCCTGGGCGCCCCCTCGGTCACCAGAAGGAGCATGTGGAAGTCGTAGCGATGCGTCGCCCGCACCTTTGCCGGCGATGATCGGCGACGAATGTCGGAGAATGGGAAGATTTCTACGTCGAGCATGCGCCCGGAGGGTGTGTAGCCCATCCAGGTGAGATTCGCGGAAGACTTCCGCATGGCGAACTCCGGCGCGCGCAACTCCAAGAATGTCCAATATGTATCCGAAATGCGCCAGTTTCAACCGAGAGCCAGGCGTATTGTTCGCATAATTATCCGGCATCGGCTTTTCAGGAACGTGGAGGCCGATCCCGAAACCGGAAAGTATCGGTTCGGTGGGCGCGGTTGGAGATGCCTGTCGCGTCAACGTCAAAGCAGCAGAGGTAAAAAAGATGAGCAATATCGATATCGCGAAGGCGTATTTCAAAGCTGTCCAATCGGGCGATCAGGCCGCCCTCGGCGGGATTCTTGCGCCCGAAATCGTCTGGCATCAGCCTGGAACCAACCGATTTTCCGGCGCCAAGAACGGCATGGCCGAGCTTGGGGCGATGCTGGGGGGGCATGATGGAGGCTTCGGGCGGCAGTTTCGCCATCACCAAGGTCAATCGGTACCTTACCAACGGCGATCTGGTGGCGGTTGAACTCGAGTTCGCCGGCGAGCATGGCGGCCTGAAACTGTCGCAGTCCGGCATCGACGTCCTGCGCATCAAGGACGGCAAGATCGTTGAAGTGTGGCTGTTCTCGTCCGACCCCGAGCAGGAAGACGCCTTCTGGGGGCGTTGATCCAGGGAACTTGGGCGGCAAGGGGGCGCCTGGCAACGGCTGCATCAGGCGCTCCTGTAGCCAGGCTGCCCGTCTCATCCCCAGCCTCCGTTCGCTGCAGATCAAACCGGACAACTCGTCTGCTTAGGACACCGCGCCAAATCGCCTCTTGCCGTGCCTGTGGGTAGCGCCCTAGAGTCTGCGGCGGTATCGGGGTGCCGTCGTGCGCGTGACATAAGACGGGAGTTTGTCGTGGGTGTCGTTCTCAACATCGAAAACGGAAAGCGGGAAGCCGCCTCCATTAAGGATCTCATCGACCTGACTTCGGCCGATATGGGGCGCGTCAACAAATTGATCCTGTCGAAGGCCGGTTCCGATGTCGAGATGATCCCGGAGATTGCCAACCACCTGATCTCCTCAGGTGGCAAGCGGCTGAGGCCGATGCTGACGCTCGCCTCAGCGCAGATGTTCGGCTATTCCGGCGAGGGCCATGTCAAGCTCGCCACATCAGTCGAGTTCATGCACACCGCCACGCTCCTCCACGACGATGTCGTCGACGAGAGCGGCATGCGGCGCGGCAAGAAGACCGCCCGCATGATCTGGGGAAACCAGGCGAGCGTGCTGGTCGGCGATTTCCTGCTCGGCCAGGCTTTCCGCATGATGGTCGATGTCGGTTCGCTGGAAGCGCTCGACATCCTGTCCAGCGCTGCCTCGATCATTGCCGAGGGCGAGGTGATGCAGCTCGCCGCCGCCAAGAACCTCGAAACCACGGAGGATGAGCATTTCGCGGTGATCAAGGCCAAGACCGCTGCCCTGTTCTCGGCCGCCGCCGAGGTCGGTCCGGTCATCGCCCAGGCGACGCGAAACGATCGCGCGGCGCTGCGCTCCTATGGCATGAATCTCGGCCTTGCCTTCCAGCTGATCGACGATGCGCTGGATTATGGCGGCACCAGCAAGGATCTGGGCAAGAATGTCGGCGACGACTTTCGCGAAGGCAAGGTGACGCTGCCGGTGATCCTCGCCTACCGGCGCGGCACCAAGGCCGAACGCAGCTTCTGGAAGCGCGCCATCGAGGACAATGTCACTGATGACGCCGGGCTGGAAAAGGCGATCGGATTGATGACCCGCCACGGCGCTATCGCCGACACCATCGGGCGCGCCGGCCATTTCGGCGAGATCGCCCGCGACGCGCTGGCGCCGCTTGAAGCGACGCCGCAGAAATCGGCGCTGCTCGACGTCATCGATTTCTGCATCAGCCGGGTGAACTGAAAGATATCGCCGCCATTTGGCCGGCACGGCGCCGGCCCGTGATTTTGGTCTTCCCCGATGAACCATTGCGGCGGTGAAATCATGCACGTTCCGCAGCAGCATGGTTAGCAGCAGGGCAGGGCTCCGTGACGGTCAGCGCGCCCGGCAAACTGTCGAGGTCATGAAAATGACCACGCGCTCTTCAGCAGCGCCACGAGCTCGCTCTGACGGCTGGTTTCGGTTTTTCGGAAGATTCGCTCGAGATAGGTGCGGGCCGATTTGACGGCGATGCCAATTTCCATGGCCGCCTCCTGCACCGAATGGCCGGAGGCCAGCTCGACGGCGAGCCGGGCTTCCGCCGGCGTCAGGTCGAACAGGCCTGAAAGCACATTGGGCGACGGAACAGTGGCGCCGGTACCGACCGTGGTTGCGACAACCAATACATCTGCACCCGAAAAAATATCGTGTGCGGCGCGGCGCAGCGGCAACAGCTGAATGACCAGCGCGGGCCGCCCTTTGATGGCCGCAACCGGGATGGACCGCACGACGCGGTTATCCCGGTTCTGCGCGATGGCCTGCTGGAAAAGCGCGTTTGCAGTTTGATCGGCAATCGCCATGCCGCCATGGGCTGTGGGAAGGAAGACGTCCGCCATGCCTTCGAAAAGCGGATTGGCCGTCAGCACACGGCCCGATCCACTCATGATTGCGGCCGGCAGCCCGATTTCCCGGAGAATGGATACGGCGGTCCTGGCCCGTTCCAGACCCAGGCGCCCGGCGACGAGGCCGGCCCGTGCGACGTGCGGACGCAGTCCGTTCAACAGATCGATTGCGGCCTGGTCATAACTCCCGTCCTTCAGCCAGCGCTGGAAGACAAAAAGGACAAGCTCGCCGCCAGGCATGGGGATGGCTGTGCATAGATGCGGCCCGATGCCAAACGCGGTGGCACTTTTGCGAACGGGATCGCGCTCGATCTCCTCGCAGGTGATGAAATTATCGACCCGCACAAAGCTTGCTGGCTGCGCGGCGCACATGCGCTTCACGCTCTCGGAAAACCGCCAAGTATCCCGCTTCATGAATTCGTCGAGCAAGGGCTGGAGATGCGTTTCGGTGATGGCGCGGACCGGCGAATGATCGCTGACTACAAAGATCGCGCCGTTTGCCGAGCGGGAGATCGCGCCAGCCGCCGCCAATACCTCCGGCCACAGCTCGGTCGCGAACGCCGCTTCGTAGATTCGGTCGACAATGGCGAAGGCCTGCTGGCCCTGCGGCATTTCCAGCATCGGCATCTTCCTGGGCGAAGCAACGGCATCCATCTGCACGGTTCCACGCATCATTCCGCTGCGGAAACTATCGACGCCCGCCGCTTACGGATCGCTTACGGCATCGCGGCGCCGATGCTGCAGCAGGACAGGCCGGCAGCGCGTCAGGCCGGCAAATCGCGGTCGACGGTCGCAATTTGGCGCCTTTCCGCGTTGTTTTTGATAGCATTACCCGATTGTGAATTCGGGCCGGGTTGAAGCCTCACCCCAAAAAGGCCATGCTTAACGTGGAAAAGATCGAGTCAACGGCGATCCCGCTGACGCGGGTATGGCTTCGACTGAAAGGGATATGATGCGGCAAGGATGTGCGCGCTGGCTGACAGGGCTGGCAATTGTGACGGGCATGGCGGTCTCCGGTCTGCCCGCCTATGCCAAAGAGACCACCGAGCCAGTCAATATCACGTCGTTCTCGGGGGCCTATCTTGCCGCGCGGGTCGCCGAAGGCGACAATGATCTCGACAGCGCCATCGCCTACTACAAGCAGGCGCTCGCCTTCGCTCCCGGTGACACCTCGTTGCAGCAAAGCCTGATGCTGTCGCTGATCGCGCAGGGGCGCTTCGAAGAATCCCTGGTCTATGCCGACAAGCTCAAGACGGTTCCCGACGTCGAGCGGTTCTCGCGCCTGGCGCTGGCCGTCGGCTCCTTTCACAAGAAGGACTTTTCCAAGGCCGAATATTGGCTCAAGCTTTCGCTCGAATCCGATCTCGACCGGCTGATCTCCGGCGTCATGACCGGCTGGGCCAAGCAGGGCGCCGGCGACCCCGGCGAGGCCATGGCCTCGATCGAAAAGCTGCAGGGCCCGGACTGGTTCGGCCTGTTCAAATCCTTCCATCGCGGGCTTATCGCCGATGCCTCGGGCCTGCCCGAAAAGGCGGATGCGATCTACGCCGCCACCTTGCAGGACACCGCGACCGGCGCCGCCGCGCCCGAAACCTGGATGCGCAACGCGCAGGCCTATGCCTCCTTCCTTGCCCGCAAGGGTGACAAGGACAAGGCGCTGTCCGTGCTCGATCAGGCCGAGGCATTTGCACCCGGCAAGGTCGAGATATCGGCGCTTCGCGACAGGATCACCAAGGGCGAGAAGATCGAACCCTTCGTTGCCGGCCCGTCCGACGGCGCCTCGGAAATTCTGCTCGATCTCGCCACCGCGCTCAATCGCGGCGGCGGTGAGCCGTTCGTCCGCCTCTATCTGCAATACGCCCTGGCACTGAGGCCCGACAGCGACGCGGCCCTCGTCCAACTCGCCGCCGTCTCCGAGCAGTTGAAGGACGGCGAGGGCGCCATCGCCTTCTATCGCCGCATCCCGGCCGGTTCGCCGCTGAAGACGCTGTCGGAACTGCAGCTCGGCCTCAACCTTGCAGATCTCGACCGCTATGACGAGGCCATCGCCCATCTGAAGGCCCTCGTCGAAGCGCGTCCCGACGACATGCGGGCTTATCAGGCGCTCGGTGGCGTCTATGCCTCGAAGGAGGATTTCCGCTCCGCGGCCGGTCTCTATGACAAGGCGGTGGCGATGCTGAAGGCCCCGGCCCGCGCCGATTGGAACATTTTCTACCAGCGCGGCATCGCCTATGAGCGACTGAAGGAGTGGCCGAAGGCCGAGCCGAATTTCCGCAAGGCGCTGGAATTGTTCCCCGACCAGCCGCAGGTTCTGAACTATCTTGGCTATTCCTGGGTGGACATGAACACCAACCTCGAGGAAGGCCTTCAGATGATCCAGAAGGCCGTCGAGCTCAGGCCGAGCGACGGCTACATCGTCGATTCGCTGGGCTGGGCCTATTTCCGCCTTGGCCGATTCGACGATGCGGTTCGCGAATTGGAACGTGCCGTTTCGTTGAAGCCGGAAGATCCGGTGCTCAACGATCATCTTGGCGATGCCTATTGGCGCGTCGGCCGCAAATTGGAAGCCACCTTCCAGTGGAACCAGGCTCGCGACCTCAAGCCGGATCCCGGCGTGCTCGCCGCCTTGCAGCAGAAACTGCTGAAGGGCCTGCCGCCGATCGAATCCAACACGGCGCAGGAAACCCCGAAGGTCAAGCCCGAACCGACGACTGCGCCAAAGGGCTGAATACTTCTGAATTCGATTATGCGGGGCTCGTCGCCGCTGTCGCTAAGGGTCTGGACTATAAGCCATGCTAATCGTGAGCGGTGCCGAGCACCGCTCGGAGCCCTGAGTCGTTCTGTTCCTCGATCCATCGGGTCGTACGGTCGTAGGCATCCGAAAACAACTCGGAATGCCGACTCCAATCCATGAAGCTGATCGTGTTGGAAACCTCCGGACAGATCAGGATGTCCTCTGCGCCGACGGCAATGTCCTGCGGCCGGTGTGCCAGCATGCTCGAGGCAATGACCTGAAGCATGCTGGGAACCCGAGGCAAGCGGGCACGACCGAAAGGGTTCAGCAAGGCCAATGCCAGTTCGGAAGCTCCGGGGATACGGTCATAGTCTATGTCGTATTTCTGCGGTGCACTCGACCCGAAGGTAACGATGACATTGGGTCCGGTCTTGAGCTCCTTCATCTGCTCCAGCGGCAAATTGTTCATGATAGCGCCGTCCACCAGCATATCGCCGTCATCCGTAAAGAACGGCGGCAGGACGCCCGGGATGGAGCCGGACGCCCGAACGGCGTGCCAGAGCTTTCCACGACGGTGGACATGGGGCTGACGGCTGCTCAGATTGGTCGAAAGCGCAAAGAACGGAAGCCAAAGATCCTCGATCAGAACGTCGCCGTATTCCAGCCGAAGGGCCCGATCAAACGATTTGTGATCCAGAAGCGCGAAATGCGGCAAGGTGGGACGGCGAAACGCCCGGCTCTTGATAAAAATGTTGTGGGTGCCTCGGTCGATCTGGTCGGCATCCAAGCCTCTTGCGAAGCCGGCCATCATCGCCGCTCCGGAACTTGTCCCGCCGAGATAGTCGAAGCAAGCGCCCGCCTCAACGAAAGCCTTGTAGACGCCTACATGAGCGCTGCCGAGGGACCCACCCCCTGCCGCCACGAAGCCCAGTGCCTTGCCCGAAATAAATCGGACCAGGCGCTGGAAATCAGACCCGTCGTCCAGCGCTACATGATGATGCTGATCAACATAGGGTCGCTCATCGAGCCATGCAGAGGTACCGGAGACCGCAGCCGAGCGATTATCGTGAATTAGGACAAGCCGACTGGTCGATGGCGGATGGACCGATAGCGTCAGTTCCTCAGACGGGTTCAGGCGAGGCGAGCAGGACGCGTTGGCCAGCAACAGGACGGTATCGGCCTGGCGAATGCAGACTTGGGTCCATTCATTAGGTTCCTCATCGGCAACATAGACGATGAATTGGGCTTCCGCCTCCAGTTCGTTCAACCAGTTAAGGATCGGCTGGTCGTCGATCGGAAGACCTGGGAACTTCGCTTGGATGTCAAGCCGGGAAACGAACCGAGCGCGCGTGGCCGCGCCGAACGCTTGCCGCAGGTGCTGGATGAACACCGGTGAGATGCGACTTCCGCCGGCTGCAATGATCGCAAGCGTTCGGATCTTGGCAGGTTCCTTGAGACGCGACGAACTCGGAGATTGGATGGCAAACCGGCGCGCCAGAAATACCGTGACCGCCTCCCTTAGGCTCGGCAATGTCTCGGCCGCCTTCTCGAAATGATTGCGACCGATTTCAAGGACGATCGAATCGCGCGCTGCAAGGACAGTGGCCATGCGGGGTAGTCCCGCGAAGAAACCGATTTCACCGATGAGTTCACCCTGCGCGATCTCGGCGACCGATCCAGTCGAATCTCCTTTGTGTACCGTAAAGCGTCCAGACAGCACGATGAAAAACCTGTCCGACGCATCGCCTTCGCGAACCAGGACCTCACCGCGTCTCAGGACCCGACGGTCGGATTCGGCAGCTAAAGCCTCGAGCGCCAGCAACGACGCCCGATCGAACATCAATGTTGCCGACAATAAACTCGCTGCAAGAGAATCGACGAAGGACATCTGAGCCATCCCTTGGGAATTCATGACTTTGTCTCCTCGAGGGTGCTGGACGCCCCGCCGGATGATACCACACATGAGAGCCGCCGACGGCTGAGGCGCGGGGCTGATCGCTGGGCGCTCTCATCTCTGGCTCCCAGGAAGGGCCACGATCAGGCCGCCACGTCCCTGCCGTTTCGCCGTATGTCACGCGTTAACTCACCCGATTGCCTTGGCTGCGGCCGGCCCTTGCCTTGACGCTTGCCGGTGGGCGCACTAGGGAGGGCCGCATCCCCGTCTTTCCCGTCGAGGCCGCCGTGACAGTTGATATCCCAGCCCATATGCATCCCAGCCGCTCGTTCCAGGGGCTGATCCTGACTTTGCATAATTACTGGGCGGATTATGGCTGCGTCGTTCTCCAGCCCTATGACATGGAAGTCGGCGCCGGCACGTTCCACCCGGCGACGACGCTGCGCGCGCTCGGGCCAAAGCGCTGGAACGCGGCCTATGTGCAGCCTTCGCGCCGGCCCAAGGACGGGCGCTACGGCGAGAACCCGAACCGGCTGCAGCACTATTACCAGTATCAGGTGATCCTGAAGCCGAACCCGCCCAATCTGCAGGAACTTTATCTCGGCTCGCTGGCGGCCATCGGCGTCGATCCGCTTCTGCATGACATCCGCTTCGTCGAGGACGACTGGGAAAGCCCGACGCTCGGCGCCTGGGGGCTGGGCTGGGAGTGCTGGTGCGACGGCATGGAAGTGTCGCAGTTCACCTATTTCCAGCAGGTCTGCGGCATCGAATGCGCGCCGGTGGCGGGCGAGCTCACCTACGGGCTGGAGCGGCTGGCCATGTATGTGCAGGGCGTCGACAATGTCTACGACCTCAACTTCAACGGCCGCGACGGCGCCGACAAGGTGACCTATGGCGAGGTCTTCCTGCAGGCCGAGCAGGAATATTCGCGGCACAATTTCGAATTCGCCAATACCGCGATGCTGCTTCGGCATTTCGAAGACGCCGAAGCCGAGTGCAAGGCGCTGCTCGATGCCGGCGCGCCCCTCTCCCCCCTCGAGGGGGAGACGCCCGCGGAGCGGGCAGAGGGGGTCGCCTCAGAAGGCACCGCAAGCAAGGTCCCAGCGACTCCTCCCGCGTCTGGCCACCCCCTCAAGGGGGAGGGGAACCACCGTCTGGTATTTCCCGCCTACGACCAGTGCATCAAGGCCAGCCACGTCTTCAACCTGCTCGACGCGCGCGGCGTGATTTCGGTCACCGAGCGGCAGAGCTACATTTTGCGGGTGCGCAATCTGGCGAAAGCCTGCGGCGAGGCGTTTTTGCTGACGCAGGCGGGCGGGCTGGCGGCTTAGCTCCAGAGGCTGTTTGCGATTTCGACCGAAGCGCTGATTGGCAATACGCCTTGGCCGCTGGAGCCAGCCATTGTCCGCAGCGCTTGTCTAACGCCAGGCATCGTGAACGTGCCATGAGCCTGCGCCGCAAAACAGGCGCTGAGCGCGAGGATCTGCAGGAATGTCGATGCCGTCTTCATAGTCGTTCAGCCAATAGTTCTCTGCCTGAGCGTTGGTCGCTTCAGCGCTGCGTTCGGTTCATGGAGATCTTTGACCCAAGGACGGACGACCCCGCTTCGACCCGACAGACAGCGGAATATTTTGGCAGACGTCCGTGGATGCGCCGATTGCATGGGGCCAGCCGAGTTGCTATGCCGCCTGGACCATTTCGCCGCGTGAGCACAATTTATGCCCGACCTGCTTTTAGAACTCCGTTCGGAAGAGATCCCCGCGCGCATGCAGCGCAAGGCGGCGGGCGACCTGAAGAAGATGATGACGGACGGTTTGGTCGAGGCCGGACTGACCTATGAGGCGGCGCGCGAATATTGGACGCCACGCCGGCTGGCGCTCGACATTCGCGGCGTGACCGCGCGCTCGAAGGACATAAGCGAGGAGATCAAGGGACCCTCGACCAAGGCGCCCGAACAGGCGGTCCAGGGTTTTCTGCGCAAGGCCGGTCTTTCCTCGATCGCCCAGGCGCATGTCCACGCCGATCCGAAGAAGGGCGACTTCTATGTCGCCCATATCTCGAAGCCGGGCCGGGCGGCCGAGACGATAATCGGCGAACTGGTGCCGGGCATCATCCGCGACTTTCCATGGCCGAAATCGATGCGCTGGGGGCCGGCCTCGGCGAAACCGGGATCGTTGCGCTGGGTGCGGCCGCTGCAGTCCATCCTCTGCACCTTCGGCCCGGAGACCGAGGAGCCGGTGGTCGTCGATTTCGAGATCGACGGCATCCGCTCGGGCAACATCACCTACGGCCATCGTTTTCATGCGCCGGGCGCCATCGGCGTGCGCCGTTTTGACGACTATGCCGCCAAGCTGGAGGCGGCGAAGGTTGTGCTCGACGCCGACCGGCGCAATCAGATCATCCTTGCCGACGCCAGGAATCTCGCTTTCGCCAACGGGCTCAACCTTGTCGAGGACGAGGGGCTGCTTGAGGAAGTGTCAGGCCTGGTCGAATGGCCGGTCGTGCTGATGGGCGAATTCGAGCAGGACTTTCTCGCCATTCCGGCCGAGGTGATCCGGCTGACGATCCGCGCCAACCAGAAGTGTTTTGTGACGCGGCCGCAGGGCGCCGGCGAGGAGCTTTCCAACCGCTTCGTCCTGACCGCCAACATCGAGGCCAGCGACGGCGGCAAGGAGATCGCCCACGGCAACGGCAAGGTGGTACGCGCCCGCCTTTCCGACGCGCTCTATTTCTGGAAGACCGACCAGGGCGATTTGCCCGACCTCGACCAGTTGCAGGCATCGGCGGAAAAGTTCGGGCTCGATCTCAAGAAGCCGCTCGACCAGCGCATGGCCCGCCTCGACCATCTCGGCGTCACCTTCCACGCCAAGCTCGGCACGCAGGGTGAGCGGGTGGAGCGGATCAAGAGGCTGGCCGAAGAACTGGCGCCGCTCGTAGCGAGCGCAATCTCCCCCCTTGAGGGGGAGATGGCCGGCAGGCCAGAGGGGGTCGTTGCGCGTGAAGCGCCGGCATTCTCTGTCCATAATAGGGCGTCGCGCCAGGACGCGCCGACCCCCTCTGTCGCCTTCGGCGACATCTCCCCCTCGAGGGGGGAGATTACCGCGCTGGCACGTCGTGCTGCCGTCCTGGCCAAGGCCGACCTCACCACCGAGGTAGTCGGCGAGTTCCCGGAATTGCAGGGCGCCATGGGCCGCAAATATGCGCTGCTGCAGGGCGAGCATCCCTCGGTCGCCGCCGCCGTCGAGGAGCACTATAAGCCGCAGGGCCCGTCCGACCGCGTGCCGACCGATCCCGTATCGGTGGCCGTAGCGCTCGCCGACAAGCTCGACATGCTGGTCGGCTTTTGGGCGATTGACGAAAAGCCGACCGGGTCGAAAGACCCCTATGCGTTGAGGAGGGCGGCGCTGGGAGTGATCAGGATTTTGGTCGAGAACCGTGTCCGGCTTGCGCTGACATCTCTCTTCGACCGCGCTTACCAGATGGCGAACTATCTTGCGTCCGGACGGCCCTTTAGCGCCGACCTCCTGTCCTTCTTCCACGACCGCCTAAAGGTCTATCTCCGCGACCAGGGCGCGCGGCATGATTTGATAGATGCTGTGTTGGCCGGTGGCGCTGCCCCCTCATCCGGCCCTTCGGGCCACCTTCTCCCCGCTGGGGAGAAGAGGCTGGCACCGGCGTTGGCGACCTCTTCTCCCCTCGGGGAGAAGGTGGCCGCAGAGCGGCCGGATGAGGGGGCTTCGCGGTCCAACGACGATCTCCTGCAAATCGTCCGCCGTGTCAAAGCCCTTGGCACCTTCCTCGACACCGAGGACGGCAAGAACCTGCTTGCCGGCACCAAGCGCGCGGCCAACATCCTGGCGGCCGAGGAGAAGAAGAAAACGACGATCGCCGAACATGTTGAGCCGGCTCTATTCCGGGAAGATGCCGAGAAATCGCTGTTTGCCGCGGTGAACCAGGCCGAGAAGGAAGCCGGCCAAGCGATTCACAACGAAGACTTTTCCGCCGCCATGCTGGCGCTTAGCGCGTTGCGTGAACCGGTTGATTCATTCTTCGAACGTGTTCTTGTGAATGATGAGGACCAGGCCGTGCGCGCCAACCGCCTGGCGTTGCTGGCGCGCATCCGGGCAGCGACCGACCAGGTCGCGGATTTCTCGAAGATCGCCGGCTGAGGCTTGGCAGTTCAGGCGAGCGTCCCGCGAACTTCTATCTGGCCTGGTCGATCTCGGGGATGGGCGTTGGTTGCGGCGCTGCGGGCTCAGGCGGGCTGTTCGTCGCCGTTGTTTTTTTGTCGGATTTTGTGGCTGCCCCGGGCGCTGCGGCAGCAGTTGCCGCAGCAGGTGCGGGGCTGGGCGCCGGCTTTGTGAAGGCGTCACCGACGATGCCGCCGCGAATGATCATCGGGCTTTGCGTGAAATCATGCTTGGGCGCGGGCTGGCTCGGGATCGCAGAAACTTTTTCATAGGTGACATCGGGCACTGGTTCGCCGAGCGCCACGATCGATGGCGTCGAGGAGTTGCCAGCCACCTTCGCCGGTTCAGGCGCACCGAGGCTGATGACGGACGGCGTCGAGGATGGTGCACCAGGAACAACGAAGGACGAAGCCTGTGCTGTGCCCGCCGCCAGAGTGAGGCCAAGCGCCCCCAAAATACGCACCCAGACCATGATAGTTCCCCTTGCCCAACAAGCCGGCACCATAGCGTCCGGAAATTGATGCGGGCTTGCCAGGAAGGCCAGCATTTTAGCGATTGGCAATTCGCTTCCGCCGGACTTGCCCCGTGAACGTCGCCGTATTACGCACCCACATCTGTGAGGTGATGAGAGTGGCTGAGATACTTGCCGGCGGCGAGGCGATGGAGCGGGCGCTGGCGCTGCTCGAAGGCGGCGATGTCGTCGCCATTCCGACCGAAACCGTCTACGGGCTGGCCGCCGACGCCACCAATGGCGTTGGCGTGGCGCGCATCTTCGAGGTGAAGGGCCGGCCGCGCTTCAATCCGCTGATTGCCCATGTCGCCGATCTGGCGATGGCTGAGCGCATCGCGCTGTTCGATCCCGTGTCGAAAAGGCTGGCGCAGACATTCTGGCCGGGACCGCTGACGCTGGTGCTGCCGCAGCGGCCCGGCAACGGCATTCATCCGCTGGTCACCGCCGGGCTCGATACGGTCGCGCTGCGCATGCCGAAAGGCTTTGGCGGCCAACTGATCGCCAGGCTCGGACGCCCGCTTGCAGCGCCCAGCGCCAATTCCTCAGGCAGGATCAGCGCAACGACGGTCGAGGCCGTGGCCGCCGATCTCGGTCCAAAAATCAAGCTGGTGGTCGATGGCGGCGCGACGTCGGTCGGGGTCGAATCGACAATCGTGAAGATAGAGGGCGGAAAGCTGCGGCTGCTGCGGCCGGGCGGCATTGCCGCCGAAGAGATCGAAGCGGCCGCTGGCATGAAGCTGCGGCGCGGCGCGGCGGGCATCGAGGCGCCGGGCATGCTCGCCTCGCATTACGCGCCGGGTGCTGCGGTGCGGGTCAACGCCGCAAAAGTCGCAAAGGGCGAAGCCTTGCTGGCGTTCGGCCCCCGCCGTGCCGAAGGCTGGCAAGGCGCCGCCGCCTTGCGCAACCTGTCCGCAACCGGCGACCTGCGCGAGGCCGCGGCCAACCTCTTTGCCCATATGCAGGATCTCGATCGCAGCGGCGCCAAGACAATCGCCGTCGAGCCGATCCCCTCCGACGGGCTGGGCGAGGCGATCAACGACCGGCTTTCGCGCGCCGCCGCCCCTCGTGACAAGATCGATGGAGCACCATAGTTTCCCATCCATGAACGACATCTCAAGGGATATCGACCCCGCCATCATCGACCGCTTTGCGGCAATCGTCGGCGACAAATATGCGCTTCGCGACCAGCAGGATATCGCGCCTTACCTCACGGAGAGGCGCGGCCTGTGGCATGGCCGGACGGCGCTGGTGCTGAGGCCCGGCAGCGTCGACGAGGTCAGCCGCATCATGCAGCTGGCAACCGAGACGGGAACGCCGGTCGTGCCGCAAAGCGGCAACACCGGGCTGGTCGGCGCGCAGGTGCCGGACACGTCCGGCCGCCAGATCGTGCTGTCGCTGTCGCGGCTGAACCGCATCCGCGAGATCGACGTCCTGTCCAACACGGTCACCGTCGAGGCCGGAGTCATCCTGCAGACGCTGCAGGAAGCGGCCGATGCCGCCGACCGGCTGTTTCCGCTGTCGCTTGCCGCGCAAGGCTCCTGCCAGATCGGCGGCAATCTCTCTTCCAATGCCGGCGGCACCGGCGTTCTCGCCTATGGCAATGCGCGTGAGCTGTGCCTCGGCGTCGAGGTGGTGCTGCCGACCGGCGAGGTGTTCGACGATCTGCGCAAGCTGAAGAAGGACAACACCGGTTACGATCTAAAAAACCTGTTCATCGGTGCGGAAGGCACGCTCGGCGTCATCACCGCCGCCGTGCTCAAGCTTTTCCCAAAGCCCAAGGGGCGCGAGGTGGCCTTTGCCGGCCTGTCGTCACCTGAGGCGGCACTGTCCCTGTTCAGCCTGGCGATGGATCGCGCCGGTGCCGCACTCACTGCTTTCGAGCTGATCGGCCAGAGGCCCTACGATTTTACGCTGCTGCACGCGCCAGGCGTCGTGCGGCCGCTGTCCGGCGATTGGCCATGGTATGTGCTGATGCAGATCTCTTCGGGTCGCTCGGCTGAGGATGCGAGGGCCCTCATCGAGGAGGTGCTCTCAGCCGGCCTCGAGCAGGAGATCGTCGGCGATGCGGTGATTGCGGCGAGCATCGCGCAGGGCGATGCCTTCTGGAGTTTCCGCGAGCTGCTGCCCGAGGCGCAGAAGCCCGAAGGCGCCTCGATCAAGCACGACATCTCCGTGCCGGTGGCGGCCATCCCGCAATTCATCGAAAAGGCAGCCGGCGCCGTTCAATCGGTCAGCCCCGGTGCGCGCGAGGTGTGTTTCGGCCACATGGGCGACGGCAATCTCCACTACAACATCTCCCGGCCGATCGGCGGCGATGACGAAGCGTTTCTCGGGCTCTATCATGCCATGAACAAGGCCGTGCACGATGTCGTGCGCAGCCTTCACGGCTCGATCTCGGCCGAGCACGGCATTGGCCAGCTGAAGCGGGATGAATTGATCGCGACGGCGCCGCCGATGGCGATCGAGCTGATGCGCAGGGTGAAGACGGCCTTCGACCCGGCCGGGATCATGAATCCCGGTAAGGTTATCTGATCCTTTCGCCGACTTGTGAATGGTTGCATTCCGATAACCATCGCCTCGAGATCAGCAAAATTTAACCGACTTTCTTAAGCGCTGCGATAAGAAGCCCGCGCTAATGTTTCCCCACAACGAGGCTGGAAAAACCGGCCCGGAGAACCGGAAGACCGGCTCTCAGGAGAGACAGGAAAGGCACGATATGAACACTGGACTGAAGCCAGTCTGGGCTGGGCGCAATATGCGCCTCGACCCACTCCGCCTGCCGCAGGTGGTGAGCTACGCGACGCGCGACGACTATGGCGACGTTACCTTCACCATCGACCATCGTGGCGCCGTCATTCGCCGCGTGCTGGAGATGAGCGGCCTGCCGGCGTTCATCGCTCTGCCCGCCAATGCGTTTCGTGGCGTGGCAGCCCGCGCAATGGAGGACCCGGACGGCAATGTCACGGTGACGCTGGAGCTTCTGCACAATGATCCGATGCTTTCGGTGCCGCTGCTGGTGGCCGACGATCTCGAGGATGTCGCCGCCGACTGGCGCGCCTGGGCCGATGCCTACCGTCTGCCGATGCTTCTGATCGAATCCGACGGCATCGCCCGCACCCTGGAGGAATCGCTTGGCGTCGCCATCAAGACATTACCCGCGCAGGACCGTCGCAGGGGTCGGCTTTCGACCATGCGTCGTCCGCGCTTCCTCGCCCGCCGCAGGGCCGGCGCCCTCGGCCTCAGGCTGGTGATCGGCGGCCAGGAAATTATTTCGCGCGACGAATAGAGCGAGCGCTTTCCCTTCTCCCCTTGCGGGAGAAGGTGGCCACCCACGGGTCTTGCCTCCGGCAAGCCCGAGGACAGGCTCCGCGGCCGAATGAGGGGTGTTCCAGCTTGGGACCAACTGCACTCCGTCCAACACACGCTCAACCGTCTCGGCGCTACGCGCCGATCCACCTTCTCCCACAAGGGGAGAAGGAAAAAAGCCGCTACACCAGCGGCTTCAGCGCCACCCACAACGCACCGCCGATCAGGCCGAGGAAGACCAGCCAGCCGACCTGGTTGTTCGACCTGAACAGAAGCATGCACTGGTCGGGATCGTCGATGTCGAGCACGGTGATCTGCCGCGCCATATGGGCGCCGGCCGCGACCAGCCCGGCCAGCGCCGGCACCGGCGCCTGCGCCGCCGCGAAGGCGACGGCGAAGCAGACCAGCGCTCCACCATAAAACCCGACGAGCCAGGTCTTGGTGTTGTCGCCGAACAGGCGTGCGGTCGAGCGCACGCCGACGATGGCGTCGTCTTCCTTGTCCTGATGCGCATAGATCGTGTCGTAGCCGATCACCCACAGGATCGACCCGATATAGAGCATGACGGCCGGGCCATCGAGATCGCCGAACTCGACCGCCCATCCCATCAGCGCACCCCAGGAAAAGGCAAGGCCGAGAACCAGTTGCGGCCAATTGGTAAATCGCTTCATGAACGGGTAGATGGCGACGACGGCGAGCGAGCAGATGCCGAGCAGGACGGCAAAGCTGTTGAACTGCAGAAGCACGGCGAGTCCAATCAGTGCCTGGATCACGAGAAACGCCCAAGCCTGCCGGCGCGTGATCTTTCCCGCCGGCAGCGGCCGCGAGCGCGTGCGTTCCACCTGGTTGTCGATGTCCTGGTCGACCAGATCGTTGTAGGTGCAGCCGGCGCCGCGCATGGCGACGGCGCCGATCAGGAACAGCACGAGATACCATGGCGCCGGCAGCAGCGAGAGCAGGGGATCAGTAGGGCGTGGATAGGCACTCGCGGCAAGGGCTGCCGACCACCAGCACGGCCACAGCAGCAACTGCCAGCCGATCGGCCGGTCCCACCGGGCAAGCTGCGCATGGGGCCACAGCCAGCGTGGCAGAATGCGGTAGACCCAGTGGCCGCTCGGCGCATCGGCGACGCGGCCCTGGGCTGCTTTCGACTGGATGGGTTCCATCGTGCTGAAGTGGCAGCAGCGGCGAACGCCGTCAAGCGTCAAGCGGGCCGAACCATTCCCCGTTCCCGTGTGGAATTGCGCTCAAAGTCTTCCAAATGTCTTGACCCATCGTACGGGGCGCAATAGCGCAGTCCTGATCGTGGAATGGCAAGGGACCTGGGCATGCGCGTATTGTTGATCGGCTCCGGCGGCCGCGAACATGCTTTGGCCTGGAAGATCGCGGCCTCGCCGCTGCTGACCAAGCTCTACGCGGCGCCCGGCAACCCCGGCATCGGCCGCGAAGCCGAACTGGTGACGCTCGACATTGCCGATCATGCGGCAGTGGCCCGGTTCTGCACGGAGAAAAAGATCGACCTCGTCGTGGTCGGGCCGGAAGGGCCGCTGGTCGCCGGCATTGCCGACGACCTCCGCGCTGAAAACATTCGCGTCTTCGGCCCGTCCAGGGCGGCGGCGCGGCTGGAAGGTTCTAAGGGTTTCACCAAGGATCTCTGTGCGAAATACGACATCCCGACCGCCGCCTATGGCCGCTTCGGCGATCTGGCGTCGGCCAGGGCCCATGTCGAAAAGATGGGCGCGCCGATCGTCATCAAGGCCGACGGCCTCGCCGCCGGCAAGGGCGTTACCGTCGCCATGAATTTGGCCGAGGCGCTGGCAGCGCTCGATGCCTGTTTCGACGGGTCCTTCGGACAGGCCGGCGCGGAGGTGGTGGTCGAGGAGTTTCTCACCGGCGAGGAGGCGAGCTTCTTTTGCCTGTGCGACGGCGTCACCGCGCTGCCGTTCGGCACCGCGCAGGACCACAAGCGCCTCGGTGACGGCGACGTCGGTCCGAACACCGGCGGCATGGGGGCCTATTCGCCGGCCCCGGTGATGACCCCGGAGATGACCGACCGCACCATGCGCGAGATCATCGAGCCGACCATGCGCGGCATGGCCGAGCTTGGCGCGCCGTTTTCCGGCGTGCTGTTTGCCGGGCTGATGATATCAGGCGATGGGCCGAAGCTGATCGAATACAACACCCGTTTCGGCGATCCGGAATGCCAGGTGCTGATGATGCGGCTGAAGGACGATCTCCTGGTCCTGCTCAACGCTGCCGCCGACGGCCAGCTTGCACATACCTCAGTGCGCTGGCGCAACGAGGCGGCGCTCACCGTGGTGATGGCGGCAAGGGGTTACCCCGGCACCCCGGAAAAGGGCTCGGTCATCCGCGGCGTCGAACAGGCCGCGGGCGAAGGCGTCGAGATCTTTCATGCCGGCACCGCCATCGACAGCGGCGCGCTGGTCGCCAATGGCGGCCGTGTGCTCGCTGTCACGGCGACCGGCGGCACGGTCGGCGAGGCGCAGCGACGTGCCTACGCCGTGCTCGACCGGATCGATTGGCCGCAAGGTTTTTGCCGCCGCGACATCGGCTGGCAGGCCGTGGCCCGCGAGCAGGCGCGCTGACGTACAAGATTAGCGGGGGCAAGATTAGCGGGGGCGACGATCCAACTCGGTCGACGCAGTGCTGACCGGATCGGTGGGCGCGGCTTCAACGGCCGATGCGGAGGGTTTTTCCTTTCGCAGCCACCCCAGATAGTCGGCGATCCGGCGCGGAAGACGCAGCGCTGTCCCTACGGCAGGCATTTGCAAGCTGCCGCGGAACTTGGACCAGCCCGCGCTGAACATGGCGACCATTTCGGTGAAGCTCGGCGGCGGCGCCACGGTCGCATAGGTAAGGGTGACATTGCCGGCAAGGCCGGCCGCCCGCGAGAGAGGCAGCGGTATCGAGGCGAGGTAATCCGGCTGCGCGTCGATCAGGCCGCCGAACGGCCATTGCGCGCGCAGGGCGGCGGCATCCATCGGTGCGACATTGACATCGATGTCGTTCGGCGTGCCAGCCACCCGATAGGGGCAGCGGAACCGGCCGCAATTGGCTTTTGCCGAAAACTGCCAGAGTGCGTAGCCTTGCCAGTTGCCCATCGGAAAATGCACGCCGATGTCGGGCTTGTAGCGCGCATACCAGAGCGGCAGCCGCGACAGCAGCCGGTATTTGTACTTGTTGTCGGCGATGTGCTTGGCGGTCTTGCCGTTGGTGTAGAGCACCGGAAAACGGCCAATCCGCCGATGCACATGGCGCACGAACTCCTCTGCATCCTCGAGCGACATCCATTTCGTCGGGTCGTCATCCTCGATGTCGAGGGCGAGCAGGTCGTCCGGACCAGGTTTCGCGAAATTGATGAAATTATTGGCCTGTCCCACGGGGTTGCCCGGGCGGGCGAGATGGTAAGCACCCCATTTCAGGCCGAGCGCCTTGGCCACCACCTTGCGCGTCTGGAACAGTTCCTGTGCCACCGCATGGCGCTTCCACAGCGCCTTGCAGAGCCGCGTCGCGGTCTCGTCGCCGAAACAGAAATACGCTGGTGGCATCCCGTCGGACGCCTTGTTGATGAAGCCGACGATGCGCTTGTCGGTGGCAAGCTCGGTCCAGTCGATGGGATTGTATTCGTAGGCGTCGATCACCAGCGCCCGGTCGGCATTCTTCCAGGGCGCGGAGAAGTCCGAGGCTTGTGCCGGCGCCAACGCCATTGCCGTCGCGACGGCGAGGAGTCCTGGGCGGCGAAGAGGGTGCGCCGGCGGCTTCAAACAGCAGATCCTTGCTGGCCAAAGCCTGATCCTGAACCGCCATGGTTAAGGAAATGCTTTCGGCGGCCAGCGGCGGCCGCCGCAATCGTGCCGGGGATGGCTTTGCTGGTCATCAACGCAGGGCGAGCGGGTGGAACGGGTCGGGCGCCGGCGCTTGCGGCAGCGTTCCCTCAGCCTGGCGCTTGCGGTGATGGGCCAGCGAGCATTGCGGCGAACACAGGATGCCGCGATCCGACCAATAGGCGGCGCCGTCCTCGATCTTCCCCCGATGGTGCCAAAAACCTGCCGCTCGATAGCGCAGGCCGCATTCGGTGCAGCGATAGGCGTCAGGTCTGGCGAGCACGGGCGGTCCCCTACGGTATTCTTGATCGGTCGCCGGTCGACTTGTCCGGCTTTTTGCCGATTTTAGCGTGAACAATTCCAATTGCAAAATCTGCGTGACAAAATTTGACGTTTACGTAAAAAGAACATGGAGAGGCGACCCAAAAGCGGATGGTCTTGTGTCGGCACGGATCTTAAGTTGGCTTGCCGGACAGAGGAGGAGCGAGCGGCATGTACCGGGCACCAGTCGAGGAAATCGCCTTCACGCTGAAGCATGTGGCTGGCTTGAAGCCGGCGCTTGACGCCGGCACCTTTGGCGACCTTGGCGAAGACCTCGTCGACGCCATTCTGGCGGAAGCCGGCCGCTTTGCCAGCGAAGAGGTCGCGCCGCTCTACAAGATCGGCGATGAACAAGGCGCGGTGCTGAGCGGCGCTGCCGTCACCATGCCGCCCGGCTGGAGGGAACTTTATCACCGCTGGATCGACGGCGGCTGGAACGCGCTGTCAGCGCCGGAGGAATTCGGCGGCCAGGCGCTGCCGACCATGCTGGGCGTCGCCGCGCTCGAAATGTGGAACTCCGCCGCCATGGCCTTCGGCATCGGCCCGACGCTGACCATGGGGGCGGTCGAAGCGCTCGACAAGCATGCCTCACCGGCGCTGAAGGCCAAATACCTGGAAAAGCTCGTCTCAGGCGAATGGATGGGCACGATGAACCTGACCGAGCCGCAGGCCGGCTCGGATCTGAATGCCTTGCGCACCCGCGCCGAGCCGGCCGGCAACGGCACCTACCGCATCTTCGGCCAGAAGATTTTCATCACCTATGGCGAGCACGATCTTACCGACAACATCATCCATCTGGTGCTGGCGCGGCTGCCCGACGCGCCGGCCGGCACGCGCGGCCTTTCGCTGTTCCTGGTGCCGAAATTCCTTGTCGGCGACGACGGCGCGCCTGGCGCACGCAACGACGTCTTCTGCTCCGGGCTGGAGCACAAATTGGGCATCCACGCCTCGCCGACCTGCACCATGATCTATGGTGACGGTTTCGAAGGGACCGCCCCCGGCGCGATCGGCTGGCTGATCGGCGAGGAAAACAAGGGCCTCGCCTGCATGTTCACCATGATGAACAATGCGCGGCTCGCCGTCGGCATGCAGGGTGTTGCGGTCGCCGAAACGGCCACGCAGAAGGCGCTCGCCTACGCCAATGACCGCCGGCAAGGCAAGGCCGCGAGCTATGATGGCAGCGGCATGGCGCCGATCGTCCATCACCCCGACGTGCAGCGCAATCTTCTGACCATGAAGGCGCTGACCCAGATTGCGCGCGCCATCAGCTATTGCTGCGCGCACGCCATTGACCACGCGCGCGTATCCGTCGGCGATGAAGCCATCCATTGGCAGGAGCGCGCCAATCTGCTGACGCCGCTGGCCAAGGCCTTTTCCACCGATGTAGGCGTCGAGGTCGCCTCGCTCGGGCTGCAGGTTCATGGCGGCATGGGATACATCGAGGAGACCGGTGCGGCAGCACTTTATCGCGACGCGCGCATCGCGCCGATCTACGAAGGCACCAACGGCATCCAGGCGATAGACCTGGTGGCGCGCAAGCTGCCGCTTGGCGGCGGCGAGCATGTGCATGGCTACATCGCCGAACTGAAAGCCGTCGCCAATCAAGCGCGGACCTCGAACCTTCAAGGTTTTGGCCGCACCGCCGATGGCCTCGACCAGGCGCTCGACGATCTCAGCCAGGCGACGCGCTTCCTGCAAGGGCTGCTCGCCGACGGCCGCTCGGACGCGGCGCTGGCCGGCGCGACGCCGTATCTGCGGCTGATCTCGCTGGCGGCGGGCGGCGCCTATCTGGCGCGCGGCGCGCTTGCCGACCCAAGCCGCATCGCCGTTTGCCGTTTTTACGCCGAAAACCTGCTTGGCGAGGCGGGCGCGCTGAAGGAGCGTGTCATCGGCGGCGCCGAGAGCCTTGCCGCTGCCGGCCAGACGCTGATTTCTGCCTGACAGCCACCAGGTCGACGTTTCACGACGTTCACAAAGGATCACCCGTGACAGACCACATCCTCGTCGAGCGCCAGGGCGCCATCCAGATCATCCGCATCAACCGTCCGGACAAGAAGAACGCCTTGACGCGGGCCATGTATGCAACAATGTCCAAAGCCCTTGCCGAGGGCGACGCCGATCCGGCGATCCGCGTCCATGTCTTCCTCGGTGTTCCAGGCGCCTTCTCGTCGGGCAATGACCTTGCCGATTTCATGGTCGTCGCCACCGGCGGCGAGGGCGGCACCGAAGTCTGGGATTTCCTGATGGCGCTGGCCAGGACGGAAAAGCCGATGATCTCCGGCGTCGACGGCATTGCGGTCGGCATCGGCACAACGCTCAACCTGCACTGCGACCTGACCTTCGCCACGCCGCGCACACTATTCCGCACGCCCTTCGTCGATCTCGGCCTGGTCCCCGAGGCGGGGTCGAGCCTGCTTGCGCCGCAGATTCTGGGCCGGCAAGGCGCCTTCGCGCTGCTTGGCCTCGGCGAAGGCTTTTCGGCCGAGCGGGCGAAAGCCGCCGGACTGATCTACGCAGTGGTCGAGGAGAACGAACTCGAAGCCGCCGTGCTTGCCGCTGCCGGGCAGGTTGCTGCCAAGCCGCCGCAGGCACTGAAGATCGCGCGCGACCTGATGCGCGGCTCGCGTGAAGACCTCGTTGACCGCATCAGCCAGGAAAGCGAGCATTTTCGCGCGCGGCTCAAATCCGACGAGGCCCGCGCCGCCTTGATGGCGTTCATGACCAGGAAGAAGGGATAGCTGGGCTATTAGTTCCCACCACGTCTTCGTCATCCCAGGGTCTGCGCCGCGTCGCTTCGCTCCTTGCTTTGCCCTGGGATGACGAAGGGAGGGATGTTTCAGCCAATCCTAGAGGTTTGCGATTTGCCACTGAAATTGGCTGAGAGGAATTGTCGACGGTCGCTGCCGATCGGCCCAACCTGTCAAAACCACTGTGCAGAGGAACTAGACGCGCCGACCAAGAGCCTGGCACATGTCATGCAAATGCATTACATTGTCTGCCATGGTATCGACCGCACTGGTCCAGACCCGAATCGACGCTGAGGTGAAGGAACGCGCCACGGCGGTTCTGGAAAACATGGGGCTCACGGTTTCCGATGCCGTCCGCATCTTGTTGACGCGCACCGCCAATGAGGGCGCCTTGCCGCTCGAACTCGTCAGCAACAGTGACGCCCACGATGCCTGGTTCCGGGCGAAAGTTCTGCAGGCGCTCGAGGATACCCGGCCGGACGTTGAAGACGCTGACGCCGAATCCCATTTTGCTGGACGGCGGGCGGCAGCGCTTCGCAAGGCCGAGGCAGGTGAGTCTTGAGGCTAGGCACGGCTTGCGCTCTGCGATCGTGACGACATCTTCACGTATATCGAAGCCGAAAATCGCAAGGCCGCCGTTCACGTCGATCAGCAGATCGTCTCGCGAGGATTGCCCAGGCTCCTTGATGAAGTCGCTTAAGGGACCAGCCGCTCAGGGATAAAGCCTTGTCTTGTCCCAGCCGCCCTCAGGGTTGCGCGAGAAGACAATGCGATCGTGCAGCCGGAAAGGCCGGTCGTGCCAGAACTCGATCGTCTGCGGCACGATGCGAAAACCCGACCAGTGTTTGGGTCGTGGGATCTCGCCGATCGCATGGCGCGCCGTGTATTCGGCAACGGCTTTTTCCAGTGCGAAGCGGCTCTCCAGCGGCCGCGACTGTTTCGACGCCCATGCCCCGATGCGGCTGCCGCGCGGACGTGTCGCGTAATACGCGTCCGCTTCCGCCTCGGTAACGATCTCCACCGGCCCCCGTGCACGCACCTGCCGGCGCAGCGATTTCCAGTGAAAGCACATCGCCGCCTTCATGCTGCCAAGAATCTCGCGGCCTTTGGCGCTCTCGAAATTCGTGTAGAACACAAATCCGCTTTCATCGAACCCCTTGAGCAGCACCATCCGCACATTCGGCATGCCCTCGGCATCGACGGTCGCCAGCGCCACGCTGTTGGGATCGTTGATCTCGCTCTTCGTCGCATCGTCGAGCCATGCGGCAAACAGGCGGAATGGCTCGGCAGCCTCGGCAAAGTCACCGCTTGTTAACTCAGTTTCGCTCATAGTTTTTCCAAATTCTATTGCCGGCCGGGGGAGATTGCCGATTGTCGCGCATCGCGCAACTTTTTGACAGCAGGCAATGGCGCCTTATTGCTTCGGCCAATGCGCAAGGTGCGGTCAAGGCGGCCGCGATCGTGCTGGTCGCCTTGCCGCTTGCCGCCTGCGGTGCCGGCGGCTTCAGTTTGGAGCAGGCGGAGGTCGACCGTACGATCCTGACCAGCAGCACGCCTGCCTCTGCCATGCCGATCGACCAGGATCGCGCCTCGGACCAGGCGACGATCCGCAACGCGGTGTCTTCAGCCGATATCCAGGAACTTGGCGGGCAGGCCGTTCCCTGGGCGAATTCCGATACCGGTTCGCGCGGCTCGATCACCGAACTGGCGGAGTCCAGGGACAACGGTCAGCTTTGCCGCCGCTTCACCGCCTCACGCGAAAGCTTCGACGGCGTCGCCCTGTTCAAGGGCGAGGTGTGCCTGGCCGGCGCCGGCGCCTGGCGGATGCAGGACTTCAAAGCGCTCTGATTTTCCGCCATCATATGACCGTAAGCTACTGGAATTTCTTCCTATGCGAGCGCATATAGATGGCAATCATGGACTCACTCCTTCTCCAGGGCAGGAAGCATGCGCGACCCCTATGAGGTGCTGGGCGTTGCCAAGAACGCATCGGCCAAGGATATAAAATCGGCATACCGCAAACTTGCCAAGGAGTATCATCCGGACCAGAATCCGGATCCCAGGGCGAAGGAGCGGTTTGCCGCGGCCAACCAGGCCTACGAGATCGTCGGCGACGAGAAGAACCGTGCGGCTTTCGATCGTGGCGAAATCGACGCCGAGGGCAAGCCGCGCTTTCAAGGCTTCGAGGGCGCCGCCGGCGGCGCCGATCCGTTCGCCGGTTTTCGCCGGCAGCAAGGGCCGGGCGGCTCGCGTTTCGAGTTTCGCTCAGGCCGTCCGAGCGGCGATCCGTTCGACGGCAGCAGCGACATCTTCAGCCAGATTTTCGGCGAGACCTTCTCGCGCGGCGCCGGCATGGGTGCCGGCCGGCAGGCGCCGACCGGCGCCGACCTGAACGTGACGCTCGACATCACCATCGAAGAAGCGGCGACTGCCGAGAAGGTAACGGCGATGTTCCCCGACGGGCGCAAGGTCGCAGTCAAGCTGCCAGCCTATGTCGAAGACGGCCAGACCATCCGGCTGAAAGGCC
Source organism: Mesorhizobium sp. WSM4814 (assembly GCF_055811595.1). Classification (NCBI taxonomy): domain Bacteria; kingdom Pseudomonadati; phylum Pseudomonadota; class Alphaproteobacteria; order Hyphomicrobiales; family Phyllobacteriaceae; genus Mesorhizobium; species Mesorhizobium sp. WSM4814. Next base: position 214,250 of record NZ_JBVVQT010000009.1, read on the forward strand.
AGGGCGAGCAAGGGCCGGGGCAACCGGGCGATGCGCTGGTCAAGATCCGCTTCCGGCGGCATCCGCGCTACCGTGTCGAAGGCCGCGACCTCCACGCCGACCTGCCGATTGCGCTGGCGGATGCCGTGCTCGGTGCCAAGGTGGCGGTCGAAACGCCGACCGGCAAGGTTGCAGTCAATGTCCCCGCCTGGTCGAGCTCGGACAAGGTTCTGCGGCTGAAGGGCAGGGGCCTGCCGGAAAAAGTCGGCGGTCACGGCGATCTCTACGCGCATGTGCGGCTGATGCTGCCTGAGGGTGGCGACAGCGATCTCGAAGCGTTGATGCGCAACCGCAAACGTTAGCTTGGCGCGTCAAAGCCGCGCTGCGCCGCAAACGCTCCTGTCTCTCACCTGTCCGTCTTGTTCGACTGCAGGGCTCAGCCGCATTCCGCGACATCGCTCGATGGCGAACGCCCGCCCGCAACGTGGCCGGCTTGCGCCAGGCGGGTCAATCGCTCGTCGCCGAGAGCGTTTTCTTTTGCTCGGGCGGAATAAACCCGCGGCCGCCCCGTTTTCCAGACCATGCCGGACCGAACTCAGCCGGGCGGGCTGAACGTCGACGGGCGGTCCAGAAGCACGTCCTGCCCCAATCTTGACCTCTTGGTCGACTAACGAAATTGTCCGTCAAACGAAGAGCTACGAAGGAGCGCGTCGGATTGCTGGGTCATGCGTTATCGAGTTTGGAAAGTGCGTTCGGGGAAATCCGGGCGATGTATCGAAACGACAGGTTCAGCAGGGTTTTCGCGCTGATAGTAATATGCCTGAATATCCTCGTCATCACCGTTCCCTTCGCGATCGAGGCGCTTCGATCTGTCGGAATTTCACACTACGATCTGCCTGCGCGTCTCAACATCAGCAGGGATGGATCGCTGCCCGAGATGTTCAACTACGGGCAGGCCGCGCTTTGCGCCCTGTTTCTGTTCGGCATCTGGCTTCGAACCAGGGAGCATATGTTTCTTGCCTGGTCGCTGATTTTCAGTTTTGTGACACTCGACGACGCCACCCGTTTCCATGAGCGCGGCGGCCTGCTGCTGGCAGCGACATTCGACCTCGTTTCGCTGCCGGGCATGCGGGCTCGCGACACCGGGGAAATCATCACCTGGTCGGCGGTCGCGCTCGGCCTGCTGGCGCCGCTGTTGTGGTCATTCTGGCAAAGCAGACCGAGGCAACAAGCCCTTGGATCGGTGTTTTTGCTGCTGTTCGCGTGTCTTGTGGGTTTTGCCGTGGTGGTTGACATGCTGCACTTCCTGACGGGCTCGAAGCTCGTTGGCTACGCGGAAGACGGCGGCGAGATGCTGTCGATTGCCGTCGCCTGTTGCTGTGCGTTCATCCTCTATCGCGGGCTGGGGCGTGATGCGGATCTTCACGCAATGGATCCGGGCCTGCCATTCTCAAAGCGGACATAACCGAATTGCGGAAACGGCCGCGCGAACGGGAGGAATAAGTTTGGCTCCGGCCCGTTACCCCCGGGATCATTCCGGGAGGAGCCAATGCTGTCGCACCTGTTTCCGTCCGTTCCAACGCGCTGGTTCCGGCGTCGTTCAGAACACCAGGGTGTGAAGTCGAAGCCTGCCATGCCGGCGAAACCTTGCCGCTGGCGCGCCCTTCACCTCGCCCTGCCACTGATGGTCTTCCTGTGCGGCGCTTCGCCAGCGGCCAACGCGGTCGTGCCGGGCACCGACGCCAATGTCGTCACAGCAATCGACGTCTCGGACTCGATCGGCCGATATGAGGAATGGCTCCAGCAAACCGGGCTCGTGCGGGCGCTCGTCCACCCCGACTTCCTGCGCGCCGCCACCGCCGGCCCGCGGCGTCGGATCGGGTTCGCCGTCTTTACATGGTCAAGCGATGGCAAGTTCGACCTGTTGGTGCCCTGGACCGTCATCGACTCGGCCGAGGACGCCGCGCGCGTGTCTCAGGCGCTCGCTTCGGTGACGCTCATCGACCGAACCCATTACGGAGGCGGCGATATGGAGCAGGACGGCAACGCTGATCCCGCAGCGATGCACGATCGTCTGACAGACATGTCGGAGGCGATCGCCCTTGCTTCGCTCCTGTTGGCGTCATCGCCGCACGCGACGCAGCGCGCGGTCATGAACATCTGCGCCAACGGAACCGACAATTTCGAGGGCGGAACAGAATCCTCGCGAGACGCGGCGCTGGCGCAAGGTTTTACGATCAACGGATTGGTCCTGGGGCAGGATGCGGAACTTGCGCAATATTTCCGCTCCAGCGTGATCGGCGGTCCGGGAGCGTTCGCCATGGACATCTCGGATGCGAAAGATGCCGGTGAATTCATGACGAGGAAACTTGTTCGCGACCTATTGGCGTCGGCGCCGGCAGATGCGCCTCGTTTTAGGATCGAGTGACCGCTTCGACGCACAACCAGGCTCGCAGAACTGCTGCATGGCATCCAGGTCGGAAGGTCAGCCGGGCGGGCACTGTCCGTTTTGAGCGCTTGAAGGGGCTCTGTGCCTGTGCGATAGCCACTCACGAAGCAGCAAATCTTGCGGAGAGCGCTCACATGGCGGGTGGACAAGGCATTATGGCCGGCAAGCGCGGGCTTGTCCTGGGCGTCGCGAACAATCGGTCGATCGCCTATGGCATCGCCAAGGCCTGCGTCGACCATGGCGCCGAGATCGCGCTGACCTACCAGGGCGAGGCGTTCAAGAAGCGCGTCGAGCCGCTGGCGGCGGAACTCAACGCCCATGTCGCCGGCCATTGCGATGTGACCGATCCGACAACGCTCGATGCGGTCTTCGACGACATCGCCAAGCGTTGGGGCAAGCTCGATTTCCTCGTCCACGCCATCGCCTTTTCCGACAAGGACGAACTGACAGGCCGCTATGTCGAGACGACGCGCGACAATTTCCTGCGCACGATGGACATCTCGGTGTTTTCCTTCACCACCATCGCCAAGCGCGCCGAGGCGCTGATGACCGATGGCGGCTCGCTGCTGACGTTGACTTATTACGGTGCGGAAAAAGTGATGCCGCACTACAACGTCATGGGTGTTGCCAAGGCAGCGCTCGAAGCCAGCGTGCGCTATCTGGCCGTCGACCTCGGCGCCAAGAAAATCCGCGTCAACGCCATCTCCGCCGGTCCGATCAAGACGCTGGCAGCCTCCGGCATCGGCGATTTTCGCTACATCCTGAAGTGGAACGAATACAATTCGCCGCTAAAGCAGACGGTGACGCAAGAGGAGGTCGGCGATTCAGCGGTCTATTTCCTTTCAAACCTTTCACGCGGCGTCACCGGCGAGATCCACCATGTCGATTCCGGCTACCATGTCGTCGGCATGAAGGCGGTCGACGCGCCTGATATTTCGACCGTCAAGGAATAGACCCGCCTGGAATATACCCTCCCGCCTGCTCTCGGCCGCTCTCCGGATGACCTGATGTATCCGCTCGTCTACATCGCGCGCCATGGCCAGACGGTGTGGAACGCCGAGTCCCGGCTGCAAGGACAGGCCGACACCGATCTCAACCCGCTCGGCCGCGAGCAGGCGACCGGCAATGGCCATCGGCTGGCCGAATTGGTTCATAATCCCGAAGATTTCGATTTTGTCGCCAGCCCGATGCGGCGAACGCGTGAGACCATGGAACGCATTCGCATGGCGATGGGGCTCGATCCCAGGGCTTACCGCACCGATCCCCGCCTTGTCGAAATGAGTTTCGGCGACTGGCAGGGTTTCACCTTTCCCGAACTCGAGGCCCGGCATCTCGGCTCGGCCAGGGAGAGGCGCCTCGACAAGTGGAATTTCCTGCCGCCCGGCGAGGGCGCCGAAAGCTATCAAATGCTGCTCGAACGGGTAAAGCCGTGGTTCGACGCGCTGGATCGCCGGACGGTCTGCGTGACGCATGGCGGCGTCGTGCGCGTCCTGTTCCGCATGGTGCTGGGAATGCCCGAGAAAGAAGCCGCCAGGCTGAATGTGCCGCACGATCGCTTGCTCAGGCTGGAGGGCCGGAGCCTGGACTGGCTCTAATGCATGTCGCCCAAAAGCATGCCCACGGGCCCGCCTTCTACTGGCCCAACGATCTCAATGCCGCCGCCTCGTCTTCCCGTGACAGAGGCTCATGCGCTCCGGTTGCCGCGAGATAGGAATCGAGCGCTTCCGTAGACGAGGCCGGTGCATATCCGCCATCGCGTGCGGGCGCAACGACGGCAAAATTCACCGCCCAACCATCATCCGAGTGGCACGCCACGGATATGACGGTCGAGCGGTTGGCGGAATCGATTTCAAATTCGCGGCACAAGGAACCGGTTCCATCGCGAAACGTGGCTACGGCACGGATCCTGTCGGTGGAGCCTGTCAGCACGGTTTCTTCGCCGGACGCCACCTGCCCGAGCGCCTCTGAAAGAGGGCTGTCCTGCCCTGCCACCTCAAGTCCATGCGGCTGGTTTTGGATGGCAAGCCCAAAAAAATATCCGCCGAACCCAAAAGCGACTGCAACCAGCGAAGCAGCCAGCGGCATGATCCAGGATGCCTGGGGGCGCGGCATTGCCTGATTGTGCCTCGCCCTGAAGGCAACGACACGCGCGGCCTCGCCGGCGTGCGATGGAACGCTGCGCCGCCTGGCCTCGTCGATCATTCGCTGCACGGACTGGCTGAGTCGGTCGGGAACGGGTTCATCGAGAACCGGCGTCAGTGCCTCTTTGACCTGAATGCGGGTTTCCAGGAACAGGGCGACCCGGTTGGCGATTTCCGGTTGCATGGCTTTCTCGATGGCTGCGGCAGTCGCGTCGTCAAGTTCGCCGTCTGCAAAGGCCATGAGCGTTTCGTCAGCAAACTCGCATCTTATCATTTCTGTTCTCGCCCTTCATGACCGGTGAACGTGGCAAGCCAGGATTTATTCCGACTGCCTCGGCGAGATTCTTTCTGGCGCGCGCCAGCCGGCTCATCACCGTTCCGATCGGAATCCCGAGAACGCCGGACGCCTCCCTGTAGGAAAGGTCCTCGACGCAGACCAGGAGAATGATTTCGCGCTGTTCGTCCGGCAGGTCGGTGATCGCCTGGGCAACGCTGTTCAGTGTAAAGCGTGCTTCGACATCTCGCTCGCCACAGGCGCCGACGAGGTCCTGCCGTTGCTCAATGTCCTCCTGCGGGCCGGCCGTGCGCTGCCTTCTGATGTGGTCAATCCACAAATTTCGCAGGATCCGGAACAACCACGCATCAAGACGGGTTCCAGGTTCAAAGCGCTCGGTGTTGGCAAGCGCGCGTTCGCAAGCCGCTTGCACCAGATCGTCGGCAAGATCGCGGGAACGGCAAAGGGAAATCGCAAAGCGGCGCAGGTTCGGAAGAAATGCAACAAGCTGCTTTCCGAATTGATCAGTCTCAATCACGTCGAAGTTTCCGGTTTCATGAGGACCAGGCGAAGTCAGCCGCCTCCGCACGCATTCGGGGTGGGTCGGTATCTTCATATGGCAGCATATGACCACGGCGGCTAAACCAGCGTGGGAGTCCGGCTAGATTTCGGCAAGGCCAGGATTAGACTATGGCAAGCATCAGGTTAGAGCTTGGTGAGAGAACTGCCTATTTCCTGAAAACGAAGGTGACCGCTGGCTTCAAGCCGATATCACGTAGCCGAAGCCCCGCACGGTTTTTATGAGCGGCTTTTCGTCCACGCTTTCGATCTTGCTGCGAAGGTAGCGGATGTAGACATCGACCACCTTCGTTTCCGGGTCGAAGCTCAGATCCCAAATATTGTTGAGCAGCCGGGTTCTGCTGATCACAGCGCCGGAGTGCGACATCAGATACGCGAGAAGCCTGAATTCCTTAGCCGTAAGGCTGATCTCGCGTTCGCCGCGCCAGACCTTCTTGCCGACCGGATCAAGCGCCAGATCGCCAACTCTGAGGACTGGGTCCGTGCCGGTGCTGGAGCCGCGGCGAAGCAGCGCCTCCATGCGCGCGATCAGCTCGTCGAAGGCGAAAGGTTTGGTCAGGTAGTCGTCGGCGCCCCCCTTCAGCCCTTCGACCTTGTCCTGCAGGCTGTCTCTGGCCGTGAGCATCAGGACAAGATGCTGGTGCTGCTCGCGCCGCAGCATGCGACATACTTCGAGGCCGTCGATTCCTGGAAGCATTCGGTCGAGAACGATCAGCGCATATGGCGTCTCCCGCACCATCGCCAGCACATCCCCGCCACTGTCGGTCACGTCGACAACGTAACCCTCGGCTTCGAGCCCTCGCTTGATGAAGCCGACGATGCGATCGTCGTCCTCTACCAGCAGAATCCTTGACATTTACACCACCTTCTCCCCAGGTCGTATTGCGGGGAGTGAGAGAATTCCCCGCCTCGCGGTGGGCGCGGTCATTCCGCCAAGCTCCCGCCTCAACAATCGTAATCCATGAAACGAAGGAGGTCGTTCTTTATTCCGAGCCGGTTTTTGCACGCAGCCTCTTTTTCAAAACGACCACGGCGGCACCTGCATTCGCATCCGCAGACGCGGTTGCGTCAGCGTGTGGAAGCCGGACCACGACCTCAGTAAAAGACCCGACCTCGCTCGTGAGCGCAATCTCGCCACGATGCTTTTCGATGAGCCATTTCGCGATCGCCAGACCGAGGCCACTGCCAAGTTGGCGCGACGCCTTTGGGCTTCGGCCACGGTAAAATCGCTCGAACACCTTGGGTATTTCCTCGGCTGGAATGCCCAAACCCTTGTCGCGTATCGCAATCTCCGCATGCCCGTCCATAACGGTCATGCTCAAGTTCACCGAGCGATCGCGCGGAGAATATTTTATGGCATTGTCCAGAATTATCACGAGAGCCTGTTTGAGCCGTTGCGCGTCGGCAGTGATCCAGACCGGACGGGTGCTGTAGGCCGCCTTGATCGAGATGCCCTTGGCGCGCCCCAGGATTTCGCCCTCATGGACCGCATCGGCGACGATGGTAACGAGGTCCGTTCGGCGGGGCTCGAAGCGTATTGTATCGGTTTCCGAACGAGAAAGAAAAACCAGATCGTCGACGAGGCGTCCCATCTCCAGGCTCTGAGTGACAATCCGTTCGAGCGCATCGCGGTACACTGCCTCTGGCTTTGAACCATGGCGCAGCGGAATTTCCGCTTCACCGCGAAGCGCCGTCAGTGGAGTGCGCAGTTCATGGCTGATGTCGGCGAGGAACTGGACGCGCAACCGGTCGAGCTCCGTCAACCGCTGGTTGGCCGCGGCAAGCTCGGCGGTCCGTGTGGCAACTTGCTGCTCGAGTTCTGCTTTGGCATTGAGCAGCCGGTCGCGCTGGTCTTGCTGATGCGTGGCCATTTCGTTGAACCGCCTGGCGAGCGCACCAAGTTCGTCGCGGCCATCAAAGGCGATCCGGTGGTCGAGATCACCACGACTGATCGCCTCTGTGCCTTCGGTCAGCAGGCTGATCGGGCGCATCAATGATCGGGCGAGAAGGAAAGCAGCGACAAAGCAGAGAACCACAGCAGCCAATGCAAGCGCGGCCGTCATCCAGGTCAGGCGTCGCCACAGTGCTTCTGCCTGCAGTTCGGTTCGCACAACCTCCTCCTCTTCGTCGCGCCGCGCGGCTTCCAGGATGTTTTCGAACTCGGCGTCGAAACGATTCTCGATGTCCCGGCGAAAAATCCTGACCGCGTCCTCCTGGCGCCCCTGGTTGCGAAGATTGATTGCGTCCGACGTGGCTTTGGCGATTTCTCCGTAGAGCGTGCGCATCCGCGTGATGCGGAAGATCTCGTCACCGCTGTCCTCCTGTTCGCTGCTGCGCCCGAGAAACTCGGCTTCTCCCCTGGTCAGCTGCGCGAGCTTTTCGAATCCTGCCTCAAGCTCGGCGCGGGCGCTCTCGTAGTCGGGACGCTCCGGCTCGCCAATCAACAGGAACTCGGCGATCTGCTCGGAATATCGGTTGGCGTTGACCGTAAGCGCGGTGACGGCTTCCAGTTGGTTGTTGGCCCATTGCACGCGCTGTGTGTAGTAGGTTGTCGAGCGAATGGTGATGTAGACGATAGCCGCCATAATCACGACTGCCCCCACGACAATGAGCTGAAATACAAGAATGCGAGACCTGATGCCCATCGGTGTCCATCGGCGTTGAGAACCCGAAACCGATCGGATTCAAGAATACCCCCTTCGCGGCAGAGAAGGCCACCGTGCAGGATGGCTCGCGCAGATCGGCGCAACATTGCCGCGACGCCGTTTCAGCACGGAGCAACCATAGAGGACGCGCTATTAAGGATACGAGAGATTCAGGTTAGAAATTGGTGAGAATGCAGTCCTGCCGTCCGAATTTAGCGGCTTCAACCCGTGAGAGGCTAAGTCCAGCCGAACGCCGCAAGCCGAGGCAAGACCGGCTTGCCGGGTTTGATCGGGCGCAGAGTTGAAGCTTTCGCGGGTGACTTGCGAGTCACTTGCTGAATCGCCAGGAACCGAGACCCATCGCGAACTGGTCGCGTTGCTCGCGAGAATAGCCAGCACCGTCCAGACTGAATGAGTCTATTCGGTTGAATCGCTATCCGGCAATTGCATGTCGGTGATGATGTTCTCGCCGTTTGTCTCGTCGTAGGCGATCACGATGTCCATGCCGGGTTTCAGCGCTTCGAGATCGGTTTCGGCGTTCAGCTTGTAGGATTTGCCGTCGTCGAGTGTCAGCGTCAACGTCTCCTTGTCGATCTCTTTGATCAGGCCTTCGGTCTGGCCGGCGAAGGCGGCGGTGGAAATCAGCAACATGGCGGCAACGGCGCCGATCGGGATACGCATCATCGTCCTCTTATCATTGCGCCGGCTCGGTGGCGGCGGGTGTTCAACAGACGGTGTTCAACAGACGGGTCGAGGGAAGCAGAAACCAACCGAATGTGTCAAAACTAAATCCGCCAGATCACAGTTTGACCGCTGCGGAAAACGCCAATAGAACGCAGCTACGGCGCCGCGCGTCCTAACGCAGAAACGACGCTGTGGCACTTTTGTTTTTGCGCATGATCCTTCCCGAAAATCGCTCCGATTTTCGGGGTCATGCGCTAAGCCGGCTCGGTGCCGGCAGGGCTGGTTCTCATGTCTCACAATACGTTTGGCCATCTTTTCCGTGTCACCACCTGGGGCGAAAGCCATGGCCCAGCGCTCGGCTGCGTCGTCGACGGCTGTCCGCCCGGCATCCGCTTCACGCGCGCCGAGGTCCAGGCCGAACTCGACAAGCGCCGCCCGGGTCAATCGCGTTTTGTGACGCAGCGTCGCGAACCCGACGAGGTCAAGATCCTGTCCGGCTTCATCCTGGATGACGACGGCGAGACCATGATCACCACCGGCACGCCGGTGTCGATGCTGATCGAGAACGTCGACCAGCGCTCCAAGGACTATGGCGAGATCGCCCGCCAATACCGGCCGGGTCATGCCGATTATACCTACGACACCAAATACGGCCTGCGCGACTATCGCGGCGGCGGCCGTTCTTCGGCCCGCGAGACGGCGGCGCGG
>NZ_JBVVQT010000010.1:0-222311 GCF_055811595.1 Mesorhizobium sp. WSM4814
CTCTTGCCCACTCCCCCTCTTGCCCAATCCCCCTCTTGCCCAATCGCTTGCCTCTCCTGGCGATTTGTGGTCTTGGAGGCGCCAAATCGCTTTCGTCGCGAAATCTCATTCCGGATCACATCATCATGGCCAAGATCAATGGCAACGAAATCCGTCCCGGCAACGTCATCGAGCACGATGGCGGCCTGTGGGTGGCGGTCAGAACCAACGCTGTCAAACCAGGCAAGGGCGGCGCCTATAATCAGGTCGAGCTGAAGAACCTGATCAACGGCACCAAGCTCAATGAGCGTTTCCGCTCGGCCGAGACAGTCGAGCAGATCCGACTGGAGATGAAGGATTTCTCCTTCCTCTACGAACAGGGCGAAGCGCTGGTGTTCATGGACACCGAAAGCTACGAGCAGCTTGAATTGCAAAAGGATTTCGTCGGCGATCGCGCTGCCTTCCTGCAGGACGGCATGATGGTGACGGTCCAGCTCTATGACGAAAGGCCGATCGGCATTTCGCTGCCCGACCAGGTGACGCTGACGATCACCGAGGCCGACCCGGTGGTGAAGGGCCAGACCGCCGCCTCGTCCTATAAGCCGGCGATGCTGGAAAACGGCATTCGCGTGCTGGTGCCGCCTTTCATCGGCTCGGGCGAGCGTATCATCGTCGACACCAACGAAATCACTTATGTGCGCCGCGCCGACTAAGGCATGATCCCGAAAAGTTGCAGACTTTTTTGGACAAGATCATGTCTCAAAGCAAATAGCATCATCCCAAAAAGTTGCAGACTTTTTGGACAAGATCATGCCTCAAGGCAAATAGGCGCAGCGGCAGGAAGAAGAGCAATGGCGCGTTCCGCGATCCTCAATGTCATGGTCCAGGCCGCTATGAAGGCCGGGCGCTCGCTGTCGCGGGATTTCGGCGAAGTGCAGAACCTGCAGGTCTCGATGAAGGGGCCGGGCGACTATGTCAGCCAGGCTGACCGCAAGGCAGAAGAAATCCTCTTCACCGAGCTGTCGAAGGCGCGGCCGGGCTATGCCTTCCTGATGGAGGAGCGCGGCCTGATCGAAGGCGACGACAGCCAGCACCGCTGGATCGTCGACCCGCTCGACGGCACCACCAATTTCCTGCACGGCATTCCGCTCTTCGCCATCTCGATCGCGCTGGAGCGCCAGGGCCAGATCGTCGCCGGTGTCGTCTACAATCCGGCGATGGACGAACTCTACACCGCCGAGCGCGGTGGCGGCGCATTCATGAACGACCGCCGGCTGCGGGTTGCCGGCCGCACCAAGCTGATCGACACGGTGATCGGCTGCGGCGTGCCGCATCTCGGCCGCGGCCAACATGGCAATTTCCTGATCGAGCTGCGCAACGTGATGGCCGAAGTTTCGGGCGTGCGCCGCCTCGGCTCCGCCTCGCTCGATCTCGCCTACGTCGCTGCCGGCCGCATGGACGGGTTCTGGGAAACCGGCCTGTCGGCCTGGGACGTCGCCGCCGGCATCCTGCTGATCCGCGAGGCTGGCGGCTTCATCTCCGACTTCGCCGGCGGGCAGAACATGCTGGATGGCGGCTCGATCATCGCCGGCAACGAGACCATCCAGCGTGCGCTGTTGAAGACCGTCAGGAAGCCGGTGACGCCGCGCTAGACGTGATCCCGAAGAAGCATGAACCCGGACCTGGCGCGCTGAACCGCCGCAGTCGCAAAACCGCAACGAAAGCTTGAAATGCTGTCCGGCATCCGCCCAAATAGGCGGATGCAGGATCCTTCATGACGCATATCGGCCCGGAATCCCAGATCGAGATACCCCAGATCGAAATCCCGTTCATGGGACGCTGGCACTATTCGCGCGCCGAAATGATCGCCGACGGCATCGTCCATGCGGTGGGCATCGTGCTCGCCATTGCTGCCGGCTCGACGCTGCTGGCGCTGGCTGCCTTCCATACCGGTCCGGGCGAATATATCGCCGCCGCTTTCTACGTGATTTCGCTGCTCACCGTGCTGTCGGTGTCGCTGGCCTACAATCTGTGGCCGGTGTCGTCGCCAGCCAAGTGGATATTGCGGCGCTTCGACCATGCCGCGATCTATCTGCTGATCGCCGCGACCTACACGCCTTTTCTCGCCCAGCTCGACGGCTCGCCGCTGGCCATCTCGATGATCGTCCTGGTTTGGGTCGCGGCAGCGATCGGCATCGCCATCAAAGTGCTTCTTCCCGGTCGCTTCGACCGGCTGGCGGTCGTCTTCTATCTCGCCATCGGCTGGAGCGGCATCGTTCTGGTCGAGCCGCTCGTCGAGACATTGCCGACGACATCGATCGCGCTGATCGTTGCCGGCGGCATCGTCTATTCCTGCGGCGTCATCTTCTTCGCCTGGAAGGGCCTGCGCTTCCACAATGCGCTGTGGCACGGCTTTGTCGTCACCGGCGCCGGCCTGCATCTTGCCGCCATGGTCGACTGCCTGGTCATCAAGCGACTCTAACGCAATGGTCTGCTTGGCAATATTGCCAAGCGCCATTCAATTTGGTCACAATTGCGTTTAGAGTCGCCGTCAAACGTGAATTGGCGGCGGCGGCGGCATCGGAAACGGGGCACGGATGGCTTTTTTCAAATCCTTCGGCATGGGCAGGCGCTCCGACGTGCTGATGTACGATCCGCACAAATTGTCGAGCCCGCAGGTCTTTCTCCTGACCATGGTCATCTTCCTGATGATCGTCGCTTTCATCGCCGCCATCCTGACCCGGCAGATCTCGACAGCCTTCGCCACCAATCCCGGTCTCAACGGCCTGATCGTCGGCGTGCTTGCGGTCGGCATCCTGCTGGCCTTCGCGCAGGTCGGCCGGCTGTTTCGCGAAGTGCGCTGGGTCAACTCTTTTCGGGCCGGCTCCGAAACCACCGAACCGGTGCTGCTGGCGCCGATGAAGGCGATGATCGGCCGCTCGCCGACGATCGCCTTCTCGACCAGCTCGATGCGCACCATGCTCGATTCGATCGCCACCCGCCTCGACGAAAGCCGCGACACCTCGCGCTATCTTGTCGGGCTGCTGGTGTTCCTCGGCCTGCTTGGCACCTTCTGGGGCCTGCTCAACACGATCGGCTCGATCCGCGAGACGATCGGCTCGCTCGATCCCGGCACCGGCGATGCCGCTGCCGTGCTCGAATCCCTGAAGGCCGGGCTTGCCGCGCCGCTGGCCGGCATGGGCACCGCCTTCTCGTCGTCGCTGTTCGGCCTGTCCGGTTCCCTGGTGCTCGGCTTCCTCGACCTGCAGGCTGGCCGCGCCCAGACACGCTTCTACACCGAGCTCGAAAACTGGCTATCCTCGGTCACCGACCTGTCCTCCGACATCGTTGTCGCCGAACCGCCCAGGGCCGAGTCCTCCGACGAGATCCGCGTCCTGTCGGAAAGACTGCGCAGCATGCAAGAGAGCGGCGGTGGCGCCAATCCGCGTGTCGCCACCGCCATGGCCAACCTTGCCGACGGCATTTCGGGTCTGGTCAAGAACATGCGCTCGGAGCAGCAGATCATGCGCGACTGGGTCGAGGCCCAGTCGGACGAGCAGAAGGCGATGCGCAACACTCTGGAGAAGATTGCGGACGCCTTGAAGAAGACTGGAGTCCATTAGCATGGCTCTCGCCAGGAGCCGGCGTGCCGATCGCCGTATCGATTACTGGCCGGGCTTCGTCGACGCGCTGTCGACGTTGCTGCTCGCGATCATGTTCCTGCTTACCGTCTTCGTGCTGGCGCAGTTCCTGCTCGGCCGCGAAATCTCCGGCAAGGACACGGTGCTCAACCGCCTCAATTCGCAGATCAACGAACTGACCCAGCTTCTGGCGCTGGAGCGTTCGACAACGCAGGACAAGGAAGATTCGCTCGCCAATTTGCAGGCGTCGCTGTCGGCGTCGGAGGCGGAAAAGAGCCGGCTCGAGCAATTGCTGGCGCAAGGCGCCGGTGCCGGCGACGCCGCCAACCAGCGGGCCACGGCGCTGTCGGGCGAACTCGACAACCAGCGCCAGATCAGCCAGCAGGCGCTGAGCCAGGTTGAAATCCTCAACCAGCAGATCTCGGCGCTGCGCAGACAGATCGGAGCGCTCGAAGAAGCGCTCAACGTGTCGGAAGCGCGCGATCGCGAGTCCAACACCAAGATCGCCGATCTCGGCCGCCGCCTGAACGTCGCGTTGGCGCAACGTGTGCAGGAACTGAACCGCTACCGGTCCGACTTCTTCGGGCGCCTGCGCGAAATCCTCGCCGACCGCGAGAACATCCGCATCGTCGGCGACCGTTTCGTCTTCCAGTCGGAAGTGCTTTTCCCGACAGGCTCCGAAGTGATCAACGATGCCGGCAAGGACGAGATGAAGAAGCTCGCCGACGCCATCATCGACCTGCAGAAGGAGATCCCGCCGGAGATCAACTGGGTGCTGCGCGTCGACGGCCACACCGACGACAAGCCGCTGTCGGGCACCGGCCGCTACCGCGACAATTGGGAATTGTCGACGGCGCGCTCGACCTCGGTGGTGAAGTTCCTGATCGAGAACGGCGTGCCGGCCAACCGCCTGGTTGCCGCCGGCTTCGGCGAATTCCAGCCGCTCGACCCCGCCGACACCGAAGACGCGCGCAACAAGAACCGCCGCATCGAGCTGAAACTGACCGAGCGCTGATCGCCCCGGCTCCAGGCGGCGGCCGCACGTAGGGCGGCGATGCAGACTAGCAAGGCCTGAAAAGATTACCTTTTTTTGATTACACTTTGCCGAGGATCCCTCCTAGAGCGGGATGAATTGAGGCTGAATCGAAAGGGGATTCCCGAAGGCGAGCAAATCAGATTCAACCTGCTGGCTGGGTCAGGAGGCCAGCATGGATGGGCAAGCCTTATTCGATGGATCTTCGCACGCGGGTGGTAGCGTCGGTTGAGCAGGAGGGCCTGTCGCGACGTCAGGCGGCAGAGCGCTACGGGGTTGGAATCAGCACGGTCATCCGATGGGTACGCCGCTTGCGCGAAACGAGCAGCCTTGCGCCCGGCAAGATGGGTGGGCACAGGCCGAAGAAGATTGCTGGAGAGCATCGGGAGTGGCTGTTGGTGCGCTGCCGGGCGGCGGAGTTCACACTGCGCGGTCTTGTGGCCGAGCTTGGCGAGCGCGCCCTGAAGGTCGATTACCGCTCGGTGTGGGAGTTCGTCCATGCCGAGAAGCTCAGTCACAAAAAAAGGCGCTGATCGCGGCTGAGCAGGATCGCCCCGATGTGGCGCGCAGGCGAGCACAGTGGGCAAAGTATCAGGACCGCATCGATCCTTCCCGCCTGGTCTTCATCGATGAGACCTGGACCAAGACCAATATGGCGCCGCTCAGAGGATGGGCGCCTCGTGGCCAAAGGCTCAGGGCCAAGGTGCCGCACGGCCATTGGAAGACCATGACCTTCTTGGCGGCGCTGCGCCACGACCGCGTCGATGCACCATGGCTGATCGACGGACCGATCAACGGCGAGCGTTTCCAGCTCTATGTCGACAAGGTTCTCGTCCCCACCCTCAAGCCCGATGACATCGTCATCATGGACAATCTCGGTTCGCACAAGGGCAAGGCCGTGCGCCGTGCCATCCGCTCGGCCGGCGCCAGGCTGTTCTTGCTGCCCAAATACTCCCCCGACCTCAACCCTATTGAGAAATTCTTCGCCAAGCACTGGCTGCGCAAGGCTGCCAGGCGAACAGTCGAGACCGTCTGTGACGCTATCGGCCAAATCCTCGGCACTGTCACCTCAACCGAATGCACAAACTACTTCATCGAGGCCGGTTATGCGCCAAACTAAATTCATCCCGCTCTAGCTGTCATGGGGCCGAGAACCGCCGGCGGTGGAAGCGTCCATCGCGGCCCGACGGAACCGACGGCCCACGGCCGGAAGGTGGCCCTCCCAATCGCCGCCTCCCCTGTAAAAGGAGACGCAACATGCGCTCTTTCACTCCCAAGACCTTCAGGACTGCAACGCTCGCCGCACTTCTCGTCACCGTCCCGCTTGCTGGCGCCGACGCCGGCCCGCATGAGGCAGCTTTGATCAACCAGATAGAGAGCGTGGATACCGGTATCCGAGGCGCCATGCAGGCGAACAGGATCAAGCTGGACGAAGCGCGTGGCTTGCGCACGCAGGTCGCTCAACTTGATCGGGCCGCGCAGAGGGCCGCGCGAGATGGAACGATGCCGGCCACGCAATATCATCAATTGCTGGCTGAGCTCGATCATGTCAGCCAAAGGCTGCGGGCTGCCACCGGCAGCGCCTTCCTCATCGGCAGCGGTGGCGATGGCGGGTACTATCCGAACGGCTACGGCCCAAACTATCCAAAAGGCTGAAATCATCCATTACAGCGCCGCACTTTGATCTTGCGCATGATCTGTTGATCTTGCGCAAGATCCGTTCCGCACCGAAGCCCCAGGCAGGAAGCGTTTCCAAAAATCGAGTCCGATTTCGGGGTTATGCGCCCAGCCAAACTGCGACCAGAGCAACGGCAGCGGGCACGGTTTGGACGTAGAGGATTTTCCTGCCGACCGTCGCCGCGCCGTAGAGGCCGGCGATGGCGACGCAGAGCAGGAAAAACACCTTGATCTGGAAACCAGCCGCGCCGAGGTAAAGCCCCCAGATCAGCCCGGCGGCGAGAAAGCCGTTGTAGAGTCCCTGGTTGGCCGCAAGCACTTTCGATGCGCTGGCGAATTCCGGCGTCAGTTTGAACGCCTTGTGGCCGCGCGGCGTGTCCCACAGCACCATCTCCAGATAGACGATGTAAAGGTGGATCAGCGCCACCAACCCGACCAGCACATTGGCGATCATGCTTCGTCTCCCCGATGCGACGCGCCGCCGCCTCGCGACATTGATCACGCACGCCACCGCTCCCGCAAGACCCATTGCAGCGTGCATCCTGGCCAGCAACCATGTGCCCATCGCGAACCGCCTTTCAGGGTTGCCAATATCAGCGCATTGGTATCTTTTCCCGCCGTTCAAATTCCGCGGAAGCCACAATGTCCTTTCAAAAACTCGACGACCTCGGCCACAAGCTTGAAGCACTGGAGCATGCGCTCGCCATTCTCGGCGCCGACGAGGCGACCCACATGGCCGTCGGCGGCGGCGAAAAGCGCGCCGAGGCGATGTCGGCGCTGGCCGGCATGCATCACGCCAGAGCGACAGCGCCGGAGATCGCCGACTGGATCGCAGCGGCCGAACAGGAAACGCTGAACGAAGAACAGCAGGCAGCGGTCAAGGAATTCCGACGGCAATACACCAACCTGACCTGCCTGCCGGTCGAATTCGTCGAGCGCCAAACCACCGCCCGGATGCGCTCCGAGCAGTTGTGGCGCGACTTGCGTGCAAAGAACGACTGGGCCGGCTTTTTGCCGGCGCTAGAAGGCGTCGTCGCACTGGTGCGCGAGGAAGCAGCCCTTCGCGCCGACGTGCTCGGCCTTGATCCCTACGACGCGCTGATGGAGCAGTACGATCCCGGCAACCGCGCCGCCGACATCACGCCGGTCTTCGCCGAGTTGAAGACGTTCCTGCGGGATTTCGTACCGGAGGCATTGGCGGTGCAGGATGAGCGGCTGGCGAAACATCCGCTAAAACCGCTTTCGGGCAGCTATGCGATCGAAAAGCAGCGCGAGCTTGGCCTCGCCATGATGGCGGCGGTCGGCTTCGATCTCACCCACGGCTCGCTGTCGGTATCGCATCATCCGTTCTGCGGCGGCGTGCCGAGCGACGTGCGCATCACCACCCGCTACAAGACCTCCGATTTCCTGTCGGCGCTGATGGGCGTGCTGCACGAGACCGGCCATGCGCTTTACGAGCAGAACCTGCCGCAGGCGTGGGCGCACTGGCCGCTCGGCAAGGCGCGCGGCATGGCTGTGCATGAAAGCCAGAGCCTGTTCGTCGAGAAACAGATCGGCCGCAACCCCGAATTCTGGCGCTGGGCGCTGCCGGTGGTCGAAAAGCACCTCGGCGAGACCTGGTCGATCGAAGACATCCTGCCGCATGTGCACCGGGTCGAGCGCGGGCTGATCCGTGTCGACGCCGACGAGGTGACCTATCCGCTGCACGTCATCCTGCGCTACGAGCTGGAGCAGGAGCTTGTCTTAGGGCGGCTCGAGGCCGCCGACCTGCCCGAGGCCTGGGACGCCAAGATGCGCGACTATCTCGGCCTGTCGACATCAGACAACCCGGCCGACGGGCCGATGCAGGACGTGCACTGGCCGGGTGCTGCCTTCGGCTATTTTCCGTCTTATACGCTGGGCGCGATGATGGCGGCGCAGCAATGGGCCGCCTTGACCAGAGAGCATCCCTCGGCCGACGCAGACCTCGCCAAGGGAAATTTCGCGGCGATCAACGACTGGCGCCGTGAAAAGATCTGGTCGCAAGGCTCGCGCTGGTCGACGCCCGAACTGCTCGAACGCGCCACCGGCGAGAAGCTCAACGCCACGCATTTCACCGAGCATTTGCGCAAGCGCTATGGGGAGGTGCTGAAGGGCGCCTGACATATTTTCAAGCGCATCGAACGCGGCGGCACTTTCGTCGCCGCCGACCAGCGCCATTTGCAAAAGACGAAGCCGTTTGGCAGCGTCGTCCTACTACTCCGCGGCGCCTCTGAAGGCGTTCGCCCCGGTTTCGAATTGCAGCTTGGCCAGCCGCGCATAGATGCCGCCCTTGGCGACGAGGCTCTGGTGGGTGCCTTCCTCGACGATGCAGCCGCCATCCATGACCAGGATCCGGTCCGCCTTCAGCACCGTCGCCAGCCGGTGGGCGATGACGATCGTGGTGCGGTCCTGCATCAGCCGCTCCAGCGCCGTCTGCACCAGCGTCTCGCTTTCGGCGTCCAGTGCCGAGGTTGCCTCGTCGAGCAGCAGGATCGGCGCATCGCGCAGTATCGCGCGGGCAATCGCCACGCGCTGGCGCTGGCCGCCGGACAAGGTCACGCCGCGCTCGCCGACCTGGCTGTCATAGCCTTTCTCGAGTTTCAGGATGAACTCGTCGGCAAGCGCATCCCTGGCCGCCGCCTCGATCTCGGCCTGGCTGGCGTCCGGACGGCCGAAGCCGATATTGTCGCGGGCGCTGGCCGCGAAGATGGTGACGTCCTGCGGCACGATGGCGATTCGCTCTCGGATGGCGACGGGGTCGGCCTCGCGCACATTGACGCCGTCGATCATGATCTTGCCGGTCTCGGGGTCGTAGAAGCGCAAAAGCAGCGAAAAGACGGTGCTCTTGCCGGCACCCGACGGGCCGACGATCGCCACCGTCTCGCCGGGCTTGACCTGGAAACTCAGGCCGTGGACGGCAGCGCGGTCGGGCCCGGCCGGATAGGAGAAGGACACATCGTCGAAACTGATTGCGCCTCTGGCCGTCGCCGGCAGCAGTTTCGGATGCGCGGGGGCCTGGATCGCGGGCTTCTCGGCCAGGATCTCGGTCAGCCGTTCGGCAGCGCCCGCCGCCTGGGAAAGCTCGCCCCACACTTCCGACAGCGCGCCAAGCGCGCCGGCGGCGAACACCGAATAGAGCAGGAACTGTCCGAGCGTGCCCGGCGACAGCGTGCCGTCGAGCACGTCGCGCGAACCGAACCACAGCACCGCCACCACCGAGGAAAAAATCATGAAGATGGCGAAGAAGGTGAGGAAGGAGCGGGCAAAGATCGAGGACCGCGCCGCCTCGAAAGCCGCTTCCACGGCAGCTGAAAAATGCCCGGTGACCAGCTTCTCATTGGTGAAGGCCTGCAGCGTGCGCACCGCGCCGATCTGCTCGCTGGCATAGGCCGTGGCGTCGGCCAGTGTGTCCTGCGCCAGCCGCGATTTGCGCCGCACCGAGCGGCCGAAGGCGACCAGCGGCAGCACGATCACCGGAATGGCGGCGATGACGAGGCCCGACAGTTTCGGGCTGGTGAAGACCATCATAGCCACGGCGCCAAGCCCAAGAATGACGTTGCGCAGCGCTACCGATGCGGTGGCACCGACCGCCGACTTGACCTGCGTCGTGTCGGCGGCGAGCCGCGAGACGATCTCGCCCGACTGTGCGGTATCGAAAAAGGATGGCGACAGCGTCGTGACATGGCGGAAGACGTCGCTGCGGATGTCGGCGACGACGCGCTCGCCCAGCGTGATGACGAAATAATAGCGGCTGGCCGACGCCGCAGCGAGCAAGGCAGCCATCACCACGAGCATGGCGAAATACTCGGCGATGAAAATGGAATCGGAATCGGAAAAGCCATGGTCGATCATGCGCCGCACGGCCAGCGGCAGCGCCAGCGTCGTCGCCGCAGCAACGGTCAGCGAGACGACCGCGCCAATGACCATTTTCCGGTAGCGGGTGATGTAGGGGAACAGGCGCCGCAGCGGCTTGAGCGAGCGCCTACGCTCGTCTGCATCGCCGCTGGTGTGCGCCATGACCGTTTCCTCTGGCCGCCTTCTGGGCATGCGCCTCAATATGCGCTTACCGCGGCCTTGTGATTCAATTCCGGCTGATGTATAGGCTCGCCGACCGTTTTTAAAAGCCGTGGCTCCTCAATAGCTGCGGCTTCGAGTTTTAAAAAGGGGCGCATCGACGCAGGCTTTACGCCCGTCAGCGGCGCCAGCGAACCAGGAATAGCACAATGAAGACCGATATCCATCCCGACTACCACACCATCAAGGTCGTCATGACCGACGGCACCGAATACATGACCCGTTCGACCTGGGGCAAGGAAGGCGATACGATGAACCTCGACATCGACCCGACCACCCATCCGGCCTGGACCGGCGGCCAGCAGACCCTGCTCGACCGCGGCGGCCGCCTGTCGAAGTTCAAGAAGCGTTTCGAAGGTTTTGGGCTCTAAGCCGTAAGCCTTTTTCGGATCAGAAGGAACCCGCCCTCGTGGCGGGTTTTTTCTTGCCGGAATGCGGCTCTATTCGTCGACCAGTTCGCGCAGCGCCATGCGCTTGTAGGCGGCGACCAGGTCGTCGCCTTCCTTTCGACCGACCGAGATCGCCAGCCGCATGGTGGCCTCGCCCATCTGCCAGATGAGAAACGCCGTCGTTTCCAGCGCCGCCGGATCGGCGGTGGGCCGCAGCCGCTTCAGCACCGCGGTGAGGAATTCGGCGTTGGCCCGGCTGTCGGCGAGTTCGAGTTCGCGCAGCGCCTTGTCGGCCTGTGTGCCCGACCAGATGTCGCGCATCACCGGCTCGGCCAGGAATAGCCCGTAATAGATATCCACCAGCTCGGAGAATGCCCGCCCCAGCCCTTCGGCGTCGCTAACCGGTGCAAGCGCTGCCGCGATGCAGGCCTGGCTTTCGGAGGTGTGGCGCTCGGCCAGCGCCCAGATGATCGCTCGCTTGTCCGGGAAGAACTGGTAGAGCGAGCCGATCGACACGCCGGCCCGTTCCGCCACCTCGCCCATGCGCATGGCATCGCTGCCTTTCTCGGCGATCAGCGCAGAGGCGGCGGCCAGCATCCGCTCGACCCGCTCGCGGCTGCGCTGCTGGCTGGGCGCCCGGCGCGGCGATGCGATCTGGCCATCCTGTGAACCCGCTACGCTCGAGCCTTCCATCACTGTCTCCTGGCGAATGATCAACAAACTGGCTTGACTCACAAAATACGAGGGTTTATCACGTTTTGCAAATGTGAGGATTACTCATATTTTTGAGCAAAGGAAAATCGCCATGATTGATACAGCAGCAAAACCGATTTTGATCCTCGGCGGCACCGGCAAAACCGGCCGTCGTCTCGCGGACAGGCTGACGGCGCAGGGCCTGCCGGTACGGATCGGCTCGCGCTCGGGCACCCCGCCCTTCGACTGGGAAGACGATACGACCTGGGAACCCGCGCTCGATGGTGTCGGTGCCGCCTACATCAGCTACTATCCCGATCTTGCGGTGCCCGGCGCGGCCGAAGCGGTCGGCGCCTTCGCCAACCTTGCCGTGGCAAGCGGTGTGCGCCGGCTGGTGCTGCTGTCGGGGCGCGGCGAGATCGAAGCGCAACGTGCCGAAGAGATGCTGAAAGCCTCAGGCGCCGACTGGACGATCCTGCGCTGCGCCTGGTTTTCCCAGAATTTCAGCGAGAGTTTTTTGCTCGATCCGCTGCTGGCCGGTGAGGTGGCCTTGCCGGTCGGCACTGTCGGAGAACCGTTCGTCGATGCCGACGACATTGCCGATGCCGCCGTGACGGTGCTTACCCGGCAAGGCCATGTCGGCCAGCTTTACGAGCTGACCGGGCCGCGTCTGCTGAGCTTCGCCGACGCGGTCGCCGAGATCGGCAAGGCGGCCGGCCGCGACATCCGCTTTGTCAGGATTTCGCATGCCGAGTTCACCGCCGCAGTAGCCGGATACGAGTTGCCGGCCGAGTTCGCCTGGCTGCTCAACGAGCTGTTCACCGAGGTGCTCGACGGTCGCAACGAGGCGCTGACCGACGGCGTCGAGCGCGTGCTCGGCCGCGCCCCAAAGGACTTTTCCACCTATGCAACCGAAACCGCTGGTACGGGCAAATGGAGTGACTGACATGATCATGAAACTGCTTCCCAGCCTCACCTTCATCGCCGCGCTCGGCTCGGGCGTCGTCGCTGGTGTCTTCTTCGCCTTCTCCAGCTTCGTCATGCCGGGCCTCGCCCGCATGCCTGCCGTGGGCGGTATCGCCGCCATGAATTCGATCAACGTCACTGCGGTGACGCCGCTGTTCATGACCGCGCTTTTCGGCACCGGGCTGATCTGCCTCGTCCTCGTCGTCGGCGCTGTCATCGGCTGGGGCCAACCGGGCTCGTTGTGGCTTCTCGCCGGCGCCCTGATCTATGTCGTCGGCAACCTGATCGTGACGATGATTTTCAACGTGCCGCTCAACAACGCGCTGGCCGCCGTCGATCCGGCAAGCGCCAACGGCGCCGCCGTTTGGGCCACCTATCTCAGGGACTGGGTGATGTGGAACCACGTCCGCACCATCACCGCCATCGTCGCGCTGGCCTGCTTCATCGTGGCATGGCGGTGAATGAGGGCAGGAAGTTAAAAGACCTTGCGTCAGGCAGAGTCTTTTGACTTGTCGCTCTTGCGGTCGGCATGGCCGAGATCGCGGTCCGGATCGATCACGTCGCGAACCAGTTGCTTAAGCCTTGCGGCATCGGGAAAGCCGCCATCGCGCTTGCGGTCCCAGACCAGTGTCTCGTTGCAGGAAATGGTGAAGATGCCGCCGGTGCCGGGCACCAGCGTGACCTCGCCCAGATCCGTTGCGAAGGTCGACAGCAGCTCCTGCGCCATCCAGCCGGCCCGCAGCAGCCAGTGGCACTGCGCGCAATAGGTGATGCGGACCTGGGGCAACGGCTTTTCGGTCATGTCAGATTGAGCTCCGCTCATATGTCAGATTGAGTTCCGCTCATATCTCAGATTAAGCTCCGCTCGTATCTCGGACTGAGCTGTGCTCATGCCGGACTGAACTCCGCTCATGTCTGGTTGAGTTGTGCTCATGCCGCGCTGAGCTTCGCCATGGTCTCGTCGTCGACCTCGAAATTGGCGTAGACGCTCTGCACGTCGTCATCGTCCTCGAGCGTGGCGACCAACTTCATCAGCGACTGTGCCCGCTCCTCATCGACCGCAATGTTGGTCTGCGGCTTCCAGATCGGCTTCACTGATTCAGCCTCGCCGAGCGCGCCTTCCAGCGCCTTCGACACCTCACCAAGATTCTCGAAGGCGCAATAGATCGTGTGGCCTTCCTCGTCCGACTGGACGTCGTCGGCCCCGGCCTCGATCGCCGCGTCCATGACCTTCTCCGCGCTGCCTACCGATGCCGGATAGAAGATTTCGCCGACACGGTCCCACATGAACGACACCGAGCCGGTTTCCCCCATCGCCCCACCGGCCTTGGTGAAGGCGGCACGCACATTCGACGCCGAGCGGTTGCGGTTGTCGGTCAGCGCCTCGACGATGAGCGCAACGCCGCCTGGCCCGTAGCCTTCGTAACGCACGGCTTCGTAAGTCTCGGCGTCGCCCATCGACGCCTTGTTGATGGCGCGCTGGATGTTGTCTTTCGGCATCGACACCGCCTTGGCGTTCTGCACGGCAA
The DNA here is from genome assembly GCF_055811595.1 of Mesorhizobium sp. WSM4814. Classification (NCBI taxonomy): domain Bacteria; kingdom Pseudomonadati; phylum Pseudomonadota; class Alphaproteobacteria; order Hyphomicrobiales; family Phyllobacteriaceae; genus Mesorhizobium; species Mesorhizobium sp. WSM4814. Next base: position 14,003 of record NZ_JBVVQT010000010.1, read on the forward strand.
GACGCAGGCGCGGGTTCATCGACGGATCCGGCGTGCCGCTCTTGGCGGCGACGGTTATTTCGCGCGCCAGCTTGGAAAACATTTTCGACCGCACCGCGTCCTGGCGGCCCTTGCGGTGCATGATGTTCTTGAACTGTGAATGGCCAGCCATGGCACCCCTGTCGTTTTCTTGGCAGAGCACCCTGCAGCGAGGTAGTCACCTCGCCTTTGCCAAAATGCTCGAAGTCAAAATTTCAGAACGTCCCTGCTGCGTCCGGATGGACGTACGGCGCTCTATCTCGGAATGGCCGGCTTATAGATAAATCGGCTCAATTCGTCCAGCCGCGCCGTAAGGATGGTGCGGCCATGCAACCGCCAGCTGCTTTTCCTGCGAACGCTCACTCCTCCAGATCGGATCTCAGCCGGTCGAGAATGCTGATCGCATGCGTGGCGTACTGGCTGATCCAGCGGTCGTGGATCTGCTTGATCGGCAGCGCATTGAGATGGTTCCAGCGTTCGCGCCCCTCGCGCCGCGCCACCACCAGGTCGGCTTCCTCCAGCACTTTCAGATGCAGCATGACGGTGCAGCGGTCCATGTCGGGAAAGGCATCGCACAGCATGCCGGTGGTCCGCGGCGCGTCCTTCAGCTCGTCGAGCAGCGCGCGCCGGCGCGGATGCGCCAGCGCCTTGAAAACATTGTCATCCTGCGCCTTGCTTGACATGTTATGTTTTTATAACATAATATCGATCCGATCAAGGAAGGAGCTGTGGATATGTCTCTTGGATTCAGAGTTTCGGGCCGCATCGGCAAACCGGTTGCCGAAGTCTTCGATGCGGTCGTCAATCCGAACAAGCTCAGCGGCTATTTCACCACCATCGGCGGCGCCAGTGCCCCGCTGGTGGCCGGCGCCAGGGTCGTCTGGTGGGGCAAGGTCCCGGTCGAGGTCGACGAGGTGGAGAAAGACAACCGCATCGTGCTGCGCTGGGACGCCACCGACGCCGACGGCAAGCCGGCCTACAAGACGCGCATCGAGATGAATTTCGAGCCGCTGGACGACGGCGGCACCTTCGTCACCATCGCCGAGGCCGGCTGGCACGAGGACGCGGTCGGCCTGAAGAAGTCCTACCTCAATTGCGAGGGCTGGTCGCAGATGCTGGCCTGCATGAAGGCCTATGTCGAATACGGCATCAATTTGCGCGACGGCTACTATCGCAGCGAGATGAATGGCAAGCCCGCCAATGAAGACAATATCTGAGAAGACGGAGGAAAGAATGGCTACGAAAATCACCGGCGGCATCAACATCGCCATGAAAGTGCCGCCCCACCAACACCAGGAGACGATCGCCTTCTACCGCGATGTCGTCGGCCTAAAACCGTTCACGGCCAAGGCGCCGGCCATCGGATTCGAGCTCGGCCCCAGTCGCCTGTGGATCGACGAGGCGCCGATGCTGAGCCAGGCCGAGGTCTGGCTGGAACTGTTCACCGATGATTTTTCGGCCGCCGCCGATCATCTCGCCAAGGCCGGTGTCGTGCGCTGCGACGCCATCGAGGCGCTCGGCGAAGGTTTTCGTGGCGGCTGGATCACCAATCCGGCCAACATCATTCACCTGGTGCGCGAACCCGACGCCTGGTGACGGAGACCTGTTCGGAAGGAGGACGAAATGGACATCCGTGAGATACCGACCGCCGAAGCCGGCATGCTGATCCGACGGCCGGTTGCAGAAGTGTTCGAAGCCATCGTCGATCCGGCGATCACGACGAAGTTCTGGTTCACCCATGGCAGCGACAGGCTCGACAGCGGCAACGAGGTTCGCTGGGAATGGCGGATGTATGGCGTTTCGACGCCGGTCACGGTCAGCGAGATCGTCAGGAACGAAAAGATCGTCATGCAATGGAGCGATCCGCCGACCACGGTGGTCTGGACTTTTACCGAGATGCCGGGCGGCGCGACCTTTGTCGAGGTTCGCAATTTCGGTTTTGCCGGCAGCCCCGATGAGCAGGTCAAGCAGGCGATCGGCTCGACCGAGGGCTTCGCGCTGGTGCTCGCCGGCGCCAAGGCCTGGTTGGAGCAAGGCTTGACGCTTGGCCTGATCGGCGACCGTCATCCGAAGGGCGTGCGGACCCTTAGCTGAAGCGCTCAGGACCGCCGTTTTTCCTGCTCCGTCACATGACGACGGAGCACGCGGTTGATCTCGGTTTGATAACCGCCACCCTTGACGTGCTCCTTGAACCAGGACAGCACATCAGCGTCGAGCCGAATGGTCACCGGTTGCTTGAGCGGCCGATAAAGATGCCCGCGGCGAGCGTGAACCCAGTTCTCGGTCGGGGCTTCCGGAATGTCGGAAGTATCGATTTCGTCGTCAGGCAAATCAGCCAGCTTGGCAAGCTGGTCGCGCTGATCCTGGCTAAGCTCCTTCCTGCTCATAGCGCCTCCTTTCATGCGGCGTCGCTTTTCGGGCGCCGATAATCCGCACCCGTTCTTCATCTTCGAGATCAGGGTATGTGTGCACAACGAGCAAAACCACCAACATCTCGATCATCCCAATCGCATGCCATCGTTGCTCCCCATCTTCGAACCGGTCAGGCACGATGAGATGAAGCGGATCGTCGAAGACGCCTTTTGCGAGATCGAATGCGACACCGTGCTTGGCAAGATTGCGCCTGGCCTTTTCAGCATCCCACTCGAACTGCAAGGCCGCACCATCATTTACAATATTGTACGTACAATTCCGTAAGAGTCAAGCGTCGATGACTCAGTGCCCCGCGCCGGCCTTTGCTTTTCTTCGACGTCGCGCCAGCATGTTGAGGCCCTCGACAAGAGCGGAAAAGCCCATGGCGGCGTAGATGTAGCCCTTCGGCACATGGAAGCCCATGCCGTCGGCGATCAGCGTCATGCCGATCATCAGCAGGAAGCTCAGCGCCAGCATGACGATGCTTGGGTTCTTGGCGATGAAATTGGCGAGCGGTCCAGCCGCCAGCATCATCACGCTGACTGCCACGATCACGGCGATGTACATGATGGCGATCTCGTCGGTCATGCCGACTGCGGTGATGATCGAATCGATCGAGAAGACGAGGTCGAGCAGCAGGATCTGGAAGACGGCGCCGCCCAGCGAAAGCTGCAGCGTTTCGCCGATCATCGTGTCCTGATGGTCCTCGAGATCGACCGTGTGGTGGATTTCCTTGGTCGCTTTCCAGACGAGGAACAGGCCGCCGGCGATCAGGATCAGATCGCGCCAGGAGAACCCGTGGCCGAACGCGGTGAATACCGGCGCCGTCAACTGGACGATGATCGAGATGGTGGCAAGCAGCACCAGCCGCATGATCAGCGCCGCCGAAATACCGATTCGCCGGGCGCGGGCCCTCTGCGCCTCCGGCAATTTGTTGGTCAGGATCGAGATGAAGATCAGATTGTCGATGCCGAGCACCACCTCCAGCACGATCAGCGTCAGCAACGCGACCCATGCAGTCGGATCGGAGACAAAGGCGAAATGTGGCGCCAGGAATTCGATGAGCTGCATGGAGGTCGTCCCCTCTTACGATCTGAAGCAGGCGTTGCCGGCAATTAGGTACTACAATCGCTTACATCAATGTCATGACCAGAACGAGGGCGCGGTTTCTTCGAGCCGCGGCCCGCGGCGAAACGGCGCAATCCGCTCGGTCAGGCCGCTGCGATCCGAAATGTCGACGCCGACGCCGCACAAAGTCGCCGGGCCGCTCGCCGCCTCGAAGCGCCCTTTCGGCACCTTCGACAGAAACCGGTTGAGCGGCTCCTCCTTGTCCATGCCGAGCGAAGAATCATAGTCGCCGCACATGCCGGCGTCTGAGATATAGCCGGTGCCGCCGTTGAGGATATGGTGGTCGCCGGTCGGCTGATGCGTGTGGGTGCCGACGACCAGGCTGGCGCGGCCGTCGACGAAGTGCGCAAAGCACATTTTTTCAGAGGTCGCCTCGGCATGGAAATCAATGACCACCGCATCGGCCTGTTCGCCAAGCGGGCAGGCGGCAAGCTCGCGCTCGCCGGCCTGAAATGGATCGTCGAGTTCAGGATGCATGAACACCCGGCCCATGATGTTGGCGACCAGAACGCGCGCGCCGTTCCTGGCGATGTAGACGCCCGAGCCCCGCCCCGGCGTGCCCTTGGGGAAATTGGACGGACGCAGAAAGCGTTCCTCGCGCGGCGCGAAAGCCAGCGCATCGCGCTGGTCCCAGACATGATTGCCGGTTGTGACGACGTCGGCGCCCGCCGAGATCGTCTCGCGAAAGATCTCTTCGGTAATGCCGAAGCCGCCGGCGGCGTTCTCGCCATTGACGATGACGAAGTCGAGTTTGAAATCCGAGATCAGGCCGGGCAGTTGTTCCCACACCGCCGTGCGTCCCGTCTTGCCGACCATATCGCCGAGGAAGAGAAGTCTCATCTAAACATGATCCCGAACCGAAGGTCAGCGAAGCAAAAAGCTGCATGACTTCCGGAAAAGACCATGCGTCCAGGAACTTATCTACAATTTCGGCGCGAACCGGCGCAACCCGCTCTCGGTGAGTATTTCCGGAATGGTCACGTCATGCGGCTCGTCCGGCACCAGCGCCACCTGCTGGCAGTCGAAAGCAATGCCGATCAGCCGCGGCGGCTGCCCCTTGTCGACCAGCCGCGCGATGGCACGGTCGTAATAGCCGGCGCCATAGCCAATGCGGTGGCCGCGCGCGTCGAAAGCCGCGAGCGGCACCAGCATCACCTGGGGATCGAGCACCTCGGCCTCCTCATGCGGCCCGACGGTGCCGAACCCCATGTCGATCATCGGCGCGCCGCGCACCAGTTCGCGAAAGACGATAGTGGTCTTGTCGAGAATCGCCGGCAGGCAAAGCCGTGCACCTTTTTCGCGCAAGGCGAACATCAACGGCCGGACGTCGACTTCCGAGCGCATCGGCCAGAAGCCGGAGACGATCTGGCCCGGCTCCATCGCAATGCTGTCCCGCGCCGTCTCGGCCATTTCGAGCGCTGCCTCCACCCGCCAGAACGGATCGAGCGCGTCGCGGCGCCCGAGTGCTTCGCGTCGCAACTGACTTTTCAGGTCTTTCGAGGATGTCATGCGCCGACGATAGAAAAGGTCAGATTTGGATGGAGTTTTAGGAGCGACGTTTTCCACCGCATGATCCACCGAAGGGTGGATCCTTTGCGTCAAGTGACGATCCACACAACCGGTGGAGAGAGCGATCCCGGGAACCTACAAAGTAGGTGGGCGCCGTATGAGAAAACCCACGGGTCTTCCCAGGGACAGCTCCCTAGGGATCATTAAGGCCCCGGGGAAAATGTTCTCCTGCCGGGAAGCGCAGACCGTCACGCCCAATATAGGCCGATGGCAGGCCAAGCGCCAGAGAGACGGCCATGTTCGGCGGCTTTATTCGTCGCAAGGTCCTGCCTGGGAGCTGCGCGGCACATGGGTTCACCGCGCCCTCGCCGCTGCGCCTTGCATGGGCTGGGCTGTCTCCTTACGGTTGCCATGAAAACCGAGGAGCAAAAATGCGTTTCGAAGGCACGGCGGCCTATGTCGCCGACAAGGATCTGATGGTGGCGGTCAATGCGGCAATCGCGCTGGAGCGGCCATTGCTGGTCAAGGGCGAGCCCGGCACCGGCAAGACCGAACTGGCCAGGCAAGTGGCGGCCGCGCTCGGTCTCGAGCTGATCGAATGGCATGTCAAGTCGACGACAAGGGCGCAGCAGGGCCTCTACGAGTATGACGCCGTGTCGCGGCTGCGCGACAGCCAACTCGGCGACGAGCGCTTCAACGACATCAGCAATTATATCAAGCGTGGCAAGCTGTGGGATGCCTTCGCGACGGCCAAGAAGGTCGTGCTTCTGATCGATGAGATCGACAAGGCTGACATCGAGTTCCCCAACGATTTGCTGCAGGAACTCGATCGAATGGAGTTCTTCGTCTACGAGACCGGCGAGACGATCCGCGCCGCTGTGCGCCCGATCGTCATCATCACCTCCAACAACGAGAAGGAACTGCCGGACGCTTTCCTGCGCCGCTGCTTCTTCCACTATATCCGCTTTCCCGACGTCGAGACGCTGCATCGGATCGTCGACGTGCACTATCCCGGCATCAAGCAGAACCTGGTGCGCGCCGCACTCACCCAGTTCTACGAAATCCGCGACGTGCCGGGCCTGAAGAAGAAGCCGTCGACCTCCGAGGCACTGGACTGGATCCGCCTGCTCGTGACCGACGATATCGCGCCCGAGGATTTGCGCGGCGACCCGAAAAACGCACTGCCCAAGCTGCACGGCGCGCTGTTGAAGAACGAACAGGACGTGCATCTGTTCGAGCGGCTGGCCTTTATGGCGAGAAGGCAGGGGTGAGGAGCGGTCGGCCAAAGGCCGACGAAAAGCCAACGATTTGGCTTTTCGAGCGACGAACGCCCGAAGCCATAGCGCAGGGCCGGGCATGCGGCGGACAGCGCTTTCCCGTTGCTGGACCGTTGCCGCCGTCCGGGCACCGGGGCAGCCTTGGCCCGAAGCTTCGGAAGGAAATGAAATGACCGAGATCACCGTCCGCCCACTCGCACAATCCGACCATGCCGACTGGCAGCGTCTGTGGACTGATTACCTCGCCTTCTACGAAACCAAACTGCCGGAAGACGTCTACGCGGTCACCTGGAAGCGGCTTTTCACGGCGGGGGAGTTCGAACCAAAGGGGTTCATCGCCACGCTCGGCGGCAAGGCGGTCGGCCTCACCCATTACCTCTACCATCGCTCCTGCTGGTCCGAAAAAAACAACTGCTATCTGCAGGACCTGTTCGCCGACCCGGACGTGCGCGGCAAAGGCGTCGGCGCCGCCCTGATCGAAGCAGTCAAGCAGGAAGCCGGCAAGATCGGCGTCAAGAACGTCTACTGGATGACGCACGAGACCAACACCACCGCGCGCAAGCTCTACGACCACGTGGCGCGCAGGACCGGCTTCATCGAATATGATCTGATGTGACGAACGGTCGATCGCCCGGCTTACCGGATGGATTTAAGAAGGAATGATGACGCACTATGTCGGAATTCTCGACGGCGCAGATGATGTCTGGGGAGTGCGGGTCCCGGATCTTCCCGGATGTCACGGCGGTGGCGCAAGTCCCGAGGAGGCGATAGCCGATGCGACCTCCGCCGTTCGCGAATGGGCCGAGGCACGAATGGCGAAGCACTTGCCCTTGCCCGGCGCGCGCACGGTGCCAGATCTGCTCCGACTGGGCGAAATCGATAGCGCTGCCGGCGAATCTGCCGTGATGATCCCCGTGCTGATCGATTCCGGACGGCCTGTCCGAGCGAATCTGTCGCTCGACGCAGGTCTCTTGGCGGCAATCGATGCCGAAGAGAGCCGACGCGGCCTCACGCGTTCCGCCTTCATCGCCAGCGCCGCTCGCGAGAAGATCGAAGGGCACAGATAGAAGTCGGACGATGTTCATCCCCTTCTTCCTCGAACTGAAGGCTGCGCGGGTTCCCGTCTCGCTCCGGGAATATCTGTCGCTGCTGGAAGGGCTGGAGGCGGGGCTGGTCGACTATGACGTCGAAGGTTTTTACTATCTCGCCCGCTCGGCACTAGTGAAGGACGAGCGCCACATCGACCGTTTTGACCAGGTTTTTTCGCACATCTTTAGGGGTGTCGAAGCGCTGGCTGGCGAAAACCCGGTCGACGTCGAAAACATCCCGGAGGAATGGCTGCGGCGGCTTGCCGAAAAGCACCTGACCGATGAGGAGAAAAAGCTGGTCGAGGCGCTGGGCGGTTTCGAAAAGCTGATGGAAACGCTCAAAAAGCGGCTGGAGGAACAGAAGGGCCGCCACCAGGGCGGGTCGAAATGGATCGGCACCGGCGGCACCTCACCCTTCGGCGCCTATGGCTACAATCCCGAAGGCGTTCGCATCGGCCAGCATGAGAGCCGCAACCGCCGTGCGGTGAAAGTCTGGGACAGGCGTGAGTTCAGGAATTTCGACGATGCCGTCGAGCTCGGCACCCGCAACATCAAGATCGCGCTGAAGCGCTTGCGTCGCTGGGTGCGCGAAGGCGCCGAGGAAGAGTTCGACCTGCCCGGCACCATCCACTCCACCGCCGAGCACGGCTATCTCGACGTGCAGACACGGCCCGAGCGGCGCAATGCCGTGAAGCTGCTGATGTTCTTCGATGTCGGCGGCTCGATGGACGATCACATCAGAAGCGTCGAGGAGTTGTTTTCGGCCGCCCGCGCCGAATTCCGCCAGCTCGAATATTTTTACTTCCACAACTGCCTCTACGAGGGCGTGTGGAAGGACAATCGCCGCCGCCATGCGGAGGTGATTTCGACTTTCGACCTGCTCCACAAATACGGTCCGGACTACAAGGTGATCGTCGTCGGCGATGCCTCGATGAGCCCCTATGAGATTGCGCATCCCGGCGGCTCGGTCGAGCACTGGAATCCGGAGGCCGGCGTCGTCTGGCTCGGCCGTCTGCTGCAGCAATGGCCGAACGCGGTATGGCTCAACCCCGAAAGCGAAAAGCACTGGGGTTTTACCCATTCGACCGCCATGATCCGCGACATCTTTGGCGGCCGCATGTTTCCGCTGACGCTCGCCGGGCTCGAGGCCGCGACGAAGCAGCTTTCAAGGAAGCACTGAATGGATCCACGCAAAACAGGACGGCCGACCTGTTTCCTCTGCCTGCAATGTGGCGTCCAGTTCGCGGCGGCAGCCGCGCCGCCGCAACATTGCCCGATCTGCGAGGACGAGCGGCAATATGTGCGCTGGGAGGGTCAGGCCTGGATCACGCCGCAAGAGCTCGCCGCCGGGCATCGGATCGTGATGAAGGACGACGCCGGCGTGCTCGCCTTCGGCATCGAGCCGCGCTTCGCCATCGGTCAGCGGGCGCTGCTGGCACAGTCGCCGCACGGCAATGTGCTGTGGGACTGCATCTCGATGGTCAGCGACGAGGCGGTGGCCGAAATCAACCGACGAGGCGGCCTCATCGCGATCGCCATTTCGCACTGCCATTATTATTCGGCGATGGTCGAGTGGAGCGAGGCGTTTGGCGGCGTGCCGATCTATCTGCATGCCGATGACCGCAAGTGGATCATGCGGCCGCATCCGGCTGTTGTCAGTTGGCAGGGCGAGACGCGCGCCCTGAACCCCTCGCTGACACTTATCCGTTGCGGCGGTCACTTTGCCGGCGGCCAGGTGCTGCACTGGAAGCGCGACGGCGGCGACGCCATCCTGGCCGGCGACATCCTGCAGGTGACGCCAACCCGCCGCCATGTCAGCTTCATGTACAGCTACCCGAACTACATCCCGCTCAATGCGGCGAAGGTACTCCGCATCGCGTCGGCACTGGAGCCTTTCGCGTTCGACCATATCTATGGCGCATGGTGGAACCAGAACGTCATCGGCGATGCAAAGACGGGATTTGCAAGGTCTGTTGCGCGGTATCTCGCAGCGATCGCCTGAGGAATTCTTCGCGGCAGGATTGGAAATACGGGCAAACGCCGTAACAAATGCCTATTTTAGGCGAACTTGGGAAAGCAGCCCAATAGCAGCATGAGCTAAGAGGCAAAGATGGATAGTCACACCTACCCTGTTACCCGAACAGATGCCGAATGGCGCGCCCGGCTGACGCCGGAGCAATATGCGGTGATGCGCAATCACGGCACCGAGCGGCCGGGCAGTTGCGCGCTGCTCCACGAGAAGCGCGCCGGCACTTTTTCCTGCGTCGGCTGCGACCAGCCCTTGTTCGAATCCAAGCTGAAGTTCGAGAGCGGCACCGGCTGGCCAAGCTTCAACGATCCGGTGCCCGGTTCGGTCGAGACGACTGTCGACCGCAGCTACGGCATGGTCCGCACCGAATGCCACTGCGCCCGCTGCGGCAGCCATCTCGGCCACGTCTTCGAGGACGGCCCGCCGCCGACCGGCCTACGCTATTGCATCAACGGGGTCGCGCTGAAATTCGAGCCGGCTGCCTGACTGGAATCCAGACGTTGTCAAACAACGGCTTCCGCCGGCCTTTGCCGGCAGCACTGTCCGTCAGATCACCACCACCAGGATCAGCCACAGCACAGCCCCCAGTGTCATCAGCGAAGCCTTGACGCCGCCGGTTTTCTCGGCGATCCGCCACACCGCAAAAGTCAGGAAGAAATTGTACGGCACCGGTGCGAAATGCACCGCCAGAACGAGAGCGAGCGGTAGCTTCAGCCCGAGCAGGATCAGCGCCAGCACCGACACGGCGATGTTGATCGCCGTGCCGACAAGGACAAGATCGCGCCAGAACAGCCGGTCTAGCGGCGCCGTGCCTTGCCAGCGCGAGCGGAAGAAACCCGCCGCACGGCCTGCCTTGCCGTCTTCGCTTTCGAAAGTCTCTGGCGCACTCATCGACGCGGCTTTCCCTCATTCGACAGCCGCAGAGATTTCCAAAGCAGCAAGCCTGTCAACGCAAATCGATCATCGCCAGGCAAGCGTATGATTTGACAAATTGTCATCAAACGGTCGTGAAACCTTTCTACGTCGCCCTTGTCGGCGTTTCGGCAAAGACACCTTGCCGGACTCTGCCGCCCCCATCATCCAGTCGCCTGCCAAGGGAGGTTTTGAGATGAGCGATAATGTCTACAACGTGCTGTTTCTTTGCAACGCCAATTCGGCGCGATCGATCATGGCGGAAGCCATTCTCAGCCGGATGGGTGGCGGCAGGTTCAAGGCGTTTTCCGCCGGTTCGCAACCGAAGGGCGAGGTCAATCCCTACGCACTGCAGCTGCTCGAAAGCCTCGGCTACGATACGAGCTTCGCCCGTTCGAAAGGCTGGGACGAGTTTGCCGAGCCCGACGCGCCGGAAATGAATTTCATCTTCACGCTTTGCGACAGCACCGCGAATGAATCCTGTCCGATCTGGCCGGGTCATCCGATGACCGCGCTCTGGTCGATACCGGACCCAGGCAAGGCAGACGGCACCGAAGCCGAACTGCATCTTGCCTTTGCCGATGCCTATCGCATGCTCAACAACCGCATCTCGCTGTTTACCAATCTGCGAATGGATGCGCTCGACCATCTGGCGCTGCAACAGCATCTCGATCGGATTGGCCGCGCCACGGCGAAGCCGAACTAACTCAAGCCACTGTGACGCGAATTCACGGTCCGGCTTCGTCACCCCCGCCCAGCACCTCGGTAACAGCGCGCTCGAAGCGCGATGCTTCCGTCACCAGCCAGTCGGCCATGGCCGGCCAATTGTCCTCGGCAAAACAGTTCACGCGCCACAGCGAATTGATGCCGAGGCCCTTGCAGCTCTGTTCCGGCCTGAGCTTCAACCTGTCTTCGATCGCCGGCTGGAACGGCTTCAACCGCAACCAGGCTTGCGTGGCACCGAACTTCTCGTTGCGGCCGAAGAAGACGCCGACATGGTTCTGCGCCGGCGCGACATACATGGAAAGGACCAATGCGAAGTCGGGCAGCCCGCGCTGCCAGAACCAGGGTCCGCGCCGCGCCATCTGAGGCCTTTCTTCCGGATGCCGTTCCGCGAACAGCGTCCAGAAGCCGCGTTGGCGGAACTCAGAGGCGCGGCGGCCGCCAAAGTCGAATTCGCTCATGGTTCGACCCGTTGCGGGCGCAACCGGCGCCCAGGGCTGTTACCAGCCTTACACCATGCCGAGTGCGGCTTTGTAGAGATCGAGGATGGTTTCCTCCTCTTGCCGCTCAGCCTGGTCCTTCTTGCGCAGCCGGATGATCGACCGCATCGCCTTGGTGTCGAAGCCGGTGCCCTTGGCCTCGGCGAACACTTCCTTGATGTCGTCGGCGATCGTCTTCTTCTCTTCCTCGAGCCGCTCGATGCGCTCGATGAAGGCTCGCAGCTGGCCGGCGGCAACAGTCTGGCTGGTCTCGGTGATGTCGTCGGCCATTTTTTCTCCGCGTCGTTTTCCATGCCGCGACTCACGAACCGTCGCGGCGAATTTGCAGCGGTTCGATGCCCGACCGGAGGCGACCGGTCAAGCTGTTATCGATGCGGCATGAAGGGCTGCCGCCAGACGCAGACAACTCTGCTTGGGCAACATTTCTGTCTCATCCGAAGGCGATCAGCAGATCCTTGGCGTCGATCTGGTCGCCGGTCTTGACCAGCACTTCGGCGACAACCCCATCACGCTCGGCATGCAATGCCGTCTCCATCTTCATCGCCTCGATGGACAAAAGCACGTCGCCGGCCTTGACCGCCTGGCCGGCGGCAACGGCGAGCGCCGAGACGACGCCCGGCATCGGTGCGCCGACATGCGCCTCGTTGCCGGGCTCGGCCTTGCGCCGCGCCTTGGCGGCGGAAGCGCCGTGCGCCCGATCCGGCACTTTGACCCGGCGCGGCTGGCCGTTGAGCTCGAAGAACACGGTGACCATGCCCTTCTCGTCGACATCGCCGATGGCCAGGCAGCGCACCACCAGCGTCTTGCCCTTCTCGATGTCGACAAAGATCTCGTCCTCCGGCTTCATGCCGTAGAAATAGGTCGGCGTCGGCAGCACGCTGACCGGCCCATAAGTTTCCTGCGCTGCGGTAAAGTCGGAGAAGACCTTCGGGTACATCAGCCACGAGGCGAATTCGAACTCGCTGAGCTTGCGTTCGAGCTTGTCTTCGATCTCCTTGCGGCTGGCCTTGAGCTTGGCAGCTTTCAGCAGCGAACCGGGCCGCACGGCGATCGGTTTGTCGCCTTTCAGCACCTTCTTCTGCAGTGCCTCCGGCCAACCGCCGGGCGACTGGCCGAGGTCGCCGCGCAGCATCGACACGACCGAGTCGGGGAAGGCGATATCCCTGGCCGGATTTTCGACATCGGCAACCGTCAGGTCCTGGCTCACCATCATCAGCGCCATGTCGCCGACAACCTTGGACGACGGCGTCACCTTGACGATGTCACCGAACATCAGATTGACGTCGTGATAGGTCTGCGCCACTTCGTGCCAGCGCGTCTCCAGCCCGAGTGAGCGCGCCTGCTCCTTGAGGTTGGTGAACTGCCCACCCGGCATTTCGTGCAGGTAGACTTCCGAGGCCGGCCCCTTCAGGTCGCTTTCGAAGGCAGCATACTGGTTGCGCACCGCCTCCCAGTAGAACGAGATGTTCCTGATCCATTGCGGGTCGAGGCCCGGATCCCGCTCAGTGCCCTTCAGCGCCTCGACGACCGAGCCCAGGCAAGGCTGCGAGGTGTTGCCGGACAGGGCATCCATCGCCGCGTCGATGGCGTCGACACCGCTGTCCACCGCCGCCAGCACCGTCGCCGCCGACAGGCCTGACGTGTCGTGCGTGTGAAAGTGGATCGGCAGGTCGGTCGCCTCGCGCAGCGCCTTGAACAGTGCGCGGGCGGCATTCGGCTTCAAGAGCCCGGCCATGTCCTTGACCGCGACGATATGGGCGCCGGCCGCCTGCAACTCCCTGGCCAGCGCGACGTAGTATTTGAGGTCGTACTTGGCTCGGGCCGGGTCGAGTATGTCGCCGGTGTAGCAGATCGCTGCTTCGATCAGCTTGCCTTCGGCGCCGACCGCGTCCATGGCGACGCGCATGTTGTCGACCCAGTTCAAACAGTCGAAGACGCGGAACAGGTCGACGCCGCCGCTTGCTGCCTGTTTAACGAAATGCTGGACGACATTGTCGGGATAATTGGTGTAGCCGACGCCGTTGGCGCCGCGCAAAAGCATCTGCAGCAACAGATTGGGCGCTGCCTCGCGCACCAGCGACAGCCGCTCCCACGGGTCCTCGGTGAGAAAGCGCATGGCGACGTCGAAGGTCGCCCCGCCCCAGCATTCGAGCGACAAAAGCTGCGGCAGCGCGCGTGCATAGGTGCCGGCAATGCCGGCGATGTCATAGGTGCGCACGCGCGTCGCGAGCAGGGATTGGTGTCCGTCGCGCATCGTCGTGTCGGTGACCAGCACTTCTTTGCATGCGCGCATCCAGGCCGCGAATTTCTCCGGCCCAAGCGCGTCGAGCTTCTGCTTGCTGCCATCGGGCACGTTGCCGTTGAGGTAGGGCACCATGGGTGCCGCCGCATCGGCCTTAGGCTGCGGCCGGCCACGGGTTTCGGGATGGCCGTTGACGCTGACATCGGCCAGGTAGTTGAGCAGCTTGGTCGCGCGATCCTGCCGCTTCACGCTCGCGAACAGTTCCGGTGTCGTATCGATGAACTTGGTCGTATAGGAATTTTCGGCGAAACTTGGGTGATTGATGATCGCCTCGAGGAAGGTGAGGTTGGTCGCCACCCCGCGAATACGGAACTCGCGCAGCGCCCGGTTCATGCGGGCGATGGTCTCGGCCGGCGTCGGCGCCCAGGCCGTCACCTTCTCCAGCAGCGGATCGTAAAAGCGGGTGATGACCGCGCCGGAATAGGCGGTGCCGCCATCGAGGCGGATGCCGAAACCGGTGGCGCCGCGATAGGCGGTGATGCGGCCATAGTCGGGGATGAAATTATGCTCGGGATCTTCCGTGGTGATGCGGCACTGCAGCGCGTGGCCGTTGAGCCTGATATCCTTCTGCGCCGGCACGCCCGATTCCGCCGTGCCGATGGCAAAGCCATCGAGGATATGAATCTGCGCCTTGACGATGTCGATGCCGGTCACCTGCTCGGTGACGGTGTGCTCGACCTGGATGCGCGGATTGACTTCGATGAAGTAGAATGTGCCGGTGTCGGCATCCTGCAGGAACTCGACCGTGCCGGCGCCGACATAGCTCGTCTCGCGCGCGATCTTCAGCGCGTAGCCGCAAAGCTCTTCGCGCTGCGACATTTCGAGATACGGCGCCGGCGCGCGCTCGACCACCTTCTGGTTGCGGCGCTGGATCGAGCAATCGCGCTCGAACAGGTGCACGGCATTGCCGTGTGTGTCGCCCAGCACCTGGACCTCGACATGGCGGGCGCGCTCGATCAGCTTTTCGAGATAGACCTCGTCCTTGCCGAAGGCGGCTTTCGCTTCGCGCTTGCCCTCCGTCACCTCGCGGGCGAGATCGACTTCCGAGCGGACGGCGCGCATGCCGCGGCCGCCGCCGCCCCACGACGCCTTCAGCATCACCGGATAGCCGATCGTCCTGGCGAGCGCCTTCACCGTCCCGATGTCGTCCGGCAAGGGATCGGTGGCGGGGATTACCGGCACGCCGACCTCGATCGCCAGGTTGCGTGCGGCGACCTTGTTGCCGAGCCTGCGCATCGTATCCGGCTTGGGTCCGATGAAAATAATGCCGGCCTTGGCGCAGGCTTCGGCGAATTCAGGGCTTTCCGACAACAGCCCATAGCCCGGATGGATGGCATCGGCGCCCGAAAGCCTGGCGACGCGGATCACTTCCTCGATCGACAGATAGCTTTCGATCGGTCCCATATCCCTGTTCAGATGCGGCCCGCGCCCGACCTGATAGCTTTCATCCGCCTTGAAGCGGTGCAGCGAGTATTTGTCCTCCTCGGCCCAGATCGCCACGGTTTTGAGGCCGAGCTCGTTGGCCGCGCGGAAGACGCGGATGGCGATTTCGGACCGGTTGGCGACAAGGATCTTCGTGATTGCCAAGGACAAGGCTCCGGACGCTGACGGAAGGGGAACTGCGCCATGATTAACGCGAAAATGCTGCAGCGCAAACAAAATCGGGCGACGGCCATTAAACCGATTTAAATCCGCTCATTGGGTAGAGCGCCGCGCCTTCCCTCGAATGCGCAAAGGTGCCCCGAGGAAGGTAAAACGGCACACATAAAAATGCCCGGCGCGAGGCGCCGGGCATTCCGAAATTGTCGTCGTCGGCAGGCTTACATCTTCTGGACGTAGGTGTATTTGCCGTCGTCGCCCTTCTTCCATTCGTACATGACGTAACCAGGCAGTGTCGGATCGCCCTTCTCGTCGTAGGAAAGATCGCCCAGCACGGTCTTGAACGGGCCATTGGCCTTGAGAGCCTTGGCAACTTCCATCGGATCGTTCGACTTGGCGGCTGTGGCGGCTCCCACGATCGCCTGCATGGCGGCGTAGGAATAAAGCGTGTAGGCCTCCGGCTCGAAGCCCTGCGCACGGAACTTCTCGACCAGTTCCTTGTTCTCCGGGATCAGACGCGGATCCGGGCCGAACGTGTTCAGCGTGCCCTCGACCGCGTCACCGGCGATTGAGGCCAGTTCGTTCGACACGATGCCGTCGCCGGAAACCAGCGTGGCCTTGAGGCCCTGGTCAGCCACCTGGCGGATGATCAGTCCGGCTTCGGTGTGCAGACCACCCCAATAGATGATGGAAACGCCGGCTTGTTTCATCTTGGCGATCAACGCCGAGAAGTCCTTGTCGCCGATATTGACGCCTTCATACATGACTTCCGTCACGCCGGCAGCGTTCATCGCCTTCTTGGTCTCGTCGGCAAGGCCCTGACCATAGGTCGTCTTGTCGTGGACGACCGCGATCTTGGCATCCTTGAAGTTCTCCGCGAGATAGGCGCCGGCGATGCTGCCCTGCTGGTCGTCGCGTCCGCAGGTACGGAACGTGTTCCACAGGCCGCGCTCGGTGAACTGCGGGTTGGTCGCGGCCGGCGTGATCTCGAGGATACCGTTCTCCGCGTAGACTTCCGATGCCGGGATCGAAACGCCCGAGTTGAAGTGGCCGACCACGAACTTGACGCCGTCGCCGACGAACTTGTTGGCGACCGAAATGCCCTGCTTCGGATCGGAGACGTCGTCACCGACCGTGAGCTTGACCTGCTCGCCGTTGATGCCGCCGGCCGCATTGATGTCGGCGACAGCCTGTTCGGCGCCCTTCTGCAACTGCGCGCCGAAGGCGGCATTCGGGCCGGTGATCGGACCGGCAACGCCGATCAGGACGTCAGCCCACGCGCTTCCGCTGAACGCGACGAGCGCGGTCAGGGCGACGGCGGACAAAAGTGATTTTCTCATGTAAAACGCTCCCATTTACAGAGTGGGCGTGGATGATGCTTTCATGCGATGCCCACCTTTACTCGCAGAAAGCGTACTTTGCCGATTTTCAGGCACTTGTCACGCCGATTCATCCGCGAAAAGGCGTTAATGATGAACGTCAACCTTTTGGTTTCCAACTCAAAAGCGATGCTCTTTCGTAGAGCCAGCTATACTGTGTCACCATCTGGTTGGTGCGCGTGTATTGATAGCCGATGAAGCCCAATATCATCAGGACGATGGTGTCGACGATGTAGTAGTGCAGCGAAAACATCGTGCCGCCGAACAGCGCGTGATGGATGAACCTTACGGCTATACCGAGGCCGAGCAAATAGGCGAACAATTGGACGACGCTGCGCCATGTCTGGGCGCAGGCCTTGCCCGTCATCCACGCCGCCCAGCCGCCAAGCAGGCAGGTGACGAAGAAGAACTGCCAGACCGAGGGTTCCTCATAGAGAATGCCCTGCATAATGAAGACTCCTGAACTCAGTGATGGCCGCCTTCGAGATAGGCGGCGCGCACGTCCGGATCGGCGAGCAGCTCCTTGCCGGTGCCGCTCATCGTCACGTTGCCGTTGACCATGACATAGCCGCGCGTGGCGAGCTTCAGCGCGCCGAAGGCGTTCTGCTCGACCAGGAACACGGTCAGCCCCTGCGTGCGGTTCAACTCTCGGATGGCGTCGAAGATCTGCTTGACGATCAGCGGCGCCAGGCCCAGCGACGGCTCGTCGAGCAAGAGCAGTTTCGGCCGCGCCATCAGCGCACGTCCGATCGAAAGCATCTGCTGCTCGCCGCCCGACAGCGTGCCGCCGCGCTGGGCAATGCGTTCCTTCAGGCGTGGAAACAGCGTGAACACCTTCTCGACGTCCTCGTCGTAGTGCTTGAGGTCGTCGAGGCTGGCGCCCATCTGCAGGTTTTCCATCACCGTCATGCGCGGGAAGATGCGCCGGCCCTCCGGAGACTGGGCGATGCGCATGCGCGCGATCTCATGGGTCGGCAACTGGGTGATGTCGGTGCCGGCGAAGGTGATGGTGCCCGCCCGCGCCCGTGGTGCACCAAAAATGGTCATCATCAGCGTCGACTTGCCGGCGCCATTGGCGCCGATCAGCGCCACGATCTCGCCCTGCTTGACGGTGACATCGACGCCGTTCAGCGCCCTGATGTTGCCGTAGTAGGTCTGGACGCCCTTGATGTCGAGCAGCGTTGTGCCGGCCATCATTCATTCCCTCCGCCCCGGTTGGAGTCGCCCGGTGTCTTGGGCTTTGCCGCGGGGGATTTCGCGGCGGAAGGTTCCTCCGTCGGTTTGGCTTCGGCCGGCGATGCGGGCTTTGCCGCCGCGCCCGACCTTGCATCGACCTGCCCGGCTTTCGACGCGCCCTTCGACACCGTGACGCGTTCGCCCTCACGGTGTCCGACCGTTTCGGTCACCGGTCCGGCGAAATACGAGGACGACGAGCCCGGACCGTGCGTCGAATCCGGGCCGGTGTCGAGTTGCTCGATGACGTCTTCGTCACCGACCTCGATCAGCACCGTCTCGACATCCTCGTCTTCGACGCCGAGATAGGCGGCGATGACACGCGGGTCGGTGCGCACCGCATGCGGACTGCCGTCCGAGATCTTGCGCCCATATTCGAGCACCACGACGTGGTCGGAAATCTGCATGACCACCGCCATGTCGTGCTCGATCAGCAGGATGGAGGTGCCGGTGTTGTCCTTGATGTCCATAAGGAGCGCGTTGAGCGCCATTGATTCCTTCGGATTGAGCCCGGCCGCCGGTTCGTCGAGGCAGAGCAGTTCCGGACCCGTGCACATGGCCCGCGCGATCTCCAGGCGCCGCTGCGCGCCGTAGGGCAAGTCGCCGGCCGGATCGTCGGCTCGATCGACGAGGTCGGCCTTTTCCAGCCAGTGCTTGGCGAGATCGATCGACTCGGCCGACGCCGTCCGGTAGCCGCTGAAGCCAAACAGGCCGAGGACAGTGTAGCCGGACGCCTTCATCAGCTTGTTGTGCTGCGCCACCAGCAGGTTCTCCAGCAGCGTCATGCCGGAAAACAGGCGGATATTCTGGAAGGTGCGCGCCACCTTGGCTCGCGCCGGAATCTCATGGTTCGGCAGCCGTTCGAGCAGATAGCTCGAGCCGTCGCGCCGGTTGAGTGTGAGCATGCCCTCAGACGGCTTGTAGAAGCCGGTGATGCAGTTGAACACGGTGGTCTTGCCGGCGCCGTTCGGCCCGATCAGCGCGGTGATCTCGCCGCGCCTGGCCTGGAAGGACAGGTCGCCGATGGCGACCAGACCGCCGAACTTCATCGACAGATGTTCGACCTGCAGGATGGCATCGTTCACGGATGGGCTCGCATCGCTCATCAGCCGTGGCCCTCCTTGGTGAAGGAGCCGGATACAGCCCTGCTCTCCTTGAGAAAGGCTGTCGGTTCACGACTGCCGACGAAGCCGCGCGGCTTCCACAGCATGACGATGACCATGGCCATGCCGAACAGCAGCATGCGGTAGAGTTCCGGCGTGAAGTCGGGACCGAAGACCTGCTTCAGGAAATCGAGTTCGCGCAGCACCTCGGTGCCACCGATCATCACCATGGCGGCGACGGCGATGCCAACCAGCGAACCCATCCCGCCGAGCACGACGATGGCGAGGATGATGGCCGATTCCAGGAAGATGAAGGATTCGGGGCTGACGAAACCTTGCCGCGCGGCGAAGAACGAGCCGGCGAAGCCGCCGAACATGGCGCCGGTGGCAAAGGCGGTGAGCTTGGTGGTGGTGGTGTTGATGCCGAGCGAGCGGCAGGCGATCTCGTCCTCGCGCAGCGCTTCCCAGGCGCGGCCGACGGGCATGCGCCTGAGCCTTATGGTGACGAAGGCGGTGAGCAGGCAGAGCCCGAGGATCAGGTAGTAGAGGAAGATTTTGTAATAGGCGCTCGACGTGGCGATGTCCAAGACCTTGGCGATGTAGTTCGGATCCGAGACGTTGAACGACATCAGTCCGAAAAACGTGACCTTGGGAATGCCGGAGATACCGGCCGAGCCGTTGGTAACCTCACGCCAATTGATCAGCACGAGACGGATGATCTCGCCGAAGGCCAGCGTCACGATCGCCAGATAGTCGCCGCGCAGGCGCAGCACCGGAAAGCCGAGCAGCACCCCCCAGAAGGCGGCCATGGCGCCGGCGGCAGGCAGCAGGATCCAGAACGACAGGCCGTATTGCGTGCCGAGCAGCGCATAGGCATAGGCGCCGACGGCATAGAAGGCGACATAACCAAGGTCGAGCAGGCCGGCGAGGCCAACGACGATGTTCAGCCCCCAGGCCAGCATGACATAGATCAGGATCTGAATGCCGTAATTGTCGACCCATTTCAGAGAACCCTGGAACCCGGCGGCCACCGATCCTCCATACACAGCAAGCACCAGCACAACGATGATTGGGTAGAGCGCCAGTGCGGTTATGCCCAATGCCGAGAAATGGGCATGGATGAAGGTTCGGAAATAAAACATCACCGAGGCGAGGGCGTAGATGGTCGCCAGCGCTCTCAGGAACCGTGCATAACCGGCCAGGCCGGGGCCCAGCAATCCGTCAAGGGAGCCGGCAAGGAAAACCAGCACGGCCACTGTGACGATGGCAGCGATGAAATACGGCAAGCGGAAGAACCGCGCCGCCATGCTCTGCGGTAGCAGGCCGGTGGCGACGTCGACGATCTTCTGATTTGCCAGGAAAGGCTGTCCGTAGGCGACATAGAGAAAACGGCCAGCCATGGTCAGCACGACCACGACTGCAAGAAGCCACCAGCGCTGTACAAGGATCAGCTCGTTGGAGATGTTCTGATCGGTCCTCAGGCCGATGAACAGCACGAACAGGCCGAGCGCGATGGCGCCGGCATAAAGCGCTTCGCGGGTAGCGCGCTGCATGGGAGTGGCGACGATGTCGCGCTCCGGAGACGTGGTGACCGCCATGAACTCAGACCTTTTCGACTTCTGGCCGGCCGAGAATGCCGGAAGGCAGGAAGATCAGCACGATCGCCAGGATGGAGAAGGCCGCGACGTCCTTGTAGTCGATCGAGAAATAAGCCGACCACATGCTTTCGATGAAGCCGATCATAAGCCCGCCGAGCACGGCGCCGGGCAACGAGCCGATGCCGCCGAGCACGGCCGCGGTGAACGCCTTCACGCCGGGCGTGAAACCGTCGGAGAAGGCGATGACGCCATAATACATCAGGAACAGCGTGCCGGCGACGGCGGCAAGGGCCGCACCCATGACGAAGGTGATCGAGATGGTGCGGTCGACGTCGATGCCGAGCAACGCCGCCATCTTGCGATCCTGCTCGCAAGCCCTTTGGGCTCGACCCAGCGAGGTCTTGTTGACCAGGTACCAGAACAGCGCCAGCAGCAGCGCGGTGACGATGACGATGACGATTTGCTTCAGCGACACGCTGACGCCCTCGATATTATAGACCTTGGACACCATCGGCGGGATCGGCTTATTGCGCGGCCCCTGCGTCACCTGGACGAAGTTTGACAGCGCGATCGACATGCCGATCGCGGTGATCAGCGGCGCCAGCCGGAACGACCCGCGCAACGGCCGGTAGGCCACCTTTTCGATCGTCCAGTTGTACAGGCTGGTCAACAGCATCGCGACGATCATCATGACCAGCAGCGCGATCACCACCGGCACCGAATAGAACATCGCGCCGAGGATGAGGAAAACGATGAGGGCGGCGAAGGCGCCGACCATGAAGATGTCGCCATGGGCGAAATTGATCATGCCGATGATGCCGTAGACCATCGTGTAGCCGATCGCGATCAGTCCATAGATCGATCCCAGCGTCAGCCCGTTGATAAGCTGCTGGACAAAATACTGCATGCTGTCGTGGCTCCCCTGGAATGTCGCCCATGCAGACGCATTCCTTTTCGTATTTCCCCTAGTCGTAAAGTTTCGAGCCCGGATTGCAACGTCATTCTTTAGTCGGCATGCGTGATTTTGAAGCACGCAATCGGATTGCCCGTTCTTCCCTTCCCGGCCTCTGGACTATCGCCGACCCTATCATTGGCCTAACGCAATGTCTTTGGCGATTCGTCGTCAAAATGCACGATGCTTCGAAGGAATCGCCGTAAAAATAAGTTGATGAGCGGGATCGTTGCGCCGTCTGGGCAATCGATCCTTGCATTCTGTTCGATTCCCCTGCGTCAGGATTCTCTCTATTTGACGACGAATCCGTGCGCGAACGGATCGCGATCGTCGATGAAGATCGTGTTCAATCCGGTCATGCGCGCCCAGCCGCCGATCGAGGGGATGATCGCCGGCTTGCCCGCCACCGTGACTTCCTTCTCGACCCTGCCCTTGAACAGCGAGCCGATGATCGATTCGTGGACGAATTCGTCGCCGGTCCCAAGCTTGCCCTTGGCGTGAAGCTGCGCCATCCGCGCCGAGGTGCCGGTGCCGCAAGGCGAGCGGTCGATCGCCTTGTCACCGTAGAAGACGGCGTTGCGCGCATCCGCCTGGCTGTCGGTCGGCGCACCCGTCCACAGTATGTGCGACAGCCGGCCGATGCCGGGATTCTCGGGATGCACGAAGGCGTATTTTTCGTTGAGCCGCTGCCGCACCATCGGGCTCCAGGCGATGAGGTCGCCGGCAGAGTGGTCGGCCATGTCGCGATAGGTCTTCTGCGGCTCGACGATGGCGTAGAAATTGCCGCCATAGGCGACATCGACGCTGATCTCGCCGAGCTGCGGACATTCGACAGTCAGACCCTCGGCATGGAGGAAGGACGGCACGTTGGTGATGCGCACCTCCTCGACATATTCGCCGACCTGCCGGTACTCGGCGGTGACCAGGCCGGCCGGCGTGTCCAGCCTGAGCGAGCCCGGTGTCTTCGGCTTGACCAGCCCGTGCTCGATGGCCATCGTCACCGTGCCGATGGTGCCGTGACCGCACATTGGCAGGCAGCCCGAGGTTTCGATGAACAGGATGGCGATATCGCAATCGGGCCGCGTCGGCGGATAGAGGATCGAGCCGGACATCACGTCATGGCCGCGCGGCTCGAACATCAGCCCTGTTCGGATCCAGTCATATTCGGCCAGGAAATGCGCGCGCCGCTCCATCATCGTCGCGCCGTTGAGCAGCGGTCCGCCCCCGGCGACCAGCCGCACCGGATTGCCGCAGGTGTGACCGTCGATGCAGAAGAAGGAGTGGCGCGCCATTTCTAGATCCCGTCAGAAGCGGTTCGGAGAAAACGGAGACAGATCAAACACCGGATTTTGGCCGAGAATGAGATCGCGAACCAGGCGTCCGGTGGCAGCCGCCTGGGTGAGGCCGAGATGGCCGTGGCCGAAGGCATAGACTATCGTGCCGGCCCGCCTGGCGCCACCGATCACCGGCAGCGAATCCGGCAGCGATGGCCGCAATCCCATCCATTCACGGCCGCCGGCCGGGTCAAGCCCCGGCAGGAATTTCTGTGCCTTGTCGAGCAGCGCTTTCGAGCGGGCGTAGTTGGGCGGCCGCTCAATGCCGCCGAGCTCGACCGCGCCGCCGACGCGCACGCCGGTTTCAAGCGGCGTGACGACGAAGCCGTGGCCGGAGAAGATCAGTTGCCGCTTCACGTCGAAGGCGGTCTTCGGCAGCGTCGTGTTGTAGCCGCGCTCGGTCTCGAGCGGGATGCGGTCGCCGATATGTTTCGCCAGGAGATGCGACCAGGCGCCGGCGGCGATGACGAGGCATCTTGCCTGCCGCACCGTGCCGTCGGCGAGCGTCAATGTCGCGCCGTCCTGTCCCGCCCCGACGTGGTCGATCCGAGCCTTTTCGAAACGCGCGCCCTTGGTTTCGGCATAGGCCCAGATCGCTTTGCCCAATAATTTCGGATCCGTAACGGTCTTCCATCCCGGCACGAAAGTGCCCTTGACGAACCGCGGCGACAGGCCCGGCTGCAAGGCGGCGAGCGCATCGCCCTCGACTTGGCTGAAGCCGATGCCGAAGCGTTGCCTCGCCGCCCAGCCGGGCAGCGACGCCTTGTATTCGGCCTCGCTCTCGTAAAGTTCGAGCGAGCCGTCCTCGCGCAGCATATTTTCGGTGCCTGAGCGCGCCATCAGCCCGGCCCATTCGGCCCCGGCGAGCCGCATCATCCCGGTCTGCGCCGCGAGGCTGGCCGCGTAGCGGTCGCTTCGTCCGGCGCGCCAGAAGCGAATAAGCCAGGGCAGCAACTTCGGCAGGTAGGTGGGCGGGATGCTGAGCGGGCCGAGCGGATCGGCAAGCCATTTCGGCAGATGCCTGATCATGCCCTTGTGGGCCAGCGGCAGCACATCGGAAAACGCCAGGGCGGCGGCATTGCCGGAACTCGTTTCCTCGCAGATCCCCGTCCGATCGAAGATCGTGACGTTTCGCCCCGCCTCGGCCAGATAGGCGGCGACACAGATGCCGATGATGCCGCCGCCGATAATGGCGATGTCGACCGTCTGGTTTGGCGCCGCCACTATTGGATTTCTCCAGGACTGAGGGACTTTGTCATCAATGGGTTTTTCCGTCGGACCGAACGGCCACCCAGCCGAGGCTTTGATAGAACCCCTCTGCCTCCTTAGCGGCATTGACTTCAAGCCGCTCCAAACCAACATGGCGGGCATAGCTCTCGACTTCCTGCATGAGAATCCGGCCTAGGCCACGCCGCTGCAGATTCGGTTCGATGGCAACAAGCCTGACAACGCCGAGGCGCGGACCAGCAACGTCTAGTCTGGCAGTGCCTACCGGCTTGCCATCGTGCATGAGGAGCAGTGGGTGATTGCTCGTAAGACGGTCGTCGGGATGCTGTTCGTCATATCCATCCAAGCCCCGGTTCTCCCAAAGAACCCGCTTACGAATACGGTGATATGCCGCCCAATCTCCATCGCTTTCGACGCGTTTGAGACGGATCCGAGACGGCATAAAACCTTCCTCAAAACCTCGGCAGCTCCGGCCGCGCCGCCAGCGCATCCCGGACGATCTTCTCGACCATCTTGCGGCGCTCGCCCGACAGCGGCTGGCGCGGCATGCGCACGCGGTCGTTGGTGTTCACCGCCAGGACTTCGGCGAGCTTGATGTTCTGCACCAGATAGGTCGACACGTCGAGGTCGAGCAGCGGCCGGAACCAGCGGTAGATTGTCAGCGCCTCCTCGCGGCGGCCCTGCTTCATCAACTGGTAGATCGCGACCGTCTCGCGCGGAAACGCGGTGACCAGCCCGGCCACCCAGCCGATGGCGCCGACCGACAGCGCCTCGAACGCCAGATTGTCGACGCCGGTGAACAAATCGTAGCGGTCGCCGAAGCGGTTGATGATTTCGGTCGAACGGCGGATGTCGTCGGAGGATTCCTTGATGGCGACGAAGCGCTTGTCCTTCGCCAGTTCCTCCATCTGATCGACGGTGACGTCGACGCGATAGGCAAGCCGGTTGGAATAGATCATCACCGGCAGGTCGCCGGCCTCGGCGACGGCGCGCAACGCGGCGACCGTCTCCTCCGCATTGGTGTGGTAGATCGGGCTCGGCACCACCATCAGCCCGTTTGCGCCCTCTCTGGCGGCGCGGCGCGCGATCGCCACCGCCTCGCGGGTGCCGGCTTCGTTGACAGTCAGCAGAACCGGCTTGTTGCCGGCGATCTTCTGCGCGGTCTTCAGCACGTCGATCTTCTCGTCATGCGAGAGCATCGGCCCCTCGCCGAGCGAGCCGCAGACAATGATGCCGTCGCAGCCGGCCTCCATCTGCAGCGCAAAGCAGCGCTCCATCTCGGCGTGGTCGAGGCTGTCGTCCTCAGTGAATTTGGTCGTGACGGCGGGGAAAACTCCGGTCCACATAGCGGTCGCTCCATCTGATATATCAGTCGTATATTTATTAAGAAACGGACTGTCAACACGGATTTCGCTATGATATACCAAAAATATATCAGGAGCCCGCCTTTGATATTCAATGAAACAAGCCCGGCATTCGAGCCCGTGGCGGCGAAAGCCTACCGCGTGCTCGAGCACATGATCGTGACGCTCGAACTGGCGCCAGCAAGCTTCATCACCGAAGGCGCGCTGATCGACAGGCTGGGGCTCGGCCGCACGCCGGTGCGCGAGGCGATCCAGCGGCTGGCGTGGGAGGGACTGCTGGATGTCCGGCCGCGTGCCGGCATCGCCATTGCCCCGCTGCATCCCGGCGACTGGTTGCGCGTTCTCGATGCACGACGTGGCGTCGAGGTGGTTCTTGCCCGCTCGGCCGCCCGCTTCGTCACCCGCGAGGCCGCCGACCTGTTTCACGACGCGGCACTGGCCATGCAGAGGGCGGTGATATCGGGCAATGTGCTGGCCTTCATTCAGGCCGACAAGGCGCTCGACGAGGCGCTGGCGCTGGCGGCCGACAACCCCTTCGCCGCGCGGCTGGCGGCTCCCTTGCAGACCCACAGCCGCCGCTTCTGGTTCCGCTACAAGGCCGATACCGGGCTTGCCGAATCGGCCGAGCACCACGTCGCCCTGATCCGCTCGATCCTCGACGGCGACGAAGACGCCGCCGCCAAGGATGCCAAGCGCCTGATGGCGCTGCTGCGCGGCCATGCCGCGGCGGCCGCTACGCGCTAGAGTTCGGCAGCAAGCTTCGGCAGGCTCTTTGAGTTCCGCCCACAGGCGCTGAGCATCGCTCAATTCGTCATGCGTCCTGGTCGGTCGGGATCACCACGTTTTCCCAATGTTCGCCGGCCGCGACGATGCAGCTTCTGCCGGCGACGTCGGTGACGATGATCGTCCAGCTTCCGCTGTCGGCGACATAGACTTCCATAATCGCCATCTGACCGATCAGCCCGAAAGCAAACTGTCTTTCCTGGAACTGCTCGCTCAGGTGGGCGACGAGATCGCGATGTTCAACGCAGTAGTGATATTGGGCGCTTGCGGCGTTCGTACCCACCGCCAATGCGCCAGCAAGAATCAGGGTTTTCAATCCAACCAACAGCGATTTGCGCGCCATAGGGCATCTCCTTTGCCATCACGTCCGGCAAAGGAAGAGCCCTCATTTTGCCGGAACGATCCAGGCCGGTCCCGACGTCATCACCATCGCGTCGTTCCTTTCCGTGTTCCGGTCTGTCATCAGCGGGACGATTCCAAATGTTCCCACTATGTTCCATATGGTGTCGGCAACAAAAAAGCGCAAGCAGGCGCCCGCTGGGGCGCCTGTGGATCCGTTTCATGGTCGTCACCGAGAACCGCGGCCTGCGCGGCTATGCTAAGGCGGCTGCCACCCGCTAGGCGGCTCAGGTCCCTGGCAGCGCCGCTGTCTTCACCGCGCTCTCCCAGCCTTCACCCACCGAAACCACGCAGCTTTGACCGCGTGTGTCGCTGGCGAGGATGGTCCAGGTGCCCTGATCGGAAACGAAGACTTCAACAATCACATTCGGATTGACGACGCCGATCGCGGTTGGATTTTCCCGGAACTTCTCGCCGAGCGCCTTGATCATGTCGGCTCGTAGCGCGCATTGTTCGGCCGCTGTTGCCGGGGCCGCGGAAAACGCGGCAGCCGCGGCGCCAAGTAGCGACACCATGAGACGTGTCATCTCACACCTCCTTGCGCCGGCCGTAGCCCCCGAAGCTGTCGCCAGCGCCGTTGGTCGATCTGCCGCGTCTCCTTTGCGGCAGGATTGCAAGTTAAGGCTTCTGCTGTCCGCCTGGTTCCATCACATTAGCGTTCAGGCATACACGCCGCCGCGACCGGTCAGCAAAAAGGCCCGGTTTCTGGCCGGGCCTTCTTCGTCTTCAATCATTAAATCTGGAGCTGTTTGTCGACTGGCTAATTCATCGTCGGGATGACGAACTCGGCCCCGTCCTTCACGCCTGCCCGCGCGCCCGCAGCCGAAGGCGAGGACGCGCAGGACAAGCAACCGTCCGGCTAATTCATCGTCGGGATGTCGAATTCGGCGTCGTCCTTCACGCCTGCCCGCGCGCCCGCAGCCGAAGGCGAGGACGCACAGGACAAGCAACCGTCCGGCTAATTCATCGTCGGGATGACGAATTCGGCGCCGTCCTTCACGCCGGACGGCCAGCGCGAAGTCACCGTCTTGGTCTTGGTGTAGAACCGGAATGCGTCCGGTCCGTGCTGGTTGAGGTCACCGAAGGAAGACGCTTTCCAGCCGCCGAACGTATAGTAGGCGATCGGCACCGGGATCGGCACGTTGATACCGACCATGCCGACCTGGACCCTCGAGGCGAAATCGCGGGCGGCATCGCCGTCGCGGGTGAAGATGGCGACGCCGTTGCCCATTTCGTGATCGTTGGCGAGCTTGATTGCGTTCTCGTAGGTCGGCGCACGCATTACCGAGAGCACCGGCCCAAAAATCTCTTCCTTGTAGATGCGCATATCGGCGGTCACGTTGTCGAACAGGCAGCCGCCCATATAGTAGCCGTTCTCATAGCCCTGCATGGAAAAGCCGCGCCCGTCGACGACCAGCTTGGCGCCTTCCCTGACGCCGATGTCGACATAGCCCTTGACCCGTTCCAGCGCCTGCGCCGTCACCAGCGGGCCGAAATCGGCGGACGAATCCGTCGAAGGGCCGACCTTCAGGCTTTCGACGCGCGGCACCAGCTTTTCCATCAGCCGATTGGCGGTATCGTTGCCGACCGGGACAGCCACCGAGATCGCCATGCAGCGCTCGCCGGCAGAGCCGTAGCCGGCGCCGATCAGCGCGTCGACGGTCTGGTCCATGTCGGCGTCGGGCATGATGATCATGTGGTTCTTGGCGCCGCCGAAGCACTGCACGCGCTTGCCGGCCGCGCAGCCGCGCGAATAGATGTACTGGGCGATCGGCGTCGAGCCGACGAAGCCGATGGCCTTGATATCGGGATCATCGAGGATGGCGTCGACCGCCTCCTTGTCGCCGTTGACGACGTTGAGAATGCCCGCTGGCAGGCCGGCCTCGATGAACAGCTCGGCGATGCGCATCGGCACGCCCGGGTCGCGCTCCGAAGGCTTCAGGATGAAGGCGTTGCCGCAAGCGATAGCAGGCGCGATCTTCCACAACGGGATCATCGCCGGAAAATTGAACGGCGTGATGCCGGCAACGACCCCGAGCGGCTGGCGCATCGAATAGACGTCGATACCGGGGCCGGCGCCGTCGGTGAACTCGCCCTTCATCATGTGCGGCGCGCCGATGCAGACCTCGACCACTTCCAGGCCGCGCTGGATGTCGCCCTTGGCGTCAGCGATGGTCTTGCCGTGCTCGCGCGCCAGAATGTCGGCCAGCGCATCGTATTCCCGGGCGACCAGTTCGAGGAATTTCATCAGGACGCGCACGCGCCGCTGCGGATTGGTCGCCGCCCAGCCGGGCTGCGCCGCCTTGGCGTTCTCCACGGCTGCGCGCAGCTCCGCCTGCGAAGCCAGCGCCACGGTGCCGCGCACCGTGCCGTCCATCGGCTGCATGACGTCCTGCTTGCGGCCGCTGGTCCCGGCGACACGCTTGCCGCCGATGAAATGACCGTAGTCGATCATGGTCTCTCTCCCTGTATTTGTGATGCGGCATTGTCCGCCTTTGCGCCGCCGATGGCAACGCGAGCGAACACGCAACCGTTGTGCGGTAAATAGAGTGCGAGCGACGCCTGTGCATCAATTGCCGCAAATGATAGGGATGCAGGTCCCTTAGCGGCAAGGATTGAGAAATTGAGTTCCTTCGCGCCCCGTTCCACGGAACGCAACGTCGACGATTGTCATCCGGACCCTCCTCATGAACTGGGATGACGTCCGCATCTTTCTGGCGGTGGCGCGTACCGGCCAGATCCTCGGCGCGGCCAAGCGGCTGGAGCTGAACCACGCCACAGTATCGCGCCGCGTCGCCGCGCTCGAGGATGCGCTGCGCACAAAACTCTTTCGCCGGCTGACCACCGGCAGCGAGCTGACGCCGGCGGGCGAGCGTTTCCTCGACATCGCCGAGCGCATGGAAGGCGACATGATTGCCGCCCGCGCGACCGTCGCGGGCGAAGGTGACGACGTCTCCGGCACCGTGCGCATCGGCGCGCCTGATGGTTTCGGCGTCGCCTTCCTGGCCAAACGCCTCGGCGCGCTGACGACGCTTCACCGTGAACTCACCATCCAGCTGGTGCCGGTGCCGCGTTCCTTCTCGTTGTCCAGGCGCGAAGCCGACATCGCCATCACCGTGGAGCGACCGACGGAAGGCAGGCTGGTGGCGGGAAAGCTGGTCGATTACACGCTCGGCCTGTTCGCGTCCCGCGCCTATGCCGACGCGCATGGCCTGCCGCAGACGCCGGCCGAGCTCGGCCGGCACACGCTGATCGGCTATGTGCCGGACCTCATCGTCAGCCCCTCGCTCGACTATGCGGCCGAGTTCAGCGCCGACTGGCGCACGAGCTTCGCCATCTCCTCGGCGCTCGGCCAGGCCGAAGCGGTGCGCTCCGGTGCCGGCATCGGCATCCTGCACACCTTCGTCGCCCACTCGATGCCGGAACTGGTGGCCGTCGACATCGTCGCGCCCATCCGCCGCGCCTACTGGCTGGTCTATCACGAATCGGTCAGGCCGCTGCGCCGCGTCCAGATCGTCGCGAGCTTCATCTCCAGGGCGGTGGAACGGGAGCGAAGCCTGTTCGTCTGACGATATTTTCTCTGACGCGGCGAGGTGTGCTGGAGCCTGATGCCGAGTCACGCGGCAAGTTCCTCAGCTCAAATGCGTGAAGAATCCTTCCGATCCTACCGCTGGTATCGCTCCGGTCCGAGATCGCGGACATCGATGTCCGGCACCCGGCTGGAAATGATGTCGGCCAGGACCTTGGCCGAGCCGCAGGCCATGGTCCAGCCGAGCGTGCCGTGGCCGGTGTTGAGATAGAGGTTGGAAAACTCGGTGCGGCCGATCAGCGGCGGCCCGTCCGGCGTCATCGGCCGCAACCCGCACCAGAAGGTCGCCGACCGTATGTCGCCGCTGCCTGGAAAAAGGTCGCCGAGCGAATGTTCGAGCGTGCGCCGCCGCGATTCATGCAGCGTCAGGTCGAAGCCGGAAATCTCCGCGGTGCCACCGACCCGGATGCGATCGCCGAGCCTGGTGATCGCCACCTTGTAGGTCTCGTCCATCACCGTCGACACCGGTGCTGCGGCAGCATCCTTGATCGGCACGGTGATAGAATAACCCTTGACCGGATAGACCGGGATAGGTCGTTTCAGATAGCGCATGAATTTGGCCGAATAGCTGCCCATCGCCATCACATAGGCGTCGGCGGCCTTCCATCCCTTGCTCGTATTGATGTTGGCGATCTGGTTGCGCTTGCGCACGATGCGCCTGATCGACGTGTCGTATTCGAAGGTGACGCCGCGCGCTGCGCAGAGCTCGGCCAGACGGTCAGTGAACATCTTGCAGTCACCGGTCTCGTCGCCCGGCAGCCGCAGGCCGCCGACGAACTTTTCACGGATCCCTGCCAAGCCCGGCTCGGCCGCGATGCAGCCGTCGGGATCAAGGATCTCGTAGGGAACGCCATATGTCTTCAGCACCTCGACATCGCCGGCTGTGCCGTCGAGCTGCTGTTGCGTGCGAAAAAGCTGCAGCGTTCCCTTGCTGCGCTCGTCATAGGCGATGCCCGTCGCCTCGCGCAGCGCTTTCAGCGTGTCGCGGCTGTATTCGGCCAAAGGCACCATGCGCGCCTTGTTGACTGCATAGCGCTCGGCCGTGCAGTTGCGCAGCATCCTGACCAGCCATACCCACATACGTGGATCGAGAGTCGGCCGCACCACCAGAGGCCCATGCTTCATCAGCAGCCATTTGATCGCCTTCAGCGGGACGCCGGGACCGGCCCAGGGCGAGGCGTAGCCTGGCGAGATCTCGCCGGCATTGGCAAAGCTGGTTTCCAGCGCCGGGCCCTTCTGGCGGTCGATCACCGTCACTTCATGGCCGGCCTCGGCCAGGTAATAAGCAGTGGTGACCCCGATGACGCCGCCGCCCAGCACGAAGATCTTCATCGCATAGCTCTCCAGAACGATGTCTTGTCAGCGGGCGCATCGTGGCTTTCTGTCTGCCGGATTTTACCGCGTCCGCCAAGTGCCCAAGCATGTCGCCCAAAAGTAGGCAGGAGGTTTTGGGACGACGACACATGCCTAAAAAAAAGCCCGCGCGCTATCCATTCACATAGCGCCGGTGAAAGCGGTGTCCGAGGCTGGTCAGGATTTCATAGCCGATGGTGCCGGCATGGCCGGCCGCCTGGTCGACCGTCTGCGACGGACCGATCAGTTCGACGAGGTCGCCCGCCTTCAGCCTGCCGGGCGGCAGGGCCGAAATGTCGAGGACGATCGAATCCATCGACACACGGCCCAGGAACGGCAAGCGCACATTTTCGAACCAGGCGGCCGAGGCCGCACGTCGATGCCAGCCGTCGGCATAGCCAAGCGAGATCGTTGCGGCGATCAGCGAATCGGTGACGTGAAAAATATGGCCATAGCCGACGCCGGCTCCCCTCTCGAGGCTGCGCGTCTGGATGATTTTTGCTTGAAGCCGCACCACCGGCAGCATCGGATTTTCCTGCGCTGGCGTCGGATTGATGCCGTAGAGCGCCGCACCGGGCCGGGCAAGGTCGTAGTGAAAGGACTGCCCAAGAAAGATGCCGGAGGAATTTGCGAGCGAGGCCGGCGCCTTTGGCAGCATCCTTCGCAGCCGCTCGAATTCCAGCCGCTGCTGCTCGTTGGCCGGATGTCCGGGCTCGTCGGCGCGCGCGAGATGGCTCATCACGAAGATGACGTCGATACCGTCGAAAGCTTGCGGGTCGGTAGCGACGGCCTCCACCTCGGCTGCCGCCATGCCGAGCCGCGACATGCCGCTGTCGACCTGGATTGCAGCCCTGAGCTTGCGGCCGGCCCGCTGCGCCGCCACGCGCCAGGCGGCGAGCTGGCCGGCGCTGTTGATGACCACGCCCAGCTCCGCTGCGACGGCTTCGCTTTCGGCGCCCGGCTGAATGCCGTTCAGCACATAGATCGCCGCCCGTGCGCCGAGCGCCTGGCGCAGCAAGGCACCCTCGGCCAAATGCGCGACAAAAAAAACAGCGCAGCCTTCGGCCGCCAGCGCCGCGGCCACCTGCGGCCCGCCGAGCCCGTAGCCGTCGGCCTTGACGACACCGGCGCAGCCGACACCGCCCAACCGCGCCTTGAGCCGCCGGTAATTTTCGCGGATGGCGCTGAGATCGACGGTCAATATGGCGCCGGCCGCCGCTTCGCTGATCGGCGCGGCTTTGACGGCGGCCCTTTCGGAAAGAGATTTTTTGGAAGTGCCGTTCATGCCAATCCCGTCTGCAGCGGATTGGCCATCAATAAGGCCACCGCGCCGACGCGGCAACCGTGGTTGGCGCGAGCGCGGCTTGCGCCAAGCTACGCAACCAGATGCCGGAATGCCGCAACCACATCCTCATAGACCTGACGCTTGAACGGAACGATCAGGTCGGGCAATTCCTCCATTGGTCGCCAGGCCCATCTGTCGAACTCGGCGGTGTGGCCGCCCGGCGGCGGATTGATCTCAATCTCGCTCAAATCGCCGTGAAAGCGGAAGGCGAACCATTTTTGCGTCTGGCCACGATACTTTCCCTTGAAGGCGATGCCGACCAGATGGGCCGGCAGGTCGTAAAATATCCAGTTTGGCGCCTCATCCAGCAACGAGACGCTGCGCATGCCGGTTTCTTCGTAGAGTTCCCGCTGTGCCGCCTGCAGCGGCTCTTCGCCCTTGTCGATGCCGCCCTGCGGCATCTGCCAGAGCTGCGTCGTGCCGGCGAATTCGCTGTCCGGCTCGGCAATGCGATGCCCGACCCAGACCAGCCCGTCTCCGTTGAGGACCATCGCTCCGACGCAGCGACGATAGGGCAGCGTCTCGGGGTCGACCGGTTTTTTCTTCGCCATGCTCAACCTTTTTCCGGATCCACCGCCACCGCCGAAATCGGCACGATCTCGATGCCGCGCTTCTTGGCCTCGATCACCCAGGACGACACGGTGTCGACCGTCAGGTCGAAGGCCGAGCCGATGCCGACGGCAAAGCCTTTCGCCCGCGCGGTTGCTTCCAGTTCGTCCAGCTTCTTCAATATGGCGCCGCGGTCGCGCACGGCGTCGATCGACGTGTCGCCGGCGGCGAACGGCACACCGTTCTTCAACGCCAGTTCGGGCGCCAGGCTGCGTGCCGACGAACCGTCGTCGACATAGGCCAGGCCGCGCCTGCCAAGCTCGGCCATCAGCGGCCCCATCGCCGCCGCATCGGCCGAAAAACGAGCGCCCATATAGTTCATGACGCCGGTGTAATTGGTCGTCCGCGACAGCGCCCAGCGCAAATTCTCCAAATTCTCGTCGGGTGTCGCCACGACCGTCAGCGTGTTGCGGCCGGGATTGACATTCGGATAATCGAACGGTTCGAGCGGCACCTGCATGACGATCTCATGGCCGCTCTGCCGCGCCGCCTGCATCCAGCGGCCGATGCTGTTGCCCTGCGGCGCGAAGCCCAGCGTCACTTCGGCCGGCAGCTTGGCGATGGCCGCCTGCGTGCCGGTCTGTGACACGGCAAGCCCGCCGATGACGATCGCCACGCGCGCACCGCGCGCACCGGACCACGGTCGCGCATAGACATCGAATGGCCGCCTGCCGTCGGCAGCACGAACCGGCAACGGACCGGTTTCGCCGGACTCGACCAGCGCCCTGTCGGGAATATGCGCGATCCTCAGGTTCTGGCCGGTCGTCGAAGGGTCGTGGATGACGATGGCCCCGGGTGGACCGTCGCCCGCTTCGGCCTGCATGTGGATGATCTGCGGCCCGCCGGTCTTGGATCCGCTTGCCTTGGACCCGCCCGTCTTGGGTATGCTCGCCTTGGATGCTGCTTCGGCCTTCGGCGCCGGTTCAGTGACCGGCGCTGCGGGTTCGACCACGGCTGTCGCCATCGGCGTCGAAACGGCGACTTCTTCCGGCTTTCGAAACGGCCTTTCACGCAGCGCAATCGCCCCGGAGACGCCGATCACGGCCAGCACCACGACAGTGGCCGCGAGCACGCCAGCGCTGATCCTGCGGGCCGCGCGCGGCGGCCGGACGGCCTGCCCGAGTGGGCGTTCGATGTCACTACCGATGTCAGCCAAGCCGCATCCCCAGCCGCGGTCCCCGAATCAAACTGCCGAGGCCTTGCGGCCCCGGCAGCATTACATCGCTTCGATCAGGCAGCCAGACCTGTTGTCCGGCCGATCGACTTTTACTGGTTCAGCACGGCCCCTACTGGTTCAGCACAGCCTTGTCCGGATTCGGCGGGAACGCCGGATCGGTCTTCTCGCCGCGCAGCAACTGCTGGGCGAAGATGAGCTGCAGATCGTCCTTCGGCTCCGGCGGCACATAGGCTGCCGAACCTGAACCGGCATCGCCCTCCTCGCTGCCCTTGATGTGGCCCTTGAGGTCCGACTCGCCGCGCGTCAGGTCCCTGCCCTGCAGGTCCGGCGGCAACGGCTGGTCGACCTTGATGTCGGGCGTGATGCCCTTGCCCTGGATCGACTTGCCGGACGGCGTGTAATAGAGCGCCGTCGTCAGGCGCAGCGCGCCGTTCTCGCCGAGCGGGACGATGGTCTGCACCGAACCCTTGCCGAACGACTGCGTGCCGACGACCGTGGCACGGCGCAGATCCTGCAGCGCGCCGGCGACGATTTCGGACGCACTGGCCGAGCCGCCATTGACGAGCACGACCAGCGGCTTGCCGTCGATATCGTCGCCCGGCCGCGCATCGAAGCGGGTGACGTCCTTCGGATCGCGGCCGCGCGTCGAGACGATCTCGCCACGGTTGAGGAAGGCGTCGGACACGCTCACCGCCTGATCGAGCAGCCCGCCCGGATTGAGGCGCAGATCGAGCACGTAGCCCTTGAGCTTTTCCTTCGGCACCTGCTTCTCGATGGTATCGATGGCGCTCTCGAGATCATCATGGGTCTTTTCGGTGAAGGAGGTGATCTTGATGTAGCCGATGTCGTTCTCGACCCGGAACTTGACCGCCTTGACCTTGATGATATCGCGCACCACCGTCAGTTCGATCGGCTTGTCGGCGCCCTGGCGCAGGATGGTGAGCTTGATCGGCGTGTTGACCAGCCCACGCATCTTCTCGACCGCATCGTTGAGGCTCAGGCCGCGAACCTCCTCGCCGTCGATCTTGGCAATATAGTCGCCGGCAAGCACGCCCGCCTTGGCAGCCGGCGTATCGTCGATCGGCGTGATCACCTTGACCAGGTCGTTCTCCATGGTGACCTCGATGCCGAGGCCGCCGAA
Source organism: Mesorhizobium sp. WSM4814 (assembly GCF_055811595.1). Lineage (NCBI taxonomy): Bacteria > Pseudomonadati > Pseudomonadota > Alphaproteobacteria > Hyphomicrobiales > Phyllobacteriaceae > Mesorhizobium > Mesorhizobium sp. WSM4814. The sequence continues at coordinate 50,086 of NZ_JBVVQT010000010.1, forward strand.
CTCGCCCTTGGTCTGCACGCGCATGTCCTGCGCCTCTTCGGCGTTCATATAGGAGGAGTGCGGGTCGAGCGAGGTAAGCATGCCGTTGATGGCGTTTTCGACCAGCGACTTGTCGTCGGGCGGCGTCACATATTGCGCCCGCACCCGCTCGAAAATATCACCGAAGATCGCCAGTTGCTTATAGGTCTCGGAGCCCGCAGCGTTCGCCGTCGAGCCGGGCGCGCCATAGACCAGGCTCATCGCGGATGCGCCCATCAGCGCACCGGCAAACAGAAGCGACAGTTTCCGCATCATCTCACGTCCTTCCAGACAAACGGTCCGCCCACCATGGGGTCGGATCGACGGGTTTTCCATCCTTGCGGAACTCAACATAGAGTTCCGGCGTGGCATTTCCATTCTTCGATGCCGAGGTGCTCGCCACCCGGGCCTCTCCCATCGCGCCGACCGGCTCTCCTGCGAGCACCGACTGGCCAGACGCGACGCTGATTCTGCTCATCCCCGCGAGAACGACATGATAGCCGTCTCCTGCGTTCAGGATCAAGAGTTGACCATAAGAGCGAAAAGGTCCCGCATAAAGCACATTTCCGTCCGCCGGCGCGGTGACGATGGCTCCCGATTGTGTCGCAACCATGTCACCGAGCATCACTGCGCCGTTACCGTCGCTGGCCCCGAACCGCCGTTTGATCTTGCCGGTGACCGGCAACGCGATCTGCCCCTGAAGCGCCGAAAACGGCGCCGCGGCGGTGAGCCGGTTGGCTTCCGGCACCGGCAGGGCCGCCAGTTCCGTCTGTTCCGGGGCCTTCTGTGCCGGAGCCGTCTGCGCCGGGGCCTTGTCGGCGCCCGCTGCCTTCTGCTCCGCGGCTTCCTGCTCCGCGGCTTTCTGCTCGGCTGCCTTCTGCTCGGCTGCCTTCGCCGCGCCCGCGGCCTTGCGGGCCTTGTCGGCCTCGAGCGAGGCGATCAGTTCCTTCAGGCTGCCGGCCTTGGCCGCCAGTGCCGCGGATCGCTGCTTTTCCGCCGCCAGGGCCGTTTGCGTCTCGGCTTCGAGCTTCTGCTTGGCTTCGAGCAGCATGCCGAGCCGCTTCTTTTCCGCCGTCTGCTCGGCGACTGCCGCCGTCAGCCGCGCCCGCTCCGCCTCGATCGAGGCCGTCACCCGTGACTGCTCCTTGAGTTCCGCCAGCAATATCTCGGTCTGCTGGCGCAGTTCCGGCACCACGGCGCCGAGCAGGATGGCGCTGCGCACCGACGACAGCGCGTCCTCAGGCTTGACCAGGATGGCCGGCGGCGGATTGAGCCCCATGCGCTGCAGCGCGGCCAGCACCTCGGCCAGAACGTCGCGCCTGGCAGCCAGTGAGGCACGGATTTTCTGCTCGTCGCTCTTCAGCCCTTCCAGCTTGGCGCCGATGTCCTCGATGTCCTGGCCGAGCTTCTGCTCGGTCATCGCCGACTGGATCAGCGCCGCGGTGATCGAGGCATGGTCCTTCTTGACAGTCGCCATGTCGGCGGCGAGCCTGGCCAGCCGCTCCGACGACAGCGTGATCTCCTGCGATATCCGTTCGTATTCGGCGCGGCTCTGGTCCGGGTCGGGCGCCATGTCGAGCCTGCTCTGCGCCCGCGCGGCACCGAGCGACAGCATAAGCACCGCCGCTGCCAAGCCGCAGCCTGCGCGCCAAAAGCCCGTTCGCGATTTCCAACCTTCAGCCATTGAAGCCCGACTTTATGCGTGGCTTCGTTAACGAACAATCAACCATGTTCGAGAGCCCGCCGACCGAAAACAGCCTCGTGACGCATTGAGGCGAAAATCCGGGCGGCTCACGCCAATCCACCGGTTTCGGTCGAATCTGCAACGGCTCACGAGCGATGATAGGGATGGCCGGACAGGATTGTGGCCGCCCGGTAAAGCTGCTCGCCCAACATGACACGGACCAGTTGGTGCGGCCATGTCGGCGCACCGAACGACACCATCAGGTCGGCCTGATCGCGCAGCGACTGGTCATGACCGTCGGCGCCGCCGATGGCGATGACCAGCGCCTTGCGGCCGCTATCACGCAGCAGGCCGATGCGCCCGGCGAAATCCTCGGAGGAAAAACTCTTGCCGCGCTCGTCGAGCAGCATCAGCGCGGCACCAGGCTGCAACTGCGCCTGCAGTTTCTGGCCCTCTTCGCGGCGACGCTCGTTGGCGGTCTGGGCGCGGCCCTCCGGGATCTCGACGACCCCTGAGAATTCGAGCCCGACGGCCGGCCCGCTCCTGGCGAAGCGCTCGAAATACCGGTCGGCGAGCAGCTTCTCGGGGCCGGCTTTCATCCGGCCCACGGCATGAACGGTGATTTTCATCCCTGCCTCGAAGAGCCGCTAATGCATGTCACCAAAAGTGGTCACCGGTTTTGGTAAACGACATGCATCAACCGATACGGCTCAGTGGAGGGTCTCTTCCTCGAGGTCCGGCGCCTGCCACATCTTTTCGAGATTGTAGAAGTCGCGGACTTCGGGGCGGAAGACATGGACGATGATGTCGCCCGAATCGATCAGGACCCAGTCGGCGCCGGCCAGTCCCTCGACGCGCGCCGTGCCGAGCCCGGCATCCTTGAGCGCCTTGAGGAGATGATCGGCGACAGCCGAGACATGACGGTGCGATCGGCCGGACGCGATGACCATATAGTCACCGAGGCTCGATTTTCCCTGAATGTCGATTGAGACGATGTTTTCGGCCTTGGAGTCTTCCAGACTGGCAAGGACTGTCTTGATGGCGCGGGACACGGCGTCGTTTACGCTGATCCCGGCCGGCGAAGGCACGATGTCGGCCTTCTTCCAAAGTGCTGTTCTCAGTGTATTTCCTTTCGCAGCAAGAACAACCAAATCACCCTTCAAAGCAGGTGACACCCTTAGATAGGCAGAGTTGCGTTGCAGTTTCAAGACGGCAACCCTACCGTAGCCAACGACGAACCGTTCTTCCGGTTCCGCAGTTGAAGAAAAATCGGAACTCTTGCCGCCTGGCGAGGGTTATCGGCGCATTGACCAATCGGATCCCCCCTCATGCCTGTCGACCCTCAGAACGCTCTCCTCACCGTGCAGTCCGGCCTTGCGCAGCTCAGCGCTCTGATCGTCTCGTACTCGTTCTCGGCCATCGGCGCCGTCATCCTGCTGGTCCTCGGCTATATCGTCGCCGGCCTTGCCCAGCGCTCGATCTACGCCGGCCTCGGCCATATCCATGGCTTCGACACGACGCTGCGCCACTTCTTCTCGCGGATCGTCCGCTACGCCATACTGATCCTCGTCGTCGTCATGGTGCTCGGCCAGTTCGGCGTCCAGACGACCTCGATCATTGCCGCCATTGGCGCCATCGGCCTGGCCATCGGCCTGGCGCTGCAGGGCACGCTGCAGAACATTGCCGCCGGCATCATGCTGCTGGCGCTGCGGCCATTCCGCATCGGCGAATATGTCGAGGTCGGGGTCATTTCCGGGACCATCGAGGAAATCGGGCTGTTCGCCACCACGCTGAGAACGGTCGAAGGCGTTTACGTGCTCGCTCCCAATTCGACGCTGTGGAACCAGCCCGTCCGCAATTATACACGCAACGGCATCCGCCGCGCCGATATCACCCTGACCATCGGCTCGTGGAACGATATCGATCTCGCTCAAAAGACCATGCTGGGCGTCGCCGCCGACGAGCGACGCGTCAGGCGGGAGCCGGCGCCGATTGCCTTTGTGGCGACCGTCGGCGACAGCAACGTCGCCATCACCTTGCGCTACTGGACCTCGGCTGCCGATTTCTTCGCGACCCAGATCGATCTCACCAAACGCGCCAAGCAGGCCTTCGACAGCGAAGGCATTTCTATACCCGCGCCACCACCGGAAGCACCGCGGCAGGAAGCCGTCACCAGACAGTGAGACGATCGATTCCCGGCATAGCTATTTATCCGCGCGGCGCTGCTCTTCGGACGGAAAGGCAAGATCGACGGGCAGCGGTGCCTGCGCGCTCATCGGCGCGAAATTGCCGGTCTCGGCGGCGGGAACAGGCGACATCGCCACCACGCGCCACAGCACGAACAGGCAAAAAACGGTGGCAATGACGACGGCCACATGGATGAAGGCCTGGGTTCCGTAGACGGCGGAAAGCCCGGTCACGATGCCGGGCACGATGAAGCCGGACAGCGACCACGCGAACAGCAGTGAACTGGACAGCGCCACCATGTCGTCCTTGCCGGCGCGGTCGGCGGCATGTGCGCTGGCCAGCGAATAGATCGATTCCGACGCGCCGGCCCAGACCACATAGATGACGACCAGCGCCGCCAGCGCACCACCATCGAAGCCCAGCGCGAACAGGCCCGCCACCATGGCAAGCGCCGAAGCGGCGACCAGCACAAAGCGGCGGTCGGTGCGGTCGGAAATCCAGCCGAGCGGGATCTGCAGGATCAATGTGCCGATCGGCATCGCCGACAGGAGCAGTGCCACATCGGCCTGGCTGTAGCCCTTGGCCGTGGCATGGATCGGCGCAAAGCCTGAAATCGTCATCGACAGGCCGCCGACGGCAAGCATGCCGGCGACGCCGACCGGCGAAATCCGCCAGGCCCGGCCAAGCGCCACCGACGCCGCCGGCGGCGGCGGCGGCTGTGCGAGCCGCGTCAACCCGACGGGGAGGATCGACAGCGCGGTGAAGGCGATGCCGACCAGCGGCGCGTCCGCTGCCCTTATGTCGATCAGCGCCAGTGTGGAGTAGCCGACACCGAGCCCGGCGACATAGGCGACGTAGAAGAAGGCCATGACCCTGCCGCGTATGGCGTTGGCGATGACGTCGTTCAGCCAGCTTTGCGCAACGATGAACAGGCCGCATATGGCAAAGCCGTAGAGCGCGCGTGCCGCGATCCACGACAGCGGGTGCGGTCCGGCCCCGACGGCGGCGTTCGACAGCACGATCAACGCCGACAGCACCATGAATGCGCGCGCATGGCCGACGCGTCGTACCAGCGGACCGGTCAGGATGCAGCCTGCCAGGCCGCCGGCCGAGAGGCCGGTGACGATCAGCCCGGCCCAGGTCGGATCGAAGCCCTCGGCGCCGAGCCGGACCGGGATATAGGCGAACATCAGTCCGTTGCCGACCGCTACCAGCGCCATCGACAGGACGACGCTGGCGATGGCGATCGCCGGGGCCGGCGGGCTGCCCTGTGCCGGGTCGCGTCTGGTCTGGTTTCGTTCGAGAATCGCCATGCCCGCGCAGGATCGCTCACGGACCGAGGAAAGGCAGCCGCAAATGCGACATCGCCCGACTTGCCTTCTCCCCTTGTGGGAGAAGGTGGATCGGCGCGTAGCGCCGGGACGGATGAGGGGTGCTGGAAGAAATGAAGCGTAGAAAGATAGAGCTTTCAATCGCTTAGTTCTTCAGGGTAGTGATCCTGCCAGCACCCCTCATCCGACCGAGCTTCGCTCGGCCACCTTCTCCCACAAGGGGAGAAGGAGAAAGAGACTCCTATCCCTGCGCCATCTTGCGGATCGCGGTCGACGACAGCGACGAGCGCGGGCCGTGAATGAAGGTCCAGGCCGGCGCCTTCATGCGGGCGAGCCGCGGCGCGTCGCCCTCGTCGACACGCGCGTAGTCGAACGTCTTGGCGACAACTGACGACAGGAACGACAGCGTCGCGCCAGGGCGATCGATCACCGCGATCGGAAACGTCATCACGATCTGGCGCCAGCGCTGCCAGCGATGAAAATCGCGCAGCGAATCGGCGCCCATGATCCAGACGAAGTCGACACCCAGGTTGCGCGCCTTGACCAGGGCCAGCGTGTCGGCGGTGAAGCGGACATAATGGCTCGCCTCGAAGGCGGTGACCTTGACCTTCGGGTTCCGGGCAATCTGCTCGGACAGGCGCAGCCGCTCGGCCAGCGGCGCCAGTTCCCGCGCGCTCTTGAGCGGATTGCCCGGCGTCACCATCCACCACAACTGATCGAGCGCCAGGCGCCTGAGCGCGATCTCGGCGACCAGCGCATGGCCGGCATGGGCAGGATTGAACGAGCCGCCGAACAGTCCGACGGCCAGGCCCTTTTCGGCATGCGGCATATGAAGGTAGCGAGAGGGGACGGGTTGTTCGGACGGGGATAGCATGTGTCAGGCACCGGGCGGGACAGAGGGGGTGGCTGGGCGCACGCCTGTCAGGCTCTAACCGCGAATAAGCTCAAGGCCTCACCTGTCCCGTCCCGCGCACGCGGTACTTGAACGAGGTCAGTTGCTCGACACCGACCGGGCCGCGCGCATGCATCTTGCCGGTGGCGATGCCGATCTCGGCGCCCATGCCGAATTCGCCGCCATCGGCGAATTGCGTCGAGGCATTGTGCAGAAGGATCGCCGAATCGATCTCGTTGAAGAACCGTTCGACGGCGTCGGCATCCTCGGCGACGATCGCCTCGGTGTGGTGCGAGGAAAAAGTCTCGATGTGCTCGATCGCACCGGCAACGCCGTCGACCAGTTTTACTGCGATGATGGCATCGAGATATTCGCTCACCCAGTCGGCGTCGGTCGCAGGCTGGGCGTCGGTAAACACTTTCAGCACCTCGGCGTCGGCATGGATTTCGCACCCGGCGTCGCGCAACGCCCCGAGGATCGGCACCAGATGAGTTGCGGCAACAGCGCGGTCGACCAGCAGCGTCTCGGCCGCGCCGCAGACGCCGGTGCGCCGCATCTTGGCGTTGACCGCGATCGTGGCCGCCATGTCGAGATCAGCCGAGCCGTCGATGTAGAGATGACAGATGCCTTCGAGATGCGCGAAGACCGGCACCCGCGCCTCGTTCTGTACGCGTTCGACCAGGTTCTTGCCGCCGCGCGGAATGATGACGTCGATATTGCCGGAAAGTCCTTTCAGCATCTCGCCGACGGCGGCGCGGTCGGCGGTCGGCACCAGCTGGATGGCATCCTGCGGCAGCTTGGCCGCTTTCAGCCCTTCGACCAGGCAGGCATGGATCGCCGCCGAGGAGTTGAGCGAATCCGAGCCGCCGCGCAGGATCACCGGATTGCCGGCCTTGAGGCACAGCGCGCCGGCATCGGCGGTCACGTTCGGCCGGCTTTCGTAGATGACGCCGACAACGCCGAGCGGCGTGCGCACGCGCTCGATATGCAGGCCGTTCGGCCGGTCCCACGCGGCAATGACATCGCCGACCGGATCGCGCAGCCCGGCGATTTCACTGATGCCGTCGGCCATGGCACGGATGCGGCCGGGATCAAGCTTCAGCCGGTCCATGAAAGAAGGCGAAAGCCCCGACTGCTCGGCATTTTTGATGTCGATGGCGTTGGCGTCGAGAATATCCTGCTCGTGGCGAAGGATCGCCTGCGCCATACCGATCAATGCGGCGTGCTTGCGCTCGGCTGTGGCGACGGCCAGCGGTCGGGCGGCAGCGCGGGCGCGGCGGCCGATATCGGCCATCAGCGCCACCGTATCGTCCCGGGATTTTTCATGCAGCTTCAGCATGGCTCATCCTCCGCTATTCACCTCGTCACCGACCGCTTGGTCAGCGGCCTGTACTTGGTCGCCGGCCTGTACTTGGTCACTGGAATGGCTCACCACAAGGTCGTCGCGGTGGATCATCGCCGATCGCGCTTCATAGCCGAGCACCGTTTCGATCTCGGCTGTTTTCAAGCCAGCGATCCTTACGGCATCGGCGGCATCGTAGGCAACCAGTCCGCGCGCGATCTCGCGGCCTTCGGGCGACAGGATCGCCACCGTGTCGCCGCGCGAGAAATTGCCGCTGACCAGCTTGACGCCGGCCGGCAGCAGCGACTTGCCCGACAGCAGCGCGCCGATGGCGCCGGCATCGACTGTCAGCCGGCCTGCCGGTTCGAGCTGCCCGGCGATCCATGTCTTGTAGCCCTTGACCGGATTGGCGCTCGGCCGGAAGAACGTCGCCCGCTCGCCACGCTCGATCGCCAGCAGCGGCGACAGCCGCGTGCCTGATGTGATGATCATGGCAGTGCCGGCGGCGGTGGCGATCTTGCCGGCGTCGAGCTTGGTGCGCATGCCGCCGCGTGAAAACTCCGAAGCGGCCGCACCCGCCATCGCCTCGATGTCAGGCGTGATGCGGTCGACGACAGCGACGAACCTGGCATGCTGGTCGCGCGCCGGCGGCGCCGTGTAGAGCCCGTCAATGTCGGAGAGCAGCACCAAAAGGTCCGCGCCCATCATCGTCGCCACCCGCGCCGCCAGCCGGTCATTGTCGCCATAGCGGATTTCCGAGGTCGCCACCGTATCGTTCTCGTTGATGACCGGCACCGCCTTCATCTTGAGCAGCGTCGAGATCGTCGCGCGCGCATTGAGATAACGGCGGCGCTCTTCGGTGTCGCCGAGCGTCAGCAGGATCTGGCCCGATTTCAGGCCGCCCTTGCCGAGCGCATCCGACCAGGCGCCGGCCAGCGCAATCTGCCCGACGGCCGCCGCCGCCTGGCTTTCCTCGAGCTTCAGCGCCCGCTTGCCGAGGCCTAAAATGGTGCGGCCAAGCGCGATGGCGCCGGACGACACAACCAGGATCTCGGCGCCATTCTCGGCCAGCACTGAAATGTCGTCGGCAAGCGAGGCCAGCCAGTCGCGCTTCAGCCCCGCCGTGCGGTCGACAAGCAGCGCCGAGCCGATCTTGACGGTGATGCGCCGGTATTTTTTCAGCGACTGCGCGGCCATCGCTATCTCCAGCGCGTCTCGACCGGAGCGGCGACAGCTTCGCGCGCCTCGGCGACGACCGTCATCAGCGCGCGCAGAACGGCTTCGACGCCTTCGCCGGTGACCGCGGACAAAAGCATCGGCGCGCGGCCGGCGGCGCGTTTCAGCGAAGCGACCTTCTTCTTGCGCGCGTCGGCATCGAGCGTGTCGACCTGGGAAAGTGCGACGATCTCGACCTTCTCGACCAGCCCATGGCCATAGGCGTCGAGTTCGGCGCGCACGGTCTTGTAGGCCTTCCCCGGATTTTCTTCCTGCGCCGAGACGAGGTGCAGGAGGACCCGCGTGCGTTCGACATGTCCGAGGAAACGGTCGCCGATGCCGACGCCTTCATGCGCGCCTTCGATCAGGCCGGGAACATCGGCGATGACGAACTCGCGCCCGTCGATGCGGGCCACACCGAGGCCCGGATGCAGCGTGGTGAAGGGATAGTCGGCGATCTTCGGCTTGGCAGCGGTGACAGCGGCGAGGAAAGTCGACTTGCCGGCATTGGGCAGGCCGACCAGGCCGGCATCGGCGATCAGCTTGAGCCGGAGCCAGATGTTGAGCTCTTCGCCCGGCTGACCCGGATTGGCGCGGCGCGGCGCCTGGTTGGTCGAGGTCTTGAAATGCTGGTTGCCGAAGCCGCCATTGCCGCCCTTGGCCAGCAGGAAACGCTGGCCGACGACGGTCAGGTCGCAGATTAGCGTGTCGTTGTCCTCGGCAAAGACCTGCGTTCCCGCCGGCACTTTCAGCGTCACGTCGGCGCCCTTGGCGCCGGTCATGTTGCGGCCCATGCCGTGCGTGCCGGTCTTGGCCTTGAAATGCTGCTGGTAGCGATAATCGATCAGCGTGTTCAGCCCATCGACCGCCTCCACCCAGACGTCGCCGCCGCGGCCGCCGTCGCCGCCGTCGGGACCGCCGAACTCGATGAACTTTTCGCGCCGGAACGACACCGATCCGGCGCCACCATCGCCGGAGCGGACATAGACCTTGGCTTGATCGAGAAATTTCATCGTATTGCTGAGTTTCTGCTAACGGCCTTGCGGCATTGCTCTAACGTTTGGCACTGCTCTAAACCAAGGTGGCGCGAAGGGCGAGGCTGTTTATCAACATGGCCCCAGTCTGACATAGTCCGAGTCTGAACATGGTCCGAGCCTGAACATGGCCGAGTCTGAACATCGCCGGAGTCGCAATGCAGCTTGTAACCTACAACATCCACTACGGCGTCGGTCTTGACGGCCGCTACGATGTCGGCCGCATAGCCGATGCCGTGCGCGGCGCTGACGTGATCGCGCTGCAGGAGGTCTCGCGCAACAACCCCAACAATGGCGGCCGCGACATGGTGGCCGAGCTTGGCGAGGCGCTGCCCGAATATTTCGCCGTCTACGGCAGCAATTTCGAGGCCAATGTGGGCTCGCGTCTGGAAAACGGCCGCGCCATCACCACCACCTTCCAACTCGGCAACATGGTGCTGTCGAAAACCCCCGTTCATCTGTCGCGCAATCTCCTCTTGCCGCGCAGCCGCAGTTTCGAAGTGATGAATTTCCAGCGCGGCGCGCTGGAGGCGCTAATCGAGACGCCGCTTGGTTTTATCCGCTTCTATTCCACCCATCTCGACCATCGCAGCCCGGTCGAACGCGCCAGCCAGATCCGGTTTCTGCGCCGGCGCCTGTTGAACTATGCGATCGAGGGCGGCGCGCTGTCGGGTGTCGCCGAGGTCGGCCTGCCCGACCTGCCTTGTCCCGAAGGCTTCGTCGTCATGGGCGACTTCAACATGCTGGCCGGATCGCCGGAACATGTCGAATTCGTCGGCCACCTGGATCACGAATTCGGCATGCCGGTAACCGCGGATCTTGCCGTCGATGCCGCCCTGCGCCTTGCCGCCGCAGGCGCCGATCTCGTCACCTGGGTCGACCCCAAGCGGCCTGGCGACGCCAGCCGCCACAAGCGCATCGACTATGTCTTCACCAGCGCCTCGCTGGCCAAATCGCTGAAGCGCCTGTGGGTCGACCAGCAGGCAGTCGGTTCGGACCACTTGCCGGTCTGGGTCGAGATGGTTTGAACCCAAATTCGGTCCGCAACCTTCGCGCCTAGGCGTGTTGAGATTCAGGTCAGGCCGCGCCGAGAATGATGGCTTCCGAGAACCGGAGCGGAGCGTACTTTTGGTACGTGAGCACCGGAAGCGCAGGAAGCCGCCATTTGCAGGCCGGCCTCACCTGAAGATCGACATGCCTAGAAATGGACCCAGTTCCGCAGGCTGGTCCAGGTCTTGCGATCGAGGCGGTAGCGCTCGACCGGCACCTGGCCGGCGACGATCGAGTTCAGCATGCCCTGGCCGGCATATTGGAAGCCGCATTTGTGGATGACCCGGCGCGAGGCCGGATTGATCACCCGCGTCGAGGCATGCAGCACCTGGATCGCCGTCTTCTGGAAGGCGAGGTCGACCAGCGCATGCGCGGCCTCCGTCGCATAGCCGCGCTTCCAGTAGGGCTCGCCGATCCAGTAGCCGAGCTCCAGCCCGCGATCGGTGGTGTTGAGGCCGGCGCATCCGACGAAGGTTTCGGTGCCGGCCAGGGTCAAGGCATAGGCAATGCCGGCCCGGCGCGATGCCGTCATCGCGAGGAAGGCGCGTGCCTCGGCCTCGCCATAGGGGTGCGGCATGCGGGCCAGCATTTCGGCGACATGGCGATTGTCGGCGAGCGCCACCAGTTGCTCGATGTCGCTTTCGCGCGGTGCCCGCAGGACCAGCCGCTCGGTCACCAGGACCGGACAATCTATCGCGTAACTTTCACCGTCTGTGTCATCCGCTTCGGCAACCATGTCAGTCCTCCAGGCAAGAAAAAGGGGAGATGGAACCCATCTCCCCTGATCCATTTCCTGGCTTGGCCAGACACCGGTTCCCGAGATGGGTGCCGGTGTTCTCGTGCGGAACCGGCTACTCCGCGGCCTTGGTCATCGGGTTCACCGATACGTAGGTTCGGCCATTGGCTTTTTTATTGAAGGTGACTGCGCCAGCTTCGAGCGCAAACAGCGTGTGATCCGTGCCAATGCCGACATTGGTGCCGGGATGCCACGTCGTGCCGCGCTGACGAATAATGATGTTGCCCGGAATCACGGCTTCGCCGCCGAATTTTTTCACGCCGAGCCGCTTGGAATGGGAGTCGCGACCATTGCGCGACGAACCGCCAGCTTTCTTGTGTGCCATCTAACTAACTCCGATGCGCCGCTAGGCGCTTAAAGGGTCTTATGAACGCGTTCGCGTTCCGTTTCAAGTCCGAACCGACGGCGATCGCGCCGGTCCGCTTTACTTCTTCGCCAAATCTTTGGCCTGCTCGCGCCAGTCCATGATCTGGTCGGCGCTGAACGGCATATGCTCGTCGATCTTGGCGATATCCTTGTCCGACAGCTTGGCGATCTGGGCGAAGGTCGTGATGCCCTGCTCGTTCAACTGGCCGGCCGCAACCGGACCGATGCCCTTGATCACGGTCAGATCGTCCGGCTCGCCCTTCGGCGCCTTGAACAGCGGCGCGGCGGTTTCGCTTGCCTTGGCTTCCTTCTTCGGCGCAGCCTCTGCCTCGGTCTTCGCTTCGGTCTTCGGGGCGGCTTCAGCCTTCGCCTCGGCCTTTGCGGCAATCTCGGCCTTCGCTTCGGCCTTGGCCGCGGCCTTTTTCGTCGGCTTGGCGCCACCCAGCAGGATCTCGGCGATCCGCACGGTGGTCAACAGCTGGCGATGGCCGATCTTGCGACGCGAATTCTGCCGGCGGCGCTTCTTGAAAGCGATGACGGTGCGGTTCTTGCCCTGTTCGACAACTTCGGCGGTGACCAAAGCGCCGTCGACGAACGGCGCGCCGAATGTGACATTCTCGCCCTCGCCATGCGCGAGCACGTGGCCAATCTCGACGATGTCGCCGACCTGGCCTTCGACTTTTTCGATCTTCAGGAGATCGTTGGCGGCAACGCGATACTGCTTGCCGCCCGTTTTGATGACTGCGAACATTTTTTGCCTTTCGCTGTTCGGTCGGCCTTGACGAACCGCTTCAGGCGGTTCGGCCGTCTTTTTGTCAGTCTGCGGGTTCAAAAAGCAAGCGGCGCGGAAGAGCCCTCCACGCCGATTGCGCGCTGTCCCTAGCCGAAGGTGCAGCGCGAGTCAAGGCAAACGGCCGAAAGCAAGACGGTGCCGTTGGCACAGGCGGCGGAGGTAGCGAACAACGACCAATACGGCCCGGAGAGAAGCCTGATATCAGGCAGATTGGCCCTTGTAACCTGTCCGTCCAGCCGTTATCTAGTGCGCCGCGCCGGCAACGGCGGACCATGACCGCGGAGAGGTGGCAGAGTGGTCGAATGCACCGCACTCGAAATGCGGCATGGGTGCAAGCCCATCGGGGGTTCGAATCCCTCCCTCTCCGCCATACGACATTGTTTACATTGATAAAAATCAAAGAATAGGTTGCGCGCCCGCCATAAAGCCCGCCTACCGAAAACGCCGTATTCGCGGCACGTCAGCTTACGACACAAATATGCGGGGTTCATGCTTCGAACTGGTAGATGGCACAGATCAACTTCGGCCTCGCTAAGCGAAGTCGTGGGGTAGCGACAGCGGAATCAGGATACGCGACTAGCACCCCGTGCCGGGTCAACCTCGCCGTCGGGAAGTACCGATCGGTGCGGACCCAAGCGGATTCACGCTTGTCGGCGGCGGACGCCGGCGGTGGCGGTCAGCACCCGAGCAGGGTTCCCATTGTTGACGTCCGCTGGGCATCTGCGGCGACCGTCGCCAGGTTCTCTGCTCCCGGGTTGACGGTGGTGTAGACGAGGAGCACTCTCGAGTGTCAGCAGATGTGGTCAGGTTGAGTGTCGGCGAGTAGCAGAGGTCCAGCAACCATGACTTTGAGGCGAACCAGAGCTTACGCCGCATCCGGCTTGGTTCTGGCGATTTGCACTGTGTTTGCTTGGCAGAACGCCACTGCTGCTCACAATTGCCACGCAGCCGCGACGCCTGGCGTCAATTGGCACGAGTGTGACAAGAAGCTTCTCATCCTGGAAGGACAGGACCTGAGCGGGGCGAACCTGTTCGGTGTTGATTTCACTTCGACCGACCTCAGGAACAGCAATCTCCTTGCGGCAAATCTTGAGAAGGCAACGCTTGTGCGTGCTTCCCTGGCCGACTCGACCGCCAAAGGCGCCCGGTTCGACAGAATCGAGGCCTACAGGACCGACTTCAGCCGTATGGACGCGCAGGGCGCTGTGTTTGCGAGCGCGGAAATGCAGCGCTCGAATTTCCAGGACGCCAATCTGACCAACGTTGATTTCACAAAGGCAGAATTGGGGCGTGCGCAGTTCCATGGCGCCGATCTCAGCGGCAGCCGCTTCTCGTTTGCCAATCTCGCACGCGCGGACTTCCGAGGAGCGACGTTCACCGCGTCGATAGACTTTGACCACGCCTTTTTCTTTCTGACCCATATCGAGGGCGTCGACCTTTCCAATTCGGCGGGTCTGTCCCAGTGGCAGCTCAACATGGCTTGCGGAGACGCCCGGACCGAGTTGCCTTCTGGCTTGACGAGGCCTGAAGATTGGCCCTGTCAATTCGAGCAGGAATAGTTGTCGGCAAGCGAACTGCGGCAATGCTGCACCCGACAGGATTCGAACCTTTCGGCAAGCCGCCTAACCCGAATGCCCCGCCGTTCCCGAGCGGTTGGTTTTGCGTCTCGACATGCATGAACTCGTGCTTTCCGCACCGTTCGCAGAGGTGGCTAGTCCCGGCTGCGCCAAGAATGTGGGATGGGGCTTTGCCAATGTCCTCTGTTCCAGGTCGAAGTATCCAAGATCATAGGGCATGAGGCTCAAGGGCCAAATGCCATCGTCGAACTCGTTGACGCCGAACCTTGATCGGCGGGCACGGTGACGATCTTCTTCCTGTGCATGCAGATGCGGCCGGAGGCGGACGAATCTGTTCACCTTCGGGACGAGCCTGCGCTATTCGATTGATGAATCATCCTCATAACGACATGCGGATTTTGCCGCCTAATCGATCGCCGGCGTCGTCGCTATTCTATTTCACACATTCGCAACACTGCCGCGCATGCCGAGGAAATGAGCATGGCCCGGCAGCCCTGCGACAGTTCAGGACGATCAAAGGAGACAGGCATGAACAAGCAGATCGGAATCGAGAGCACGGCGGAACCACAGTCCAGTGTCGACTTTGGCCGGCGTGATCTGCTGAAGCTGACCGGCGCCGGCGTTGCCGCGCTCGGTGCGGCGTCGCTGTTCAACATCCCCTTCGCAAAGGCTCAAGACATGTCAAACGGCGCCAACAACTTCTACACCAGTGATCGGGTGACGCTGGAAAAGATCGCCTTCAAGAGCCAATACGAGATGAACGTTGCGGGCAATCTGTTCATTCCCAACAAGCTCGACCGCAATGCGCGCCATCCGGCGCTCGTCGTCGGGCATCCGATGGGTGCGGTGAAGGAGCAGAGCGCGAATCTTTATGCCACCAAGATGGCCGAACAGGGCTTCGTCGCGATGTCCATAGACCTGCCGTTCTGGGGCGAAAGCGAGGGCGAGGCCCGCCAGATCGTTTCGCCTGACGTCTACGCCGAAGCGTTCAGCGCCGCCGTCGATTTCCTCGGTACGCGGCCATTCGTCGACAGAAACCGCATCGGCGCGATCGGCGCCTGCGGCAGCGGCAGCTTCGTCATCAGCGCGGCCAAGATCGACCCGCGGATGCGCGCCGTCGCGACCGTCAGCATGTACGACATGGGGGCCGCCAATCGCGACGCGCTCAATCATTCGCTGAGCATCGAACAGCGCAAGCAGATCATTGCTGCAGCTGCCGAGCAGCGCTGGGCCGAGTCTGAAGGCGCCGCGGTCGAATATACCGGCGGCACTGTGCACGAGCTGACCGCCGGCACCCATCCCATCCAGCGAGAATTCTATGACTTCTACCGCACGACGCGGGGTGAATTCACGCCCGCAAGCGCAAACCCGCAGATCACCACGCATCCGACGCTGACCAGCAATGTCAAGTTCATGAATTTCTACCCGTTCAACGACATCGAGACGATCTCGCCGCGCCCGATGCTGTTCATCGCCGGCGACCAGGCCCACTCCCGCGAGTTCAGCGAGGATGCCTACAAGCGAGCGGCCGAGCCGAAGGAGCTTGTGTGGGTTGCCGGCGCCGGGCACGTCGATCTCTACGATCGCGTCGACCTGATCCCGTTCGACAAGCTGACCAGCTTCTTCAATCAGCATCTCTCTGCGTGAACGGCGCGATGGAGCCTGTACCAGACGGTACAGGCTCCATCAGCATTGATCGGGGATACGACCGCATGCTGAAACTATTGCTGAGCGCCGCTGTTATCGCAATCGGAACGGTTGGACCTGCCATGGCTCAAGAACGCATTCGCATCTCTTCGGATTGGGGCGAGGTCACAGCCGATCTCGCCGATAACGAGGCCGCAAAATCTCTGGCGCAGATGCTGCCGCTCACGATAGAGATGTCCGATCATCTGCGCCAGGAAAAGACCGGCAATCTGCCTTCCGCCTTGCCCGAGCTGGCGCGGCAGCGCGAGTTCTCTGTCGGCACGCTTGGGTTGTGGAGTTCCGATCATTTCGTGATCTACTATCGGAGCGGTCGCCTCCCGGCGCCTGGCATCATCAGGCTCGGGCAGGTCACTGGCGATGTCTCGATCTTTGACCGTCCCGGTCCGGTCACCATCCGCGTTGAACGCGCCGACTGAAACCTGCGCAATCCGCTCGTAGTTCGTCGCCGGGGGCGAGCGGCGGATTGAATAGCTGCCGCTCAATGAAGTCTCTGTGTTCGCCTTCGATTTATCCGGTATAATCGAGTTCTGGCTACAAGGATTCATGAGTGTCGCGGCAGAATGTCAATGATCTGCTCGCGTTCCTGGCTGTTGCTCGGGAGCGTAGTTTTACGCGCGCCGCAGCCCGGTTCGGCATATCGCAATCCGCGCTAAGCCACACCATCCGTCAACTCGAAGCGCGCCTTGGCGTTCGCCTGCTCACCCGCACGACGCGCGCGGTGGCTCCCACGGAGGCGGGTGAGAGGCTTTTGCAGCGGATTGGGCCGCACTTTGACCAGATCGAAATCGAGGTCGATGCCCTGAACGAACTGAGAGAAAAGCCCGCCGGAACCATCCGGCTGTCAGCGCCTGACTATGCAATCAGCAGCATCCTTTGGCCCAAGCTGAAACGCTTTCTGCCGAAATATCCCGACATCAAGGTCGAACTCCTGCTCGACAACGGCCTCACCGACATCGTGACGGAGCGCTTCGACGCCGGGATCCGCATGGGCGAACAGCTTGCGAAAGACATGATCTCGGCTCGCATCGGACCGGATTTCCGCTTCGCGGTCGTCGGCGATGAATCCTACTTTGCCGAGCATCCCGCGCCGGAGAAGCCGCAGGACCTCGTGCAGCACAATTGCATCAACTACCGTTTTCCAACGTCCGGGGCTCTTTATGTGTGGGAGTTCGAGGAGAACGGCCGCGAGATCAAAATTCGCGTCGATGGGCAACTCGTCTTCAACAACATCTTTCATGTCCTGGACGCCGCGCTGGCCGGCCGCGGCCTCGGCTATGTTCCGGAAGAAATGGCCCTTCCCCACATCGCCAAAGGGCGGCTGGCGCGGGTCCTGGAAGGATGGTCGCCCTATTGGGATGGCTACCATCTCTATTATCCGAGCCGCCGGCAATCCTCGCCTGCTTTCGTTGCCCTGGTCGATGCGCTGCGCCATCGCGAGTGACTATCGATGCCGCGGGCTTCGACGTTCCTGCCACTGAAGCCATCGCCAGAGGACGTGAACCGCCGAGGCTGCAGCGTATCGGTCAGGGCTGCTGTATTGCCGCCAGCTTCCAGTCGCCGCCGTTCTGGCGCGTGAAGGTCCACAGTTCGGTTGTTTCCGTCGGCCGATCGGCTTCGCCGGCGACGATCTTGCCGCTGGCGCGATCACGCATCACGTCAAGAGACTCGTAGCGCAGGGCAGCCGTCGCGTAGTCACGATCATCTTCCCGCCAGCTCTCCGCAATATCGGCCTCCAGCAGGCTGACGTTCGACACCTCGTTCCTGATGCCGTTTTTGGCATTGTCGGCAAGTTCTTCGGACAGGTACGACACCATCTCGGGGGTCGCCAGCCGGCGCAAGCCAGCATGGTCTTTACGCCCGAACGCTTCCTGAACTTCGGTCAACCGCTGCTGGAATGTATCGAGATCGGCCGGCGTCATCGTAATTTGATCGTTGGCTGGAGCCGTCCGGCCAAAGCCAGACCCGATGCCTGGAATGGGGAAAGATGTGACGTTGTCCGCCTCGCGCTGGGCTGCCGCGTTTCGCCCAAAATTGCCCATGCTCCGCGGCACACCGGCCATGGCAGGCGCCTGGTTGCGTGCCGATTGCGACCGGAAAAAGCGGATGATCAGCATGATCGTGCCGCCGATCAGCAGTCCTTGCAGCAGCAGGCCCAACATGCCAGCCAAGCCGCCGAACCCCTGGCCCAAAAGAAGTCCGATCAGACCGCCGAGCAGCAGGCCGCGCATCATCGAACCGCCGAGGCCGCTGAAGATCCCTGGTCGTTGGGCTGCCGGTGTCTGGCGCGCCGCATTGTTCGTTGCGGTGTTGGGCGTCATCGAGCGCTCGACCGGCGCGGCCGGCTGTGGCGCTGTCCTGGTCGGCGGGACCGACTGGAACGTGCGCGTGCCGCGGCTGCCGAAGCTGCCGCCACGCCGCGCCTCGGCGTAATCGGCCGTGACCATGGAAAAAGCCAGGAACAGTCCTGCAAACAAAACGGCAAACCGGCTCGAACGCGAAATCATCTTGGCAAATCCTCAAGCGACACTCTGGCGCTATATGGGGTGCGCCGATCGAAATATCAGTGGCCGCAGTTTCCGTACCTGGCAATTGAGGAGAATTCCAGGGCCGCCACAAATTCAGGCAAAGCAGCCGACAGTGATCCTTCTGCCACCTTGTGCGTTGTCGCCTGAGGCACACCGAGGAGAAAAACGGTGTTTGCAGGTTTCAGGGCCACCAGCTTGCAACTGGACGACACGACCATTTTCGCAAGGGTCGGCGGAACCGGTCCGCCGCTGCTGCTGCTTCATGGTTTTCCAGAAACGCATCTGATGTGGAGGGATATTGCCGCGGCCCTGGCGCCCCGCTTCACAGTCGTCGCCGCCGATCTTCGCGGCTATGGGCAAAGTGGCTGCCCGGTCTCCTCGGCCGATCATAGCCCATACGCCAAACGCGCCATGGCCGCAGACATGGTTCAAGTCATGCAGCAGTTGGGTTTTGAGCGGTTCATGGTTGCCGGACACGACCGCGGTGGGCGGGTCGCCTATCGCCTGGCACTCGATCACCCCGATGAGATGTCCAAGGTCGCGGTCCTCGACGTCATCCCGACCGCCGCCGCGTGGGACAGGGCGGATGCCAGACTGGCTCTCGGCTTCTGGCCCTGGAGCCTTCTTGCGCAACCGGAACCGCTGCCGGAGCGGCTGATCGGCGCGGCGCCCGATGCCATCGTCGACAATGCGATTGTGCAGTGGGGATCGCCGGCAGAAATGTTCTCTGCAACGATCAGGGAGGCTTATGTCAAGGCGCTTCGCGATCCCGTTCATATTCATGCGATTTGCGAAGAGTATCGGGCCGCTGCCACGATCGATCGTGAGCATGACGCGCTGGACCAGATAAACGGTCGTCGCATCAAATGTCCGCTCCTGGCACTGTGGAGTAGCCAAGGCGGCCTCGAGACCTGGTATGCGGAGCAAGGCGGCCCGCTGGCTATCTGGAGGAAATGGGCCGACAGAGTTGAAGGAGGTCCCGTTCCGGGCGGGCACTTCTTTCCAGAAGAGCACCCTCACCAGACCGCAGCGGCTCTCTCGAAATTCTTCGCGGTTGAATAGGGAATGACGCCCAGGGCAGAGTGTTGTAGAGCTTCACATGCCTCATTCGCCCGTCCGGCATCAAATCTGCTTGATAAAATGAAAGCCATCTCTACAGCCACGGCCCTGACATGCAGTCTCGTGTTTGTCGGAGGTTGCGCTTCGCCCTTCTATGCATCCTTTGATGCAGCGAAATACGACAGGATGAGTTGCGTCGAACTCAACGTGGCCATGGGCGAAGTCGCCAAGGAGCTGTCGGCGACAGCGATCACCCGGGGCAAAGTCGCGAAAACCAACATTCCGAACTGGCTATGGGGAGCCCGGCGTGTCGCCACTACCGTCACTGCCCGCCAGAACGCGAAAATCGAGCAATTGCAGCAGCAGGAGGCTGCGATCGCAGCTGTGAGACGAAGCAGGTGCTGATTGCGGCGCCTGCTGCCGAAGGCCGAGCATTGTCGAAGCGATCCCGCGAGTCTGAGACCTTCTGCACAGGTATTTGCCGTTCGTGCGGCGGATGAACTGTTGAAAGGCAGCCGGTCTGTCGTAGATTTGCCAGGCACGAACGACAGCGAGGATGCCATGAAGAAGGAAGAGCTGGAAACCGTCCTTGGCCGTGGCGGGCCCGCCTTCGATCTGGGTCCGATTGAAGATCAACTGCATGACCTGGCACGCGAAGGGCAATTTCCGGACGTCGCCATCGCCCACTGCATCGCAAGGATTGAAGAATCCGCTCCCGCGTTGCGGGCGGTCATCGCAAGAGCGGCCGAAGGAGAGGATCTGTCGCGGGATGATGAGATGCGGCTTTACATCCTGGGCGGCGCTCGCGACACTCGAACGTTCGGGCCCTTGTTGCGCCTGCTGCGCCGTCCGGGACGCGAGCTCGATGACCTGCTCGGCGACGTGGTGACCGAGAGCATGGCGCGTATCGTCGCCGGCGTATTTGATGGCGACGCCGACGCTTTGTTCAGCTTGATCAGCGACCGCTCTGTCGATGAATACGTCCGCGATGCAGCTTTGGGCGCAGCGACCTTCCTGACCTGGGAAGGCCGCATCGAGCGTGACCGAATGCGAGATTTTCTCGAGCGATTCCACACCGAGAGGCTGGCCGGTGACGACGATTTCGCCTGGATCGCCTGGCTGGAGGCAATCGCCCGGCTTGGCTTGCGCGATCTGGCGCCGCTGGTTCACAGCGCGTGGTACGACGGCCGCGTCAAGAAAGCGAAGAAATGCTGTCTCGCAAATTGACCTGCTGCAGCACCGCGGACTTGATCCTTGGCTGTCTCAGGCCGATCCACGGGATTGGTGCGCAGCGATTGCGCCGAGGAAGATCTCGCCGAATTCCCTGAGTTTTGCGGCACCTACGCCGTTGACTGCTGCGAAGGCGTCGAGGTCGCGCGGGCAGCGTTCGGCCATGTCGATCAGCGTGCGATCGGAGAAGATGACGAAGGCCGGCACCTGGCGCTCCCGGGCGAGACGCAGCCGAACCGCCTTGAGCGTGGCCAAAAGCGCGGTATCCAGGTCTTCAGTACCCGCGGTAGCATTCGGGGTGGGACGAGTCTTGTCTCGTGCCGCGCGGTTCCGCACCTCTACGCGATACCGGAACGGAACCTCGCCGCGGGCCAGCTCACGGCC
This sequence comes from Mesorhizobium sp. WSM4814, assembly GCF_055811595.1. NCBI lineage: Bacteria > Pseudomonadati > Pseudomonadota > Alphaproteobacteria > Hyphomicrobiales > Phyllobacteriaceae > Mesorhizobium > Mesorhizobium sp. WSM4814. The sequence continues at coordinate 71,276 of NZ_JBVVQT010000010.1, forward strand.
CTTTTCGGCGATGGCAAGGCCGCCATGGCCGCCTGAGTCCAACGTCAGAAACCCTCCCGCGACGAGTTGGCGGATGAGCGACTGCCAGACATCCTTCTTGTGCGCCACACCGGTCCCGAAGCTGGCAAGCCTGTGGTGGTTCCTGGCCAGAACTTTCTCGGTTTCATGGCCGAGCAGAACATCGACGACATGGGCGGCGCCAAAACGCTCGCCGGTCTGCGCGATGGCCGCGAAGACGATCCGCGCCTCCGCCTCGCCATCCGCATGCGGCGTCTGGTCAAGGCAGTTGTCACAATTGCCGCAAGGCATTGCTGGTTCGCCGAAGTAGCCAAGCAGGATCTGGCGACGGCACTGGGCCGTTTCGCAATAGCCGATCAGCGTATCGAGCCGGCCATGCGCGCGCCTTTTATGTTCCGCCGGCGCGTCCTCGTCGTCGATGAAAAGCCGCCGCATGCGAATGTCGCCGAGACCGAAGAGCATATGTGCCTCGGCAGCCCGCCCGTCGCGGCCGGCGCGGCCGATTTCCTGATAATAGGCTTCGAGGCTGCCCGGCAGGTCGGTGTGGAAGACATAGGCGACGTCAGGCTTGTCGATCCCCATGCCGAAGGCGATGGTCGCCACCATCACCACGCCCGACAGGGTCATGAAAGCGTTTTGATTTGCTTCACGCGCGTCCTTGCTCATGCCGGCATGATAGGCCAGGGCGCGCACGCCGTTCTTCTCGAGGAACGCCGCCATCTCTTCCGTCTTCTTGCGCGACAGGCAATAGACAATCCCGCTGCGGCCGGCATGACGCTGTACGAAGCCCAGCAATTGGCGCTTGCTGTCGTGCTTGGCCTCGACGCCAAGCTTGATGTTCGGCCGGTCGAAGCCCAGCACCAGGGTTTCGACACGCCCGGCGAACAGCTGTCCGGCGATGTCGGTGCGCGTCGCCTCGTCCGCTGTCGCCGTCAGCGCAATGATCGGCACATCAGGGAAAATGTCGCGCAGCCGCGACAACTCTTCATATTCGCGCCGGAACGACGGCCCCCACTGGGAGATGCAATGCGCCTCGTCGACAGCGATCAGCCGGATGTCGAGCCTGGCCAGCGCCTCGAGCATCCGCGCGGTCATGAGCCGCTCGGGTGCAAGATAGAGCAGGCGCGTCTGGCCCGCCGCGACGCGGCGCCATGCGGCGACATTGGCATCGCGGTCGAGCGAGGAATTGATCGTATCGGCCGCCACGCCGGCAAGACGCAATGCGGCGACCTGGTCCTGCATCAGCGCCACCAGCGGCGAAACGACAATGGTGAGGCCGCCCAGGACCAGCGCCGGAACCTGGTAGCAGAGTGATTTGCCGGCGCCGGTCGGCATGACAGCCAGCACATGACGCCCGGCCAGCAGCGCCTCCGTCACGGCGTCCTGGCCGGGACGAAAATCGTCGAAGCCGAACACGTCCTTCAGGACGCGCCGCTTGGGATCCTCCGCCGGGACGCTCGCCGCCGCTGCCTGCATCAGGGAATTTCTATGATCGGCGCTGCCCGAAAAGGCATTGGGGGAACGGCCCGAGTCAGCGGCGACGTTACCTGCCAAAGCTCCCTGGCGAATCGTCGGGTGACCGCTTGGACAGCCGATTCGGACATTCGAACGCTCCTCAAGTCCTGTCTCCGTCGGCTCCGTCTGAAAAGTTATCCCCCTCATTGGCGGATATGCGAGCGTGATTCCAGCCTCTATTCACTTTGGCTGTGAATATCGCGCAACGGCTCGGGCCGATTAATCCTATCTTCACCATGATTCGGCAGGGTCAGGTCCTGCGGTGATGTTTTGAGTACCGCGGCGCCACAAGCGCCCAGGCAACACGCCCGCGTCTCTCCGGAGGCGCGGGCTTTTTGCTTCCGAGATCGGCTGCCGCTTCGTAGTGACCTGCGGGGTTCTCGTCAGACGAGGAAATCGGCGCGATGCGGGGTAAAGCTGTCGACGAGGCGGCCGGCCTCGAGCGCCTTGACGCCGTGGATCAGGTTGGAAGGGACGATGAAGCTGCTTCCCGTTTCCAGGATCTCGGTCGTGCCGTCGATGGTGACCTCGAAGCGGCCCTCGGCGACATAGCTCGCCTGGACATGCGGGTGCGAATGCAGCGCGCCGACACCGCCCTTGTCGAACCCAAACTCGACCATCATCAGTTCGTCCGTGTGCAGCAGAACGCGCCTGCGGTTACCATCCGCGGTCGGCGTCCACGCGCCCTCGCCGGCATGCGCAAAGATCTTCGTTCCGGTCATCGCCACATCCTCATCATGGGCATGCGCCTCATCGTGCCAGCCAGCCGCCGTCCACCGGCACAACCGCGCCATGCATGTAGTTTGACGCCGGCGCCAGCAGGAAGACGGCCGCGTCGCCGATGTCTTCCGGCCCGCCCCAGCGCCCGGCCGGAATGCGCGCCAGAATGGCCGTGCTGCGGTCCGGGTCGGCACGTAGCGCCTCGGTGTTGTTGGTTTCGATGTAGCCGGGCGCAATGCTGTTGACGTTGATGCCTTTCGACGCCCATTCGCAGGCGAGCAACCGGGTGATGCCGAGCACGCCATGTTTCGAGGCGGTGTAGGAGGCGACGCGGATGCCGCCCTGGAAGCTCAGCACCGAGGCGATGTTGACGATCTTGCCGCGCCGTTCGGGATCGGCAAGCACGCGCCGGGCGAAGCTCTGGCTGAGAAAAAACACCGTCTTCAGGTTGACGTCCATGACATCCTCCCAATCGGCTTGCCCCAGATCGACGGCGTCGGCGCGCCGGATGATCCCTGCATTGTTGACCAGTCCGTCGAGCGGCCCGGTTTCGTCCCAGACGCGATCGAGCATCGCCTGGGCGGCGGCGTGGTCGGCAAGATCGCAGCGCACCGCCTCGAAGCCGCCGCCCGCAGCAGCGATCTTTTCCGCGGTCTCATCCATTGCAGAGCGGCCGACGCCGACCACCGCACCACCGGCGCGCGCGATCGACAGGGCGATGCCTTGGCCAATGCCGGTGTTGGCGCCGGTGACGAGAATGCGCTTGCCGGCCAGGCTGAAAGCCGAGAGGTCGCTCATCGCAGCTCTTCCATCGTTACCGGGTCGACATCCGTATAGTCGACATTGTCGCCGGCCATCGCCCAGATGAAGGCGTAGTTGGAGGTGCCGGCGCCCGAATGGATCGACCAACCCGGCGACAGCACCGCTTCCTCGTTGCGCATGACGAGATGGCGCGTCTCGTCCGGCTCGCCCATGAAATGAAACACCCGCGCCGTCTCCGGCAGGTCGAAATAGAGATAGGCCTCCATGCGCCGGTCATGCACATGGCACGGCATGGTGTTCCAGACCGAACCTGGGGCGAGCTGGGTCATGCCGACGACGAGTTGGCAGGTTTTGACGCCCTCGGCATGGATGAACTGGAAGATCGAGCGCTCGTTGCAGGTCGCCTGACTGCCGAGATCGAGGCGCTTGGCATCGCCGATGCGGATCAGCTGGCTGCGATGGCTCTGATGCGCCGGCGCGCTGAGCAGATAGAACTTGGCCGGCTCGGCTGGATTGACTGAGGCGAATGACACCTCATTGGCGCCCATGCCGAGATACAGCATGTCGCGCGGCTGCAGCTCGTAGGACTGGCCGCCGGCTTTCACGATGCCGGCGCCGCCGATGTTGACGGCGATCATTTCGCGGCGATCGAGAAAGTTCTTTGTTCCGGTCGGCTTGATCGCCTGCAGCGGAAGCGGTGTCCCGGCAGGCATGGCGCCGCCAACGATCATGCGGTCGTAATGCGTATAGGTCAGGCCGATGCGGCCGGGCTGGAACAGGCCTTCGATCAGAAAATTGTGGCGGAGCTCGTCCGTCCCCATTGCCGCGGCGGTGACAGGGTCGATGGCGAAGCGCGAGGTGAAGTCGGTGTGGTTTTCAGTGTGATTCATTGCTGTCCCATTGGGCTGCCTCATTGGTCATTCGGTTGCCGCGGCCTTGACCGAATCGGCATAAAAAATCTGACGTGCATGCAGGCGCTCGCGATAGCGCTGCTGGCTGGCGCTGAGATGCGCGCGCATCGCTTCGCGCGCCAACTCGGCATCGCCTGATGTAATGGCGTTCAGGATCACCAGATGCTCGTCTTGCAGGCCGCGCTGATAGGCGTCGGATTGGGCGAGTTCTGTCGACCACGGCGATGTCACGTCGCAAGGAATGGCGCGCCGGCCGAGCACGTCGAGCATCTCGACATAGAACGGATTGTTGGTGGCGCTGGCGATCGCCCGGTGGAAGGCGAGGTCGGCCGGACCTGTCGGCTCGCTGTTCAACAGCAGCCGCTCGAACTCGAAGAACGCCTCCTGGATCGCCGCTTCCTGCGCGGCATTGCGACGGATAGCGGCCAGCCCGGCGGATTCGATCTCTATCGCCAGGCGCACCTCCAGCACGTTGAGCGCGATCGAATCCTTGCTGCGGATGTCCGCGGCCAGCGTGCCGAACATCGTCGAAATGTGCTCGGTGACGAAGACCCCGGCGCCTTGGCGCGGCTCGACCAGACCGTCGGCGGCAAGCTTGGCCAGCGCTTCGCGGATGACGGTGCGGCTGACCCCGAAGGTTTCGGTCAGCCGACCCTCGGTCGGCAGCTTTTGGCCTGGCTGGATCTCGCCCGCCTGCAACTGCTTGCGGATCGCCGCGACCACGGTCTCCGACAGCTTGGGCTTGCGTTCGACCTTCAGGTTGATTCCCATATCCGATGCCATTGCCAGCCCCTATTTGAAGACGCTCGGCAACCATAGCGAGATGGCCGGAATGTAAGTGACGAGCCCCAGCACCACGAGGCCGGCCCCATAGAACGGCCAGATCGAGCGCATCGCTTCCCAGACGGATATCTTGCCCACCGCGCACGCCACGAACTGCACTGCGCCGACCGGCGGGGTGTTCAGCCCGATGCCGAAGTTGAGGATCATGATGACGCCGAAATGCACCGGATCGACGCCGTAGGCCTGTGCCACGGGCAGGAAGATCGGCGTGCAAATGATAATCGTCGGTCCCATGTCCATGAAGGTGCCGAGGAACAGCATCAAGAGGTTGAGCAGGAGCAGCACGACCAGCGGATCTTCCGAGATCGCGTTCATCGAGGCTATCAGCGCTGCCGGCACTTTGAGGAAGGCCATCAACCACGAGAACGCCGCTGCCATGCCAATGATGAGCAGCACCATGGCCGTGGTGCGCACGGCGCCATGGGTGGCATGAACGAAACCTTCCCAGGTCATCTGCCGGTAGACCAGGACAGTCACGAGCAATGCATAGATGACGGCGATGCAGGAACTCTCTGTGGCCGTGAAAACGCCCGATCGCACGCCGCCGAAGATGATCGCGATCAGCAGCAGGCCAGGCACCGCGACGGCGAAGAGATGCGCGACGGCGGCGAAGCCCGGAAACGGCTCGGTCGGATAACCGCGTGAGCGCGCCACGAAATAGGCGGTGATCATCAGTGCCAGGGCCAACAGCAGGCCCGGGATGATGCCGGCGGTGAACAGGTCGGCGATGGAGATCTTTCCGCCTGCCGAGATCGAATAGATGATCATGTTGTGCGACGGCGGCAGCAGCAGCGCGATCAGCGCCGCCATCGACGTGACGTTGACGGCGTAATCCGCTCCATAGCCACGCGCCTTCATCTGCGGGATCATCAAGCCGCCGACCGCCGCTGCCTCCGCCACCGCGGAGCCCGAAATGCCGCCGAACAGTGTAGCGGTCGCGATGTTGACCTGCCCGAGGCCGCCGCGCATGTGGCCGACGAGCGAGCCGGCGAAGGCAACGATCTTGCTGGCGATGCCGCCGCGCACCATCAGGTCGCCGGCGTAGATGAAAAACGGAATGGCCAGCAGCGAAAAGACGCTCATGCCGGAATTCAGGCGCTGGAACACGATGAGCGGCGGCAGGCCGATATAGAGGACGGTGGCAAAGCTTGCGACGCCGAGGCAGAAAGCGATCGGCGTGCCGATGAGCATCAGGACGGTGAAGACGCCAAAGAGTATCCAGAGTTCCATGGCGTCAGACCTTCACGTTGGCTGTGTCGAGTTCGGCTGCGACTTCCGCCGGCGGCAGCTCATCGAGCGCATCGTCGATCGGCGCACCGGAGAGGCGAAGCACGATGCGCTCCAGCGTGAACAGCACGATGAGCGCGCCTCCCGCGACAAGCGGGACGTAGTCCCAGCCCCCCGATATGCCGAGCGACGGCAAGGTGGCGCCCCAGGTCAGCGCGACCAGCTGGCTGCCATACCAGATCATGCCGATGCCGAAGGCGAGCGCGACGAGATCCGAGATCATCCTCAGCCAACGCTTTCCGCCTTTCGGCAGCACGTAGAGCAGGACGTCGAAGCCGAGGTGATAGTTCTCGCGCACCCCGACGGCAGCGCCGAGGAAAATGAACCAGCTCATCAGCATCACCGAGCCCTGCTCGGTCCAGCTCGGCGAGCGGTTCAGAACATAGCGGCCGAACACCTGCCAGGCGACGAAGGCGGTCATCAGCACCAGCCCGATGCCGGCGATCCACAGCGCCGCCGTGCTGACGCGGGACATCACGCGCGCGATGCCGGACAGGGACGGTCTCTGTTCTGAGCTGGAGGTCACTGGTTCTCTCCGCAAGAGGGTGGCGGCGCGGAATGCCCGCGCCGCCGCTTGATCACTGAACGGCCCTAATGGCTTCGACCATCGCCTTCAGCTTGTCGTCCTTGACGTGCTTTTCGTAGACCGGTCCCATCGCGTCGATGAAGGGCTGCTTGTCCGGCGTCGTGATCTGCGAACCGGCCGCCTCGACCTTGGCACGCGATTCCTTGACCTTGGCGGCCCACAGCTCACGCTGCTTGGCGACGCTTTCCTTGGCGGCCGCTTTGAAGATCGCCTGGTCTTCCGGCGTCAGCTTGTCCCAGCTCGACTTTGCCATGACAAAGGCTTCCGGCACCATCGTGTGCTCGTCGAGCGAATAGTGCTTGGCGACTTCCGCATGCTTGGCGGTGTCGTAGCTCGGAAAATTGTTCTCCGCGCCGTCGATGACCCCGGTTTCGATCGCCGAATACACCTCGCCATACGGCATCGGCGTCGCGTTGGCGCCGAGTGCGGCCACCATGTCGACGAAGATGTCGGACTGGATGACGCGGAATTTCAAGCCGGCCATATCGGCTACAGTGTTGATCGGCTTCTTCGAATTGTAGAAGGAGCGCGCGCCGCCGTCATAAAAGGCGAGCAGCACCAGCCCGACCTGTTCGAACGCCGCCGCGATCTGGTCGCCGACCGGTCCGTCCATGACCTTGTGCATATGGTCTTCCGAGCGGAAGATGTAGGGCAGCGAGGGAACGGTGGTTTCGGGGATGAGTCCGTTGAACGGCGCCATCGAGACGCGGTTGAGGTCGATCACGCCCGAGCGCACCTGCTCGATCGTGTCCTTTTCCTCGCCGAGCTGCGCGGAATGATAGACATCGACCGAATAGCGGCCGGCCGTGCGCTCCTTCACCAGCTCGCCAAAATATTTGACAGCCTCGACCGTCGGATAGCCGTCCGGGTGCGTGTCGGACGAGCGCAGGACCGTCTGGGCGCTTGCCGTTCCGGCCATCAGTGCGGCGGCCAGTAGCGTAGCTCCCGCCAGTCTAGAAAAATGCAGCATTGGTTCCTCCCGTTTGAACGATGGCGGCAAGCGCCGTTAGAGCCGGTACGCCTTTTTTGCGAGCGTATAGGCAAGTTCCTGCGCCAGCTCGTGCGCCTCGTCCTCGCGGAGCCGGTGCTCGGCGACGAGACGCGCAAGAAAGGCGCAATCGACCCGACGCGCCACATCATGGCGGGCCGGGATGGATGGAAAGGCGCGGGTGTCGTCGTTGAAGCCGACGGTGTTGTAGAAGCCGGCAGTCTCGGTGGTCATCTCGCGGAACCGGCGCATGCCCTCAGGGCTGTCGTGGAACCACCAGGCCGGCCCGAGCTTCAGCGCAGGATAGACGCCAGCGAGTGGCGCCAGTTCGCGCGCATAGCTGGTCTCGTCGAGCGTGAAGAGGATGATTGCAAGGTCGCGCTCCAGGCCGACGCAGTCGAGCAGCGGCTTCAGCGCCGTCACATAGTCGGTTCTGGTCGGGATATCGAAACCCTTGTCCCTGCCGAACTTGTGGAAGACGGCAGGCGAATGATTGCGCCAGGAGCCGGGATGGATCTGCAGGACCAGCCCGTCGTCGCGGCTCATCTTGGCCATCTCGGTCAGCATCTGGGCGCGAAACAGTTTTCGCTCACGCTCGTCGTCCGAGCCCCGGCGGATGCGGTTGAACAGTTCATGCGCGGCAGCATCCGACAGATTGGCGGTCTCCGCCGTCGGATGGCCGTGATCCGACGCGGTCGCGCCAAAACTTTTGAAGAAGGCTCTTCTCTGGCGATGCGCATCGAGATAGCCGGCCCAGCTGCCGGTATCGCAGCCGGTGATGTCGCCGAGTCGATCGAGATTGGCAGAAAAGCCTTCGAAATCGGGATCGACGACGGCGTCCGGCCGGTAGGCGGTGACGACGCGGCCCTCCCAGCCGCTGTCGCGGATCATCTGGTGCCATCTGAGATCGTCGAGCGCGCCTTCGGTCGTCGCGATGACCTCGATGTTGAAGCGCTCGAACAGGGCTCGCGGGCGAAAATTCTCCCACTGCAGCAAGGACGAGATCGTGTCGTAATGGCCGTCGGCGGTTGCGGCCGTCAGCGGCTCTTCGATGCCGAACAGATGGGCAAGCACATGGTCGAACCACAGCCGCGTCGGCGTGCCGCGGAACAGATGATAGTGCTCGGCGAAGCGCCGCCAGATCGTTCTGCCGTCAGTCTCCACCGGTGAGCCGTCGAGCGTTGGCACGCCGAGATCCTCGAGCCGGACGCCCTGGCTGAACAGCATCCGGAAGATGTAATGGTCCGGCACAACAAGCAATTGCGCCGGATCGGAAAACGCCTCGTTGAGCGCATACCAGCGTGGATCGGTGTGACCGTGCGGGCTGACGATCGGCAGATCCTTGACAGCGGCGTAAAGGTCGCGGGCGAGCGACAGCGGACGCGCCTCCGAGGGAAACAGCAAATCCGGATCGGTCAATACGGCCACGTCGTTCCTCCCAACCCGGCCATCGGTAGGATCGGAAAGAAATAATGTCAACATACAAAAAATAGATTGTTGTATGATGACTTTAACGCAACGTCAGCCCATTGTGCGGGAACGAAACGGATGTTACGCCGCATGCCTGCCACGCCCGGCACGAGCTCGATCAGACCCATCGCACGATGACAGACAGACGCCTTTCCAACAGCACGCGGCAGGCATTGCCGGCCTCGGTCGCGGTCCCCGGATACGACCGCGACCGTGCCGTACCCGGCATCGTCCATCTCGGCGTCGGCGCATTCCATCGCGCCCATCAGGCAGCCTATGTCGACGACTGCCTGGCGGCGGGAGAGATGGATTGGGGCATTGTCGGCGTTTCGCTGCGCAGCGCCGACACACGCGACGCGCTGGCGCCGCAGGACGGGCTCTACACGCTGGCGGTCAGGAGCAGCGACAGCGAAAGCCTGCGCGTCGTCGGCTCGATCCTGTCGATGCTGGTGGCCCCGGAAGATCCCGGCGCGGTGCTGGCCGCGCTGACCGATCCGCGCACCGCCATCGTCACGCTGACGATCACCGAAAAAGCCTATCTCAGGGCGGCAGGTGGCGGACTGGACACAGCCCAAGCCGACATCGTCCACGATTTGGCCAACCCGCAAATGCCGCGAACGGCGCATGGTTTTCTGGCCGAATCGCTTGCGCGCCGCCGCGCCGCCGGTATCCAGCCATTCACAGTGCTGTGCTGCGACAATCTCCCGGCCAACGGCGCCACGCTGCGCCGGCTGCTGGTCGAATTCGCCGCTTTGCGCGGTACCGATCTCGCCCGCCACATCGCCGATGAGGTGGCGTTTCCGTCGAGCATGGTGGATCGCATCGTGCCGGCGACCACCGATGCCGACCGGGCACGGATATCAGGCCAGCTCGACGTCGATGACGCCTGGCCTGTCATGACCGAGCCGTTCTGCCAATGGGTGGTCGAAGACGATTTCCCGGCGGGCAGGCCGGCCTGGGAAAGGTTCGGGGTCACCATGGTCGGTGACGTCGGGCCGTTCGAGGACATGAAGCTGCGCCTGCTCAACGGCTCGCATTCGGCGATCGCCTATCTTGGCCTGCTCAGCGGCTTTGAGACGGTCGACCGCGCCTTCGCCGATCCGGCGATCCAGCAATTTGTCGACGGATTGTGGGCCGAGGCGATCACGACACTGCCGAAGGACGCCGGGCTCGACACGACCGACTACACGGCCCAGCTTGCCAAGCGCTATTCGAGCACCGCGCTCGCCCATCGGACGGCGCAGATCGCCAATGATGGCAGCCAGAAACTGCCCCAGCGCATCATTGCCTCGGCAATGGAACGGATGAGTGACGGTGCCCCGCCCGCCTATCTGATGCTGGTGGTCGCCGCCTGGATCGCGGCTTGCGAGGCGCGCGGCAAAGCCTTGCCGGAAAACCACTTCACCGACCCGCTCGACCTGGCTTTGGCCGCACTCGACACTCGGCATCTGTCGGCTGGCGAAGCGGTGGTGGCGGTGTTCGACCTGGCCGGCTTCGCCAAGGGCGGTGCCGAGCGCCTGACGCTGATCGACCTCGCGGCCGCCCATCTCGAACGCCTGCGCCAGGGCGGCGTGGCTGCTGCTTTCACAGCGCTGGGGATAGTCAGTAAAAAGCCATGAGGCCGGCCTGCAACGCGCCATGCGCGCGGTAGATCGCGAACGGGCTGGGCAACGCACTTCCCTTCTCCCCTTGTGGGAGAAGGTGGCCGCGCGAAGCGCGGTCGGATGAGGGGTGTTCCCGAGAACGCCGACGCCTCATTTCTTCCAATACCCCTCAACCGTCTTGGCGCTGCGCGCCAATCCACCTTCTCCCACAAGGGGAGAAGGGAAGTGGCGCCCGGCCGAGGATTCGTGGCCTCTATGCCGACAAAATCGCGCCTTCGAGTGTGGTGAGCTGGCTAAGGAACTGCTCGGCCTTGCTGCGCGTCTCGTCGTCCTTGGCGTCGGCGACGTCTTCCCTGGCTTCCTGGATACGGCGGGCGAGGTCGGCGCGGTCGATGTCGCCGACGGCTACAGCCGATTCGGCCAGCAGCGTGCAGCCGGCCGGAACAATGTCGGCAAAGCCGCCGAACACGACGTAGCGCTCTGCCTTGCCTTCCGCGGTCTTTACCGTGACGACGCCGGGCTTGATCGTGGTCATGACCGGCGCGTGATGGGCCATGACGGTCATTTCACCTTCGGCGCCCGGAATGACGACGGATTCGACCTGCTCGGAAACCAGCAGCCGCTCCGGCGAGACCAGTTCGAATTTGAAAGCTTCAGGCATGATCAACTCAGCGAATGGTGAATGGTGAATGGTGAACGATCCGAAGACCTTCACTCAGCCCCGATTTCCTGTCCGCTGCTCCCCATTCACAATTCACAATTCACTATTGACCATTCACCAATCACGCCGCTTCGGCCGCCAGGCGCTGTGCCTTCTCGACCGCTTCTTCGATGCCGCCGACCATGTAGAAGGCGGCTTCCGGCAGGTGGTCGTAGTCGCCGTTGCAGAGGCCCTTGAAGCCCTTGATGGTGTCGGCGAGATCGACCAGCTTGCCCGGCGCGCCGGTGAACACTTCGGCGACGAAGAAGGGCTGCGACAGGAAGCGCTCGATCTTGCGGGCGCGGGCCACCGTCTGCTTGTCCTCTTCCGACAACTCGTCCATGCCCAGGATGGCGATGATGTCCTGCAGCGACTTGTAGCGCTGCAGGATCGACTGCACCTGGCGGGCGACCTGGTAGTGCTCTTCGCCGACGACCATCGGGTCGAGCATGCGCGAGGTCGAATCGAGCGGATCGACGGCCGGATAGATGCCCTTTTCCGAGATCGCGCGGTTGAGCACGGTCGTCGCGTCGAGGTGGGCGAACGAGGTCGCGGGCGCCGGATCGGTCAGATCGTCGGCCGGCACGTAGATCGCCTGCACCGAGGTGATCGAGCCCTTGGTCGTCGTCGTGATGCGCTCCTGCAGCGCGCCCATGTCGGTGGCCAGCGTCGGCTGATAGCCCACGGCCGAAGGAATTCGGCCGAGCAGCGCCGACACTTCGGAGCCAGCCTGCGTAAAGCGGAAGATGTTGTCGACGAAGAACAGCACGTCCTGGCCCTGGTCGCGGAAATATTCGGCAACTGTCAGCCCGGTTAGGCCGACGCGGGCTCGCGCGCCCGGCGGCTCGTTCATCTGGCCATAGACGAGCGCCGCCTTGGATCCTTCGCCGCCGCCCTTCTTGTTGACGCCGGACTCGATGAACTCATGATAGAGATCGTTGCCTTCGCGGGTGCGCTCACCGACGCCGGCGAACACCGAGAAGCCGCCATGCGCCTTGGCGACGTTGTTGATCAATTCCTGGATCAGCACCGTCTTGCCGACGCCGGCGCCGCCGAACAGGCCGATCTTGCCGCCGCGGGCATAGGGTGCCAGCAGGTCGAGAACCTTGATGCCGGTGACCAGGATTTGTGCTTCCGTCGACTGCTCGACATAGGTCGGCGCCGGCTGGTGGATGGAGCGCATCTCGGTGCCGTCGACCGGGCCCGCCTCGTCGACCGGCTCGCCGATGACGTTGATGATGCGGCCGAGCATGCCCGGACCGACCGGCACGGTGATCGGCGCGCCGGTGTCATAGACGTCCTGGCCGCGAACCAGACCTTCGGTCGAGTCCATGGCGATGCAGCGCACCGTGTTCTCGCCGAGATGCTGAGCCACCTCGAGCACGAGACGATTGCCGACATTGGACGTTTCCAGGGCGTTCAGGATCGCCGGCAGATGTTCGCCGAACTGAACGTCGACAACAGCGCCGATGACCTGGCGAACCTTGCCAGCCAAGCCGGTCTTGTTGATGGCAACGGTCGGCGCCTTCGCCGCGGCAGCCTTGGCGGGCGCTGCCGCCTTCTTGGCCGGAGCCGTCTTCGCTGCCGCCGCCGGAGCCTTTGCCGGTGCTGCCGCCGTCGCGGCGGTCTTCGGGGCCGCCTTCTGGGGGGTCGCTGCTTTCGCCATCGTCTTTACCCTTTTCGTCTCTTTGTTTCTCACGCGATCCGCCTGAAGGTCGCTGACCTTCATGGGAGCGCGCCTAGAGCGCCTCGGCGCCCGAAATGATTTCGATCAATTCCTTGGTGATCTGCGCCTGCCGCTGGCGGTTGTAGGTGATCGACAATTTGTTGATCATATCGCCTGCGTTGCGCGTCGCATTGTCCATGGCGCTCATCTTGGCGCCCATCTCGCCGGCGGCGTTTTCGAGCAGAGCGCGAAAAACCTGTACGGAAATGTTGCGCGGAATGAGGTCGGAGAGGATTTCGCCCGGCTCCGGCTCGTATTCATAGACGGCACTGCCGCCGTCCGTCGCTTCGGCGGGAGCGGTAGGCACGCCTGCCGGGATGATCTGCTGGGTTGTCGGGATCTGGCTGATCACCGATTTGAACTGCGAATAAAACAGCGTGCAGATGTCGAAGCCGCCCTCGTTGAAGAGCTGGATGACCTTCTTGGCAATGCCATCGGCATTGACGAAGCCCAGCGTCTTCACCTCGCGCAAGTCGACGCGCTCGAGGATCAGCGCCGCATAGTCGCGACGCAGGATGTCGAACCCCTTCTTGCCGACGCAGATGATCTTGACCTGTTTCCCGTCGGCCAAAAGCTTGCGGATGTGGTCGCGGGCAAGGCGTGCGATCTGCGAATTGAAGCCGCCGCACAGACCACGCTCGGCGGTGCAGACGACGAGCAGATGCACGTCGTCCTTGCCGGTGCCGGTCATCAGCGCCGGGGCCTCGCCGCCGCCGCCGATCGCCTGGGTGATGTTGGCCAGCACCGCACCCATGCGCTCTGAATAGGGGCGCGCTGCTTCCGCCGCCTCCTGTGCGCGGCGCAGCTTCGCCGCGGCGACCATCTGCATCGCCTTGGTGATCTTCTGCGTCGCCTTGACCGAGGCGATACGGTTACGAAGGTCTTTTAGTGAAGGCATGCTTCAAACCTGATCTCGTCCGTCCGGCCGTCGTTCAAGCAAAGGTCTTGGCGAAGGTGTCGATCTCCGCCTTCAGCTTGGCGCGCAGATCGTCCGACAGCGCCTTCTCCTTGCGGATGCCGTCGAGCACCTCCTTGCCGGCCGAGCGCATGTGGCTGAGCAAGCCATGCTCGAATTTGCTGACCTGGTCGATCGCCAACTTGTCGAGATAGCCGTTGACGCCGGCGAAGATCACCGCGACCTGTTCTTCGACCCTGAGCGGCGAGAATTGCGGCTGCTTCAGGAGTTCGGTCAGGCGTGCACCGCGGTTCAGCAGGCGCTGCGTCGCGGCGTCGAGGTCGGAGCCGAACTGGGCGAAGGCCGCCATTTCGCGGTACTGCGCGAGTTCGCCCTTGATCGAGCCGGCGACCTGCTTCATCGCCTTGATCTGCGCCGAGGAGCCGACGCGCGACACCGACAGGCCGACATTGACCGCCGGGCGGACGCCCTGGAAGAACAGATTGGTTTCCAGGAAGATCTGGCCGTCGGTGATCGAGATGACGTTGGTCGGGATATAGGCCGACACGTCGTTGGCCTGGGTCTCGATGATCGGCAGAGCCGTCAGCGAACCGCCGCCATTGTCGTCATTGAGCTTGGCGGCACGCTCCAGAAGGCGCGAATGCAGGTAGAAGACGTCGCCCGGATAGGCTTCGCGGCCAGGCGGGCGGCGCAGCAGCAGCGACATCTGGCGATAGGCGACGGCCTGCTTGGACAGATCGTCGTAACTGATCAGCGCGTGCATGCCGTTGTCGCGGAAATATTCGCCCATCGTGCAGGCGGTGAACGGCGCCAGGAACTGCATCGGCGCCGGATCGGAAGCGGTGGCGGCGATGATGATCGAATAATCGAGCGCGCCGCGCTCTTCGAGAACTTTCACGAACTGCGCAACGGTCGAGCGCTTCTGGCCGACGGCGACGTAGACGCAGTAGAGCTTTTCCTTCTCCGGGCCGTGCTCGTGCACCGATTTCTGGTTGAGCATCGTGTCGAGGATGATCGCGGTCTTGCCGGTCTGGCGATCGCCGATGACCAGCTCGCGCTGGCCGCGCCCGACCGGGATCAGCGCATCGATGGCCTTGAGGCCGGTCGACATCGGCTCGTTCACCGATTTGCGCGGAATGATGCCGGGCGCCTTGACGTCGACGCGCTTGCGCTCGGTCGCCTGGATCGGGCCCTTGCCGTCGATCGGGTTGCCGAGCGCATCGACGACGCGGCCGAGCAGGCCCATGCCGACCGGCGTATCGACGATGGCGCCGGTGCGCTTGACGATATCGCCTTCCTTGATGTCGCGGTCGGCGCCGAAGATGACGACGCCGACATTGTCGGCTTCGAGATTGAGCGCCATGCCGCGGATGCCGCCGGGGAATTCGACCATCTCGCCGGCCTGGACATTGTCGAGGCCATAGACGCGGGCGATGCCGTCACCGACGGACAGAACCTGGCCGACTTCGGAGACCTCGGCCTCCTTGCCGAAATTCTTGATCTGGTCTTTCAGAATTGCGGAAATTTCCGCGGCGCGGATGTCCATCAGCCGACCTCTTTCAGTGCAAGCTTGAGCGAATTGAGTTTGGTTTTGAGCGACGTATCGATCTGGCGCGAGCCTATCTTGACCACCAGCCCGCCGAGCAGCGACGGATCGACGGTCACGGTGATCGCGACATCCTTGCCGGCAACGCTTTTCAGCGCCGCCTTCAGCTCGGTTTGCTGGGCATCGGTCAGCGCATGCGCCGAGGTCACTTCAGCGGCGGTCTCGCCACGATGCTCGGCGGCGATCTGGCGGAATGCCTTGATCATGCCGGGGATGGCGAACAGACGGCGGTTCTGGGCGACGACGCGCAGGAAATTGCCGGTAAGGCCGGTGATCCCCGCCTTGTCGGCGATCGCCGCAATGGCCTTGGCCTGGTCCTCGCTGGAGAACACCGGACTATTGATCAGGCGGGTCAGATCAGCACTGCCTTCGAGCATCGCCGCGAAACTGTTGAGGTCGGCCTCGACCTGGCCGACCGAATTCGCCTGGAGCGCGAGCTCGAACAGCGAACCCGCATAGCGCTCTGCGACACCTGAGATTGGCGATGACGATTGGGCCACGGACCGTCTTTTCTCTTGTCTGACAGGCCGCAGATTATTGGCGCGAGCGAAAACTCTGGCTAAATCTTTGACCTTACTGCATTTTTCCAAGCACGAAGACGCGGCTTCCGCTATCCCCGGCCGAAAGTCGATTGCCGTCTAGCACAGGCATTTTAAGACCGCAATGCGTCGCCCCGCATGGTTTTCAGGCACTATTGTCGCATCCGGCGGCGCGGTTCGACCGCCGGTCCCGAATTAGCCTTTGATTCAAGGCACAAAGCCGAAGGCGAAGGCAAGCGGCAGCGCCGCCAGCACCAGTTCCAGCACGATGGAAACCCAATTGAAGGGCGTGTTGGCGCCATCTGACATCATCGACAGCAGGCGGCCGAAGGCGGTGAACAGCCAGGAAAAGCCAAGCGCCATGTAGAGCAGCGGTTGCGCAAGCAGAATGCAGCACAGGCCGACGCCGAGATAGAAGCCCGACATCCTGCCGCGCCCTTCGGCGATCGCCGCCGCCTTTTCGGGCTTGACCTGCAGTCTGAGTATCCGGAAAGCCAGTGCCGGCGCCAGGAACAACATCAGCCCGAACAGCAAGGTCACGACGGCGCTCGACCACGCCAGCCACTCGCCCTGGCTCATCGGCCACGGAAACGCAAATTCCATACTGTCCCCTCGCAAATGGCTGTTTCGAAATTTCGGGCATTCTAGCGAAGCAAGAGCCATGCGCCAGATGCGCGTCACGAATTACGGGCGCGCATCAGTCCAACGCGAACACGACCGCCGCCTCGGTATGGATGCGCGTCGTACCAAGAGCTTCGTGACGGGCTGTTCCTCCTTTATGGAACGCTATGCATTATGACCACATGAGACCACACAGGGAGTGAGGCGCTCGAGGTGTGGTGCTGGAATATATTGCAAGACCCGCCTGCGGCTGACTAGGCTAACTCCAAACGCCTCACAAAAAGCTCTGCGGGTCGATGTCGACCTGCACGCGCACCGAGCCCCGCAGCTTCGGTCCCTCGGCCAGCATGGCGCGAATGAACCCCTGAATGTCGGCGCGCCGTTCGCCCTGGATCAGCAGGCGAAAGCGATGGCGGCCGCCGATCAGCGACAGCGGCGCCTCGGCCGGGCCGAGCACGAACAGGTCGGCGGCCTGAGGTGCGGCGCGCCGCAAACCCCGCGCATGGCCCTCCGCTTCCGCCCGCGTCGCAGCACTGACGATGACGCCGGCGAGCCGGCCGAAAGGCGGCAGCACCGCCCGCTCGCGCTCGGCGATCTCGCGCTCGTAAAAAGCCTCGGCGTCGCCGGAGACGATCGCCCGCATGACCGGGTGGTCGGGCTGGAAGGTCTGCAGCAGGCCAAGACTCTTCTTGCCGGTGCGGCCGGCGCGGCCGGTCACCTGGCTGAGCAGCTGGAAGGTGCGCTCGGCGGCGCGCGGATCGCCATTGGCCAGGCCGAGGTCGGCGTCGACCACGCCAACCAGTGTCATGTTGGGGAAATTGTGGCCCTTGGCGACGAGCTGCGTGCCGATGACGATGTCGGCCTCGCCATTTGCGATGGCTTCAAGCTCCAGCCTCAGCCGCCGCACGCCGCCCATCAGGTCGGACGACAGGACGATGGTGCGGGCGTCGGGGAAATGCGCGACGACCTCTTCGGCGATGCGCTCGACGCCCGGCCCGCAGGCGACCAGATGGTCGAGCGTGCCGCATTCCGGGCAGGCCTCGGGCCGCCGCTCATTGTGCCCGCAATGGTGGCAGACGAGCTGGCCGCGAAAGCGGTGCTCGACCAGCCAGGCCGAGCAGACCGGGCAACCGAAGCGATGGCCGCAGACCCGGCACAGCGTCAGCGGCGCATAGCCGCGCCGGTTGAGGAACAGCAGCGACTGTTCCTTCTTCTCCAGTGTCTGGCGCATATGGCCAAGCAGCACCGGCGACAGGAAGCCGCCGCGTGCCGGCGGGGCGCGGCGCATGTCGATCGTCTTCAGGTCGGGAAGCGCCGCTTCGGCAAAGCGCGCCGATAGCACCGCCCTGCTATAGCGGCCTTGGCTCGCATTGACCCGGCTTTCGACCGACGGTGTCGCCGAGGCGAGCACGACCGGAAAGCCGCCGATGTGGCCGCGCACCACCGCCATGTCGCGGGCATTGTAGAAGACGCGGTCTTCCTGCTTGTAGGCGGGGTCGTGCTCCTCGTCGACGACGATCAGCCCAAGCTCCCTGAACGGCAAAAACAGCGCCGAACGCGCGCCGGCAACGACGCGCACGCCACCTTCCGCCACCTGCCGCCAGACACGCTCGCGCATTCTTGGCGGCAGGTCCGAATGCCATTCGGCCGGCTTGGCGCCGAACCGTTCCTGGAAGCGCTCGAGGAAAGCGTGGGTCAGCGCGATCTCCGGCAGCAGGATCAGCACCTGCTTGCCGCGGTCGAGCGCCGCCGACACCGCCTCGAAATAGACCTCGGTCTTGCCCGATCCGGTCACCCCGTCGAGCAGCGTGACGCCGAATGCGCCGGCCGCGACATTGCTGCGCAGCATCTCGGCTGCATCGCGCTGGTCCGGCATCAGCGATGGTTGGGCGTAGCCTGGGTCGGGTGCTGCGACCACCGGTCGCGGCGGGATCATGACGGTCTCGAACACGCCTTGCGCCTTCAGCCCGTCGATGACCGTCGACGACACGCCGGCCGCATGCGCCAGCCCGGACCGCGTCCAGGCGAGCCCGCCTTCGGCTGTCTCCAGCACGCGCATCCTCGCATCCGTCACACGGTCGGGTCTGGCCAAGGTGCGTTGCAGGCCTTCGATCCACGGTTCCGGGTCGAAGGCCTCCGGCGCCCGCAGCAGCATGCGCGCCACCATGCCGGGCGGCGACAGCGTGTATTGCGCAATCCAGTCGACGAAGCGGCGCATGGCGCGGCCGATCGGCGGGCAGTCGAAGACCTGCTCGATCGAGCGCAGTTTTTTGGCATCGACCTTTTCGACGGCGCCGTCCCAGACGATGCCGGCGACCTGGCGCGGACCGAGCGGCACGCGCACGATCGAGCCCGGCACCACGCGCATGCCGGCGGGCACGGCATAGGTGTAGGGCCGCTCGGCGGGCATCGGCACCAGCACCGGTGCGGCCGCGACAAAGGGCGAATCTTCGATCATGAGGCGTGACCTTGCCCCGACTTTCGTCTAGATCAAAGTCCGACCCTCAGAGGTGCATGACATGCACTAGAGCGACGTGCGTCCATCCGGACGCACAAAGTACGCTCTAGAACTTTAAACCTCGCATCGTGCTTCCGAAAATCGATTCGATTTTCGGGCCGATGCGATAAAAATCTTCAGGAGACCGTCATGAAATTTTTTGTCGACACCGCCGATGTCAAGGAAATCCGTGAACTGAACGATTTGGGGCTGCTCGACGGCGTCACCACCAATCCTTCGCTGATCCTCAAATCCGGCGGCAAGATCGCCGAAGTCACCAGAGAGATCTGCGAGATCGTCAAGGGCCCGGTCTCGGCCGAAGTCGTCGCCACCGAATACAAGGACATGATGGCGGAGGCCAAGATCCTGGCCAGGATCGCCGACAACGTCTGCATCAAGGTGCCGCTGACGCTCGACGGCCTGAGGGCCTGCAAGGACATCCGCTCGGACGGCCGCATGGTCAATGTCACGCTGTGCTTCTCGGCTACCCAGGCGCTGCTCGCCGCCAAGGCCGGCGCCTCCTTCATCTCGCCCTTCGTCGGCCGCATCGACGACAGCGGCTGGGACGGCATGGAACTGATCGCCGATATCCGCACCATCTACGACAATTATGATTTCCAGACCGAGATCCTGACCGCCTCGGTGCGCACGGTGAACCACGTCAAGCAGGCCGCACTGATCGGCGCCGACGTCATCACCGCGCCGCCGGCGACGCTGAAGGCGCTGGTCAAGCACCCGCTGACCGACAAGGGCCTGGAGCAGTTCCTCGCCGACTGGGCCAAGACCGGCCAGACAATCGGCTGAAATCAAGAAGATCGGCTGAAATCAAACGCCGTGTTCCCGTAGAAAAGGCCGAGCAATCGGCCTTTTTTTGTGCCAGCAATCAGGCCTCGGCGGTAGCCGGAACGTCTCGATCCAGGCCGAACGGCGCTAACCCGCCACCGTCTTGCCGTGCTTGACCAGAGCCTGGGCGATCGACAGGCGCAGCAGGTCCGCCAGTTCGCGCGCCGCGCGGTTCTCGGCGTCGATTTGCGCCCGGTAGGAGGCGAACTCCTGACGGGGCCGGTCGAAGGACGACGCTATCGAGCGCTTGCCGGTCGCGATCGTCGTGCCGGTCCTGGCGTCGGTCAGCACATAATTCGCGGTCAGTGTCACCGTGCCCGCGGTTGGTTCGTCGTCATCGGTCGTGACCTGCACCTTTGCAGCGGATTCAATAAGTTCGGTAACGCCGAGATCGAGCGAATAGGCGGGCGACGCCGGCTCGCCCGCACCCTGGCCGAGCGCGAAAATCAGATTGTTGCGGACCTGCTGGGCGTAGCGCGTGTTGACCGGCTTGACCGAGATGGACCCGAGTTCGGCGGCAGCGCCAACTTGCGAACCGGCCGACAGCGGCGCGCTCGAATAGAGCGGGCGCACCGTGCAGGCCGAAACCAGCGCAACCGAAGCGACCAGCCCATACAGCGCGGCACGGCGCAGCAAATGCGTCACTTCTGTCTTCCTCGGATCAGGCAACGACATTGACGATCCTCTGCGGGACGATGATCACCTTGCGCGGTGCCTTACCTTCGAGCGCTTTCTGCACGAAGTCGAGAGCCAGAACCGCTTTTTCGACGGCACCTTGGTCCGCGTCGCGGGCAATTGTCAAATCGCCGCGCTTCTTGCCGTTGACCTGGACAGGCAGCACGATCTCGCTGTCGGCGACAAGCGACGGATCAAAGACAGGCCAGGGCCGTTCGGCGACCAGATCGGTGCCGCCGAGCGCCTGCCAGCATTCCTCGGCCAGATGCGGCATGACCGGCGCAATCAAATGCACGAGGATGTCGACGGCTTGCCGGCAAGAAGCCTTGAGCGCCGGATCGGCCTTGCCTTCGGCCGCCTCGTTGAGCGGCGTGTTGAGCGCATTGGCGAGTTCGTAGATGCGGGCGATGGCGCGGTTGAAGGCGAGCTTTTCAATGTCCTCACCCACCGATTTCAGGATCTTGTGCGTGGCCTTGGAAACAGTCCCTGCCTCGCCCTGCTTCGCCGCTGCCGGCTGGATTCCGGCGAGCGATTCGGCGGCTGTCGACACCAGGCGCCAGATGCGCTGGATGAAGCGGTGCGCGCCGGCGGCGCCCTCGTCGGTCCATTCGACGTCACGTTCGGGCGGCGAGTCCGACAGCATGAACCAGCGCGCGGTGTCGGCGCCGTAGCCGTCGGTGATCTCTTCGGGGCTCACCGTGTTCTTCTTCGACTTCGACATTTTTTCGAGCGGGCCGATCACCGCCTCTTCGCCGGTCGCGATTTCTATGGCGCGGCGCTTGCCATCGACGTCCTCCAGCCGCACCTCGCTGGGCGCAAGCCAGCGGCTGTTCGCGCCACTGCCGACCCGATAGGTCTCGTGCACCACCATGCCTTGCGTGAACAGGCCCCTGAACGGCTCGGCGAGGTCGACATGGCCGGTCTCACGCATGGCGCGGGTGAAGAAGCGCGAATAGAGCAGGTGTAAAATGGCGTGCTCGATGCCGCCAATATACTGGTCGACCGGCAGCCATTCGGTAGCTGCCTTGGGATCGGTTGGGTCGTTCGCCCGGGGCGCGGTGAAGCGCGCGAAATACCACGACGAATCGACGAACGTGTCCATCGTGTCGGTTTCGCGGCGTGCATCCTTGCCGCATTGCGGGCATTTGACATGCCGCCATGTCGGATGGCGATCGAGCGGATTGCCCGGCCGGTCGAACTCGATGTCGTCGGGAAGCTTGACCGGCAGGTCCGCCTTCGGCACCGGCACCACGCCGCAATCCTCGCAATGGATCATCGGGATCGGGCAGCCCCAGTAGCGCTGGCGCGAAATGCCCCAGTCGCGCAGGCGGAAGTTGACCTTGCGCTCGGCCATCGGCCGGTTGCCGATGGTCTTTTGTTCCAGCAGCTTGGCCACTTCGTCGAACGCCTGATCAGGCTTCATGCCGTCGAGGAAGCGCGAATTGATCATCACGCCGTCGCCGACATAGGCCTCGTCGATGATCTGGAAGTTTCCCTGGATCTCGCCTTCCGGCATCACCACCGGAATGACCGGCAGGCCATATCGGTTAGCGAAGTCGAGGTCGCGCTGGTCACCGGACGGGCAACCGAATATGGCGCCGGTGCCGTACTCCATCAGCACGAAATTGGCGACGTAGACAGGCAGAGTCCAGTTCGCATCGAACGGATGGACGACTCGTATACCGGTATCCATGCCCTTTTTCTCGGCTGTCTCCAGTGCTGCCACCGAAGTGCCCATGTGATGGACTTCATCGATGAACTTGGCCAGCGCCGGATTGTTTTCGGCCGCCTTCTTGGCCAGCGGATGGTCAACTGCGACCGCCATGAAGGAGGCGCCGAAGATGGTGTCGGGCCGCGTCGTGTAGACCTCCAGCTCATCTTCGCCGTCAACTGGAGTGGCCAGCGGCCAGCGGATCAGCAGGCCTTCCGAACGGCCGATCCAGTTCGCCTGCATCAGCTTCACTTTTTCCGGCCATTCGTCGAGGCCTTCCAGCGAGTCCAGCAGGTCCTGCGCATAGTCGGTGATCTTGAAGAACCACTGCGTCAGCTCGCGCTGCTCGACCAGCGCACCGGAGCGCCAGCCGCGTCCGTCGATGACCTGCTCGTTGGCAAGCACCGTCATGTCCTCCGGATCCCAGTTGACCTTGGAGGATTTGCGCGTCACCAGCCCCTTCTCGACGAAATCGAGGAACAGCATCTGCTGGCGGTGGTAGTAGTCGACATCGCAGGTGGCGAATTCGCGCGCCCAGTCGAGCGACAGGCCCATGACCTTGAGCTGCTCGCGCATGGCGGCGATGTTCTGATAGGTCCAGTCCTTGGGATGGACCTTGTTCTGCATCGCCGCGTTCTCGGCCGGCATGCCGAAGGCGTCCCAGCCCATCGGGTGCAGCACGTTGAAACCCTTGGCCCGCTTGTAGCGCGCCACCACGTCGCCCATCGTGTAGTTGCGGGTATGGCCGATATGGATGCGCCCCGACGGATACGGAAACATCTCGAGCACGTAGTATTTCGGACGCGGGTCGTCGTTGTCAGCCTCGAACAGCTTCTTGGCGTCCCAGGCCTTCTGCCATTTGGGCTCTGATGCGCGCGGATTGTATCGTTCGGTTGCCATTGGGTGTTTTTCACTTAAAAAGCATGCGCGAACAGCCGGACATGCCCGGCGGCTCAGGAAATGTCGTCGCGGTGTTCACCATGGATTGCCGGACCCGTCAACTGCGACGCCCCGGCCAGGACAAAAACCAGAGTCAGGATATAGGCATGGCGAGCGCCGTCGAACAGTTTTTCACGGTCAAGGCGAGGATCGCCGCCGCCGAGCGCGAGGCAGGACGGCAAGCCGGCGCGGCGACGCTGGTCGCGGTCTCGAAGACCTTCAGCGCCGACGATATCCGCCCGGTCATCGACGCCGGGCAGCGCGTCTTCGGCGAGAACCGCGTCCAGGAAGCACAAGCCAAATGGCCAGCGCTGAAGCAAGGCTTCCCCGACATCGAACTGCACCTGATCGGTCCGCTGCAATCGAACAAGGCGAAGGAAGCAGTCGCCCTGTTCGACGTCATCGAGACGGTCGATCGCGAGAAGATCGCCGCCGAACTCGCCAAGGAAATCGCCAGGCAAGGCCGGTCACCAAAACTCTACGTTCAGGTCAACACCGGCTCGGAACCGCAAAAGACAGGGATCGAACCGCGCGAAGCCGTACCCTTCGTTACGCGCTGCCGCGAGGTCCATGGCCTCGCCATCGAAGGCCTGATGTGCATTCCGCCGGCCGATGAGAACCCCGGCCCGCATTTCGCGCTGCTGGAAAAGCTCGGCACGGAGGCAGGGGTGGAGACGCTTTCGATGGGCATGTCCGGCGACTACGAAACCGCGATCGCCTTCGGCGCGACCAGCATCAGGGTCGGCTCGGCGATCTTCGGCAGCCGCTAGCGGGCATTTTAGCGGCAGTTTAGCGATCAGCCTTGATAGTCGGGCCCGGTGACGGTCCTCGACCCTTGGACAATCTGACCTGTTTCCCGTTGCACCGGATCGTCGGTCGCGGAGCTTGGTCCAGAACCACCAGGCCGTTACGCCAACAAGTAGAAACGAAACGTATCGTTCCTATATCGGCCGGGTCATTCCAAAACTTTCCGGAGCCGCACCATGCGCTACAGTCAACTTGGAAACACGGGGATGTTTGTCTCCGAACTTTGTCTCGGCACCATGACCTTCGGCGCCGCCGACCAAAACAACCAATGGGGCCTGATCGCCAGCCTCGACCAGGATGGCGTCGACAGGATCGTCCAGCGCTCGCTCGCCGCCGGCATTAATTTCTTCGACACGGCCGATGTCTATTCCTTCGGCGCATCAGAACGGTTTCTCGGCCAGTCGCTGCGCAATCTCGGCATCGAGCGGCAGGACGTGATCATCGCCACCAAAGTCCATGGCGCCATGGGCGACGGCCCCAACCAGCGCGGCTCCTCGCGCGGCCACATCATGGATTCGGTCGACGGCAGTCTCGAACGGCTGCAGCTGGACCATATCGATCTCTATCAGTTGCACGGCACCGACGCGGTAACGCCGATCGACGAGACGCTCAGGGCGCTCGACGATCTGGTTGCCAGCGGTAAGGTCCGCTATGTCGGCGTCTCGAACTGGGCAGCCTGGCGCATCGCCAAGGCATTGGGCATCGCCGAACGCAAGGGTTTTGCCCGTTTTGAGACGGTTCAGTCCTACTATTCGATCGCCGGCCGCGATCTGGAGCGCGAGATCGTGCCGCTGCTCAACGAGGAGAAGCTTGGGCTGATGGTCTGGTCGCCGATGGCGGGCGGGCTGCTTTCCGGCAAATACGGACCCGGCGCGCGCGGCAATGGCGAGGGCCGCCGCGCCAGCTTCAATTTCCCGCCGGTCGATGAAGACCGCGCCTGGGCGGCGGTCGCCGTCATGCGCGAGATCGCCGGCAAGCACGGCGCCAGCGTCGCCACGGTGGCACTTGGCTATGTCTTGGCCAAGCCTTTCGTGATGAGCGTGATCATCGGCGCCAGCCGCATGGAGCAGCTCGAACAGAACCTTGCCGCCACCGCGTTGAAGCTCGACAGCGACGATCTTGCTCGTCTCGACGAAGTCAGCGCGCTGCCATCCGAATATCCGGGCTGGATGCTCGAGCGCCAGGCGGCTGGCCGGCGTCCGGCGCCCTTTGCGGAGAAGAAGTAAATCTCAGCTTCGATTTCGGAAGCCGGCGGGCTCCCGATCTTCTTGGGCTCAGCTCAGCCGGACCGTCTCGACCAGAAAGTCGAGAAAGGCCCGCACTCGGGCCGGCAAATGTTTGCCCTGGCCGACGTAAACAGCGTGGGTAAGCTCCTCGTCGCCTGGGTTGAAGTCCTCCAGAAGCGGGACCAGCCGGCCGGCGGCGATGTCGGGCTCCACATGCCAGCGTGCCAGCCGGGCGATGCCAGCGCCCGAGAGCGCCATCAGCCGCATCGCCTCGCCGTCGCTGACCAGCGTGTTTCCGGTGATCGGGACGATGAAGGCCTCGCCGGCCGCGCCGACGAAGGGCCAGCCGTCGACATGGCGCACGAAGCAGAAACCCATCCGATTGTGATGATCGAGATCGGCCGGCGTTTGGAGCGCGCCATGCGTCCTGATGTACGATGGCGCGGCGACGACGACCAGCCGGCTCTGTCCGAGCTTGCGCGCCACCAAACGTGATTCGCCGAGCGGCCCGGCGCGGATGGCGACATCGGCGCGCTCCTCCATCAGGTCGATGACATTGTCGGTCAAAACCAGATCGATGGCGATTTCCGGATAGCGTTCGAGAAAGCGCGGCAACAGCGGGATCAGCCGGTGCTGCCCGAACGGCACGTAGCTGTTGACCCGCAGCCGGCCGCGCGGCGCAGCACCAGCCGCCGCCTCGCGCTCGGCTGCCGCCATGTCGGCCAGGATGCGCACGCCGCTGTCGAAGAAGGCCGCTCCCTCCGGTGTCAGTTGCAGCTTGCGAGTCGAACGGCTGATCAGCCGCGCGCCAAGCCGCGCCTCAAGCCGCGCAATCAGCTTGCTCACCGCCGACGGCGTCATCCGCAGCATCCGCGCCGCAGCCGAAAAACTGCCCGCTTCGACGACACGGACAAACACTTCGATCTCGCCGGAGCGGTTGATGTCGGGCCTCGCCATTCGTGAATCTATTTCACAGACAATGTGCCCGACGCAAGGCTGGTTCACAGCACATGGCAACACGATCTTCCGGGTCGGGGCGCAGGAGGACACGGCGTCCTGTCGTCAAAACTGCTGTCACCGGAGTGGGAACCGCAATGCCTCTTGCACTTTATGCTCTCGCCGCCGGTGCGTTCGGCATCGGTGTCACCGAATTCGTCATTATGGGCCTGCTGCTCGACGTCAGCACCGATCTCGGCGTCTCGATCTCGGCCGCCGGCCAGTTGATCTCCGGCTATGCGCTGGGCGTCGTCATCGGCGCGCCGCTGCTGACGATCGCCACCGGCCGCTGGCCGCGCAAGACCGTGCTTCTGGTGCTGATGGCGGTCTTCACGCTGGGCAACCTCGCCTGCGCGCTGGCCCCCGACTACTGGACGCTGATGGCTGCCCGGGTGCTCACCGCCTTCGCCCACGGCACCTTCTTCGGCGTTGGTGCGGTGGTTGCGACCGGGCTGGTCGCCCCCAACAGGAAGGCCTCGGCGATCGCCCTGATGTTCACCGGCCTGACCATCGCCAACATCCTCGGCGTGCCCTTCGGCACCTGGCTCGGCCAGGCCTTCGGCTGGCGGGCGACCTTCTGGGCTGTAGCCCTGGTCGGCATCGTCGCCTTCGCCATCATTCTCCTGCCGGTGCCCCGCAGCCCGGCAGCGCTGGAAAAGAGCGACCTGCGCGGCGATCTCGCCGTGCTCGGCCGCGCCCCGGTTCTGCTTGGCTTCGCCACCACCGTGCTTGGCTATGCCGGCGTCTTCGCCGTCTTCACCTATATCGCCCCCCTGCTGACCGAGATCACCGGTTTTGCGGAAGCGGCGGTGTCGCCGATCCTGCTTGTTTTCGGCGGCGGCCTCATCGCCGGCAATCTCGCCGGCGGCAAGTTCGCCGACCGCTGGCTGGTGCCTTCCGTCCTCGGCAGTCTCGTTGTGCTGGCGCTGGTGCTCGGCACGATGACCTTCGCCCTGCACAGCCGGGCGATGGCTGTCATCCATGTCGGCCTGCTCGGCGCCGCCGCCTTCGCCACCGTAGCGCCGCTGCAGATGTGGGTGCTGGAAAAGGCTGAAGGCGCCGGCCAGAGCCTCGCCTCGTCCTTCAACATCGCCGCCTTCAACCTCGGCAACGCCGCCGGCGCCTGGCTCGGCGGCATGGTCATCGCCCATGGCCCCGGCCTTGGCGCCATCACCTGGGTCGCCGCCCTGCTGCCGCTCTCGGCGCTCGCCGTGGCGTGGCTGGCGCTGCGTCTCGATCGCCCGACGCTTGGCGAGCCGGCATCTGCCCGCACGTAGCAACCCGACGAACCCCCTTAGACATCACAGGAGAAAAAGATGGATTATCGACGTCTTGGCGCCTCGGGCCTGAAGGTTCCGGCGCTCTCGTTCGGCGCTGGAACCTTCGGCGGCTCGGGGCCGCTGTTCGGCGCCTGGGGCAACAGCGATGCGACGGAAGCGCGGCGGCTGGTCGACATCTGCCTGGAGGCCGGCGTCAACCTGTTCGACACCGCCGACGTCTATTCGAACGGCGCTTCCGAGGAAGTGCTCGGCGCAGCCGTCAAGGGCCGCCGCGATGCCGTGCTGATTTCGACCAAGACCTCGCTGCCGATGGGCGACGGACCCAATGATGCCGGGTCCTCCCGTTCGCGCCTCATCAACGCGGTCGAGCACGCGCTCAAGCGTCTCGGCACCGATTACATCGACCTGCTGCAGCTGCATGCTTTCGACGCCGCAACGCCGATCGAGGAGGTGCTGTCGACGCTGGACAGTCTCGTGCGCGCCGGCAAGCTGCGCTATGTCGGCGTCTCCAACTTTTCCGGCTGGCAAGTGATGAAATCGCTCGGCCTGGCGGACAAGCACGGCTACCCGCGCTACGTCGCCCATCAGGTCTACTATTCGCTGGTCGGGCGCGACTATGAATGGGAGTTGATGCCGCTCGGGCTCGACCAGGGCGTTGGCGCGCTGGTGTGGAGCCCGCTCGGCTGGGGCCGGCTGACCGGCAAGATCCGCCGCGGCGAGCCACTGCCGGAAAAAAGCCGGCTGCACGACACCGCAAGCTTCGGGCCGCCGGTAGAAGACGAGTTGCTCTACAGGGTTGTCGATGCGCTCGAAGCCGTGGCCAGAGAAACCGGCAAGACCGTGCCGCAGATCGCCATCAACTGGTTGCTGCAGCGGCCGACCGTCGCCTCCGTCATTATCGGCGCGCGCACCGAGGAACAGCTGCGCCAGAATCTTGGTGCCGTCGGTTGGTCATTGACATCCGACCAGATCAAGACGCTCGACGCAGCAAGCGCGGTGACCGCAGCCTATCCGTATTTTCCGTATCGCCGGCAGGAGGGTTTTGCCCGGCTGAGCCCGCCTGCGGTCTGAGAGTCGCGATCGCTCGTTCGGGTGACCATCATAAACATTCGGGACTTGCCGAAGCCTCCCCAACTTCGTGATCCCTGGGCGAAGCAGGAGCGAAGCTCCGTCGCGGAGACCCTGGGATCCATGCCATAACCTTGGCCGTAGGGTGCAGCGGAGCAGAATTCGGCCCCGCAGCGGCGCTTTGAAGTCACGGCATGGATCCTGGGGTCTGCGCCGCGTCGCTTCGCTCCTTGCTCCGCCCCAGGATGACGAAGCTCCGAGATGTTTCCGCCAATCACCAAGGCATGCGGAATCCATCATGCAAGCAGCCCGCCAGAACATCCTGCGCCGTTGCCCTAATGCAGCACGAACTCGCCATCGAGCTTCCGCCACTCATTGGGCGCGATCAGCTTCTGGTGCGTATAGCTCACCGAATGCAGCGGGCCATCGAGCTTGGTCTGCCAGAACTCGATGAACCGGATCAGCACCGGAAATTTCGGAGCGATGTCGTAGTCCTGCCAGATGAAGCTCTGCAGCAGATGCGGATGATCGGGAAAATGATAAAGGATTTTGGCCGTGGTCAAGCCATAGCCCTTGAGCATCAGGTCCATTTCGGAATGGTCACGCATCGCGGTCCCCCGGTTGATTCTCCTTCCTCCCAATTTGAAATTGTGCCCGCAATTTGCTTAATCGTCTATTGATATTTCGTAGTTAGAGGCCGGATTTCCGACACAAAAACATGCAGTTAGCAGCGATCGTGGTCGAGTGCTGATAGCGGCAACTCAAACCTCTGCGGCATCCCGCCGCGCGAATCCAACGTCTAATGTTGCCGTCACCGCGGAACTGTTAATAATGCGCGCGAATTCGCGGCCGCTTCGCCGCGATGCCGCCGGCGGTCAAGCCGGGCGGCCTGGTTTCGGGAGGAAAGCAAAGATATGTCCGAGGTTCATGTCCATCGCGTCCAGCCGGCGTGGAAGAAGAATGCGCTGATCGATAAAGACACCTATTTGAAATGGTACGCCGACAGCGTGAAGAACCCGGACAAGTTCTGGGGCAAGCACGGCAAGCGCATCGACTGGTTCAAGCCCTACAGCAAGGTCAAGAACACCTCCTTCGACGGCAAGGTCTCGATCAAATGGTTCGAGGACGGCGAGACCAATGTTTCCTGGAACTGCATCGACCGGCATCTGAAGAAGCGCGGCGATCAGACCGCCATCATCTGGGAAGGCGACAATCCCTACGACGACAGGAAGATCACCTATAACGAGCTCCATGCGCATGTCTGCCGGCTCGCCAATGTGATGAAGAAGCACGGCGTTAGGAAAGGCGACCGCGTCACCATCTACATGCCGATGATCCCCGAAGCCGCCTATGCGATGCTTGCCTGCACGCGCATCGGCGCCATCCATTCGGTGGTCTTCGGCGGCTTCTCACCGGACGCGCTGGCCGGCCGCATCGACGACTGCAAATCAAGCTTCGTCATCACCGCCGACGAGGGCCTGCGCGGCGGCAAGCCGATCCCGCTGAAGGACAACACCGACAAAGCGATCGAGATCGCCGCCAAGGCCGGAACGAAAGTCGAAAAGGTCGTCGTCGTGCGCCGCACCGGCGGCAAGACCGGCTGGGTGGCCGGACGCGACGTCTGGTACCATGACGAGATCGCGACGGTTAAGGCGGAATGCAAGCCGGAGAAGATGAAGGCCGAGGACCCGCTGTTCATCCTCTACACATCGGGCTCGACCGGCAAGCCGAAGGGCGTTCTGCACACCACGGCCGGCTATCTCGTCTACGTCTCGATGACCCACCAATATGTCTTCGACTATCACGACGGCGACATCTACTGGTGCACCGCCGATGTCGGCTGGGTCACCGGTCACAGCTATATCGTCTACGGGCCGCTCGCCAACGGCGCCACCACGCTGATGTTCGAAGGCGTGCCGAACTATCCCTCGCAATCCCGCTTCTGGGAGGTCATCGACAAGCACAAGGTCAACATCTTCTACACCGCGCCGACGGCGTTGCGCGCCCTGATGGGCGCCGGCGACGCCCATGTCGCCAAAACCTCGCGCAAATCGTTGCGCGTGCTCGGCACAGTCGGCGAGCCGATCAATCCGGAAGCCTGGGAGTGGTATTTCAACGTCGTCGGTAACGGCAAGGTGCCGATTGTCGACACCTGGTGGCAGACCGAGACCGGCGGCATCCTGATCACGCCGCTGCCCGGCGCCACCCCGCTCAAGGCAGGTTCGGCGACGCAGCCGTTCTTCGGCGTCAAGCCGCAACTGGTCGACGGCGACGGCAAGGTGCTGGAAGGCGTTGCCAGCGGCAATCTCTGCATCGCCGATTCATGGCCGGGCCAGATGCGCACCGTCTATGGCGACCACGAGCGCTTCGTGCAGACCTATTTTTCCACTTACAAGGGCAAATATTTTACCGGCGACGGCTGCCGCCGCGACGCCGACGGCTACTACTGGATCACCGGCCGGGTCGACGACGTCATCAACGTCTCCGGCCACCGCATGGGCACGGCCGAGGTCGAATCGGCGCTGGTTTCGCACGAGAAAGTCTCGGAAGCCGCCGTCGTCGGCTACCCGCACGACATCAAGGGCCAGGGCATCTACTGCTACGTCACTTTGATGGCCGGCGAGAAGCCGGACGAGGCGTTGCGCAAGGAACTTGTCACCCACGTCCGCAAGGACATCGGCGCCATCGCCACGCCCGACAAGATCCAGTTCGCTCCGGGCCTGCCGAAAACCCGCTCGGGCAAGATCATGCGGCGGATCCTGCGCAAGATCGCCGAGGACGATTTTGCCGCGCTCGGCGATACCTCGACGCTGGCCGACCCGGCGGTCGTCGACGACCTCATCGCCAACCGGCAGAACAAGCGGGCATAAGAAACATCCGGTCGACGGTCGTCGGAAACCCCATCGGATGAAATCGGCTCGCTGGCGCTCTACTGATAAAGGTCCGCCCGCGTCGGCGGCAGTCCGCTCGGGCCCCGCGCGCGCTTGGTGACGACGGTCTGGAAAATCTGCGCCGAGGCGCGTTCGAAAGTAATCGAACAGCCGGTGAGATAAAGCAGCCAGAGGCGCGCCTTGGCTTCGCCGACCTCGGCGATCGCTTCGTCGAAGCGTGCGTGGAGGCGCTCGGCCCACAGACGGCAGGTGCGGGCGTAGTGCTCGCGCAAATTCTCGACATCGTAGACAAGAAAGCCGTGCGCTTCGAGATTGCCAAGCGTCATGCCGATCGTGTCGAGTTCGCCGCCGGGAAAGATGTATTTGATCAGCGCTTTGAATTCCGGGCCCTTGCGCAGGGTCTTCTTGATGCTGCCCTTGTCGCGCCGGGTGATGGCGTGATGCAGATAGATGCCGCCCGGCTTGAGCAGGCGACGAATGGTCGAGAAATAGGCGGCGTGGTTGGCCAGCCCCAGATGCTCGAACATGCCGATCGACGAGATCTTGTCGAAGGAGTCGGACAGCTCGGCATAGGACTTTATCTCGATGGTGATGCGATCCTCCAGTCCCTCAGCACGGATGCGCTCGCGGGCGAGCTGGGTCTGGGCTTCCGACAGCGAGACGCCATGGCCGACGACGCCGTAATTTTTCGCGGCATGGATGAGCATGGCTCCCCAGCCGCAGCCGATGTCGAGCAGCCTTTCGCCGGGCTTCAGCCGGAGCTTGCGGCAGATATGATCGAGCTTGTCTTTCTGCGCCTGGTCAATGTCATTGGCGAAATCGGTGAAATAGCCGCAGCTATAGACCATGCGTTCATCGAGGAAGAGCCGGTAGAAGGCGTTCGAAATGTCGTAGTGGTGCTGGATTGCTTGCCTGTTCGACCCGCTGACGAAGGGGTTGCGCCCGGAAAGGTCGGTCCGCGCCGTCATCTGTTTTCTCGAAAACAGCACGGCCGGCAGGTCGCGCAGGACCGCGAGCTTGGGCAACGACTTGAGCTTCGCCCTGAGCTTGCCCTGCGCAGGCAGAGCGTAGAAATCGAACAGCGACCCGTCTTCCACGTCGATGGTCTTGGAAATCCACATTTCGATCAGCGTCGAGAGGTTGGGCCGCCGCATCACCTGCCAGACGATGTCCTGGTCGTTGATGGTGACCACGGGGCCGGTGGCGGGGCCGATCCGCTCGCCGTTCCACAGCTTGACCGCGAAACCCGGCTTCAACGTCTCGATAACCGTTCGAACGATCCGTGCGGCTCTCTCGGCTGCCTCCATCCCCGTTCCTCCTGCTCAGCCCCTGACGGTCCGGCAGCGACATTGCCTGTCCGATCGGATAGCCGCAAGCAGTTAGCGGCAAACGCGCACCGCATTTTCACGATGGCGCCTTGCCATTTGCAGATCGACACCCCATCATGAGGGCGTGTTCAACAAATCGAAAGGAGGTGATCCGATGTCGAGTGATTTCGTTTTCCAGAACGTGGCCTCAGCGGATTGCACTTTCGGGAAGCAGTCTTCCCGTTAAGGCGCGAGATGCGCGGCTGGCGACGCCTGTAGCGCCGCGCGTCCTTTGGACGCGCAAAGGACGCTCCAGCACTTTAAGTCACGTCGCCGCCATGAGCCGCGCCATGGACGGAAACACGGAAGGCCGCCGGCTTCGAAAGAAGCGGCGGCCTTTTCCTTTGGGTGTTCGTCTATTAGCCGTCGGGGAAGATCAGCGTTTGATGGCAAGCTTCTCGATATTCTTGCTGATCTCGTAGAAGGCAGCGGCCAGTTCCGTGCCGGTGGCGGCCTCGTAGTAGTGCTTCAGCGAGGACCTGTCCGCTGTAGAGCAATTCTTGAGGACGCTCTTTGCCTGATCTCGCTCGGTCGCCGTCATGGTCGGATCGTTCAGGTCGAAGCCGATCGTGAATATCTCAATCCCATCGCGCTTCATGTTGGCGCAGATGGCTTCGGCATTCTTTCGCGAGGTCTGGCCCTGACCCTGCGAGCTGGGCGCACCGGGGCCCTTGGCAAAAGCAGTGTTGAATTGGCCGTCGGTCATCAGGATGGCGATCTTGGCCACCCTTCTTTTGTCGAAATTGGCGGGGCCGGCACCCAGACCGGCATCGGCAATTGCCGAGCGCCACGACGGCGAAAGCATGTAATAGCCCCATTGCGCGGCGATACCGCCGGCCGTCACGCCATCCGCCCTGAAATCCGCGATTGTGTTGAGCAGTTTGTCTTTGTCGGCGGTCAGGGGGATGAGCTCGGCGGACGGGCAGCTCCGCATATTGTAGTCCCGATTGACTTTGGCCAGATAGGTTTTGCCATTGTTGTCCAGGCGCGGCGTGTAAGGGCCGTCGGCCGAATAATCGGCGTAACCATCCCTGTCCTTGCGTTCAGTGGCACATTTATCGGACGCCAATGTCAAGGACACCGAGACCGGAGCATCGATCGGGGGCGGCACCTTTGATCCATATCTCGTCTCGACGAATACCGCGCTGGCCAGACCGCCTGTGTTGACGGCTTCGGCGTAGGGAACGATGGCGATGCGTACGCGGGGATCGTTCTCGTCGCGGTTCCATTTGAGCAGGTCTTCCACGGCTCCTGAAGCCGCGTCCCGCAGGTCGCCAATTTTGTCGGTCTTCTTATACCAGCTTTCCTCCATCGATCCGGTCACGTCGAGCATCATGGCCACTTCAATCTGCCTGTCCGAATAGAGTGCTGTCGTCGATACCGTGACACGCTGCATATCGCCTATGCCGAAGATCGGAAAATAAAGGCGGACATTGACATGCACGTCCGCCTGAACCGTGTTGGCGGTCCTGTCGATGGTCAATTTGTCGAGGACGATCCGATCAGCCTGCAGCATGCCCGCTCGGCTGTTGGCATCGAGAAACGCCTGCACCGACTTGTTGGCCTCGGCCTCCGTGATGACGCCGGTGGTCAGGTCCCGTGCCGTCGAGGTCACCGCCGCATCGACCACGCCCTGCAAGCTCGATTTGGTGTTGTAGAGCTGCGAAACATTGACGGCAAAGCCGACGCCAAGCGCCAGCACCGACGCGACCATGCCGAACAGAACCGCTAAATTTCCGCTTCGATCTCCGGCAAAGCCGCCGATCGCGTGAACAAGACCCCCAAAACGCCGCATGCTCGCCTCCATTCGCCACGACTCGAGCCGTGTGAAGGCCGCATTGCAGGATTCCGGCCGGACGGCGTCCTCATCGCAGCAAAAGCCGGCGGCTCATAGTCAAGCCATTGTTTTTGCTTGGTTTCGAAATGGGGCAAGGTAAATAGGCGGTAAACGACAAGCCGCTGCGGCAGTTTCGTTTAC
This sequence comes from Mesorhizobium sp. WSM4814, assembly GCF_055811595.1. Classification (NCBI taxonomy): domain Bacteria; kingdom Pseudomonadati; phylum Pseudomonadota; class Alphaproteobacteria; order Hyphomicrobiales; family Phyllobacteriaceae; genus Mesorhizobium; species Mesorhizobium sp. WSM4814. The sequence continues at coordinate 106,366 of NZ_JBVVQT010000010.1, forward strand.
CAAGCGCTTACCATGAACCCGAGGTCTGCCGTGGAGCACAACAGCCCGATCCCGATCCGGCACAGAGGGTCTGTGCCGAAGCGGATCAGGCGCATCATATCCGTAGGACAGCCGATGATCGTAACAGCCGGACGCGCCGTTCGCGCTTGCGCTCCTATGCCAGCATCTGCGCGCTGGCCGTCCTGTCGACGCCGCGATGGGGCGGGTTGAACAGATTGCTTTCCTGCTCGTAGGTCCAGACCTTGAACAGGCTGAGCCGGTGCGGGCCGAAACTGTGCAGCAGCGGCACGTCGGTCGCGTCGCGGCCGCGCGCGATGACGACGCGGCCGATCCTCGGCATGTTGTGGCGGGGGTCGAACGTGTACCACTTGCCTTCGAGGAACACTTCCAGCCACGCCGAAAAATCCATCGGTGCCGGGTCGACCGGCACGCCGATGTCGCCGAGATAACCGTTCACGTAGCGGGCTGGGATGTTCATGCAGCGGCAGAGCGTGATCGCCAGATGAGCGAAGTCGCGGCAGACGCCGACGCGCTCCTCATGCGCCTGCGCCGCCGTGCGGGTCGGGCGCGCATAGCCGTAGCCGAACGACAGACGGTTGTGGACATAGTCGACGATCGCCTGCACCCGGGCCCAGCCGGATGGAACAGGCCCGAAAACCTGCCAGGCCAGATCGCTGAGATGATCGGTTTCGCAATAGCGACTGCCGAGCAGATAACAGAGCACCTCGTCGGGCAACTCCGCCACCGGCACTTCCCTGGCCAGCGTGTTGACCTCGTCGGTCTCGCCGCTGTCCTCGATGACGGCGTCGTAAAGAATGCGAAAGCCTCCGCCAGGCGCGGTGAAGCGGCGGCAGGTGTTGCCATAAAGATCGTGATAGAGCCTGGTGGGGACGGAGGGCGAGGTCAGCACGCGCGTTTGCCGCTTGATGTCGGCCTGGCGCTGCTTGTGGATCTCGAGCAGCGAAATCACCGGGGTGGATTCAGCACAGTCGATGGCGATTTCGTAGCCGAGCCGAATCAGCATTGCGGTTCCCCTCTTGTGAGTGTCGTGGAAGGCGATTGGATTAACGCGAGATGGCCGGCCGTGGTTCCCTGGTCTGTCGAAAAAGGCGATCTCGTGCCTTCCCATGCCGCCGGTGCGACGTTACGGTCGATCGACAGGCTTTGGTTCCTTCCGAAACAACTTGGGATAGCAGATGTTCGCAGGCAGAAAATTCGCAGCCTTGCTGTTCGACATGGACGGCACGGTGGTCAATTCGATTGCCGCGGCAGAAAGGGTCTGGGCAGATTGGGCACGCCGGCAAGATCTCGACGTTGCCGCATTCCTGCCAACGATCCACGGCGTGCGGGCGATCGAGACCATCGCTCGGCTGGCGCTTCCAGGCGTCGACCCGATGCGTGAAGCCGATGCGCTTCTGCAGGCCGAGGTGGCCGATATCGACGGCATCCTTCCAATCGCCGGCGCCGCGGCGTTTCTGGCGTCGCTGCCACCCGAGCGCTGGGCAATCGTCACTTCGGCGCCGCGCGAGCTGGCTCTGCTGCGCATCGCGGCCGCCGGCATCCCGCTTCCCGCCACCCTTGTCGCGGCCGAGGACGTTTCCCGCGGCAAGCCGGCGCCGGATTGCTTCCGGCTGGCCGCCGAGCGGCTGGGCGTTGACGCGCGCGACTGCCTCGTTTTCGAAGATGCGCCCGCCGGGATAGCGGCGGCCGAGGCCGCGGGAGCCACCGTCGTGGTGATCAGCGCCACGCACCAGCATCCGTTGCAAACGCCGCATGCTGCGATCGCCGGTTATGAGGGGATCGGCGTCACCGTCGACGACCGCGGCTGGATTGTCCTCGGCGCGGAGCGCGCTGCTGCTTAGGGTATGTTGAGATTCAGGTCAGGCCGAGCCGGAGTCGAAGACGGGCACGAAGCGACCAGACTAGGTGGGTTCCGAGAACCGGAACGGAGCGGACTTTCAGGTCCGTGAGAAGCGCAGGAATCCGCTGTTCGCAGGCCGGCATCACCTGAATATCGAAATACCCTTAGAAATCGCTGGCCCTTAGAAATCGCTGGTCAGGCCCTTCACTTCCCAATCGCCATAGCGGCCGGGTTCCCTGCCGCCACGGCCGCCGATCTCCCGGGGCATCGCGGCTTCCTGCCGTCGATAGTGTTCGCGCCGTGCTTCCGCTTCCGCCAAAGCGCGGCGGGCTGCCGGTGTCAGCGTCCTTTGCGGCACGTCGTGACCGGGGCCGGCGTCTGCATTGCTGGTTTCGCCTGATATATTGGCTTCGTCGATCATGCGATATTCCCGGCGATTGAAACCGGCCCCAATTGAAACAGGGCCACACGTTTCCCATCATATAGCGATGAGCCGACAAGGATCGACCCTTTTTCCGAAAGGCCGGCAGAAACGGAGCAGACAATGAACACACTTCGCACCGCCATGCTTTTGGCAGCGATGACCGCGCTGTTCATGGGCGTCGGCTATCTGATCGGCGGATCGGGCGGCATGGTGATCGCCTTGCTGATTGCCGCCGCGATGAACCTGTTCAGCTATTGGAACGCCGACAAGATGGTGCTGTCGATGAACCGCGCGGTCGAGGTCGACGAAAGGAACGCCCCGGAATATTACGCCATCGTGCAGAGCCTCGCCAGACAGGCCGGCCTGCCGATGCCGAAAACCTATCTGATCGACAACCCGCAGCCCAACGCTTTCGCCACCGGCCGCAACCCGCAGAATGCCGCGGTCGCCGCCACCACCGGACTGTTGCAGCAACTGTCGCATGAGGAAGTCGCGGCGGTGATGGCGCACGAGCTCGCCCATGTGCAGCACCGCGACACACTGACCATGACGATCGTCGCCACGCTTGCCGGCGCGATCTCGATGCTCGGCAATTTCGCCTTCTTTTTCGGCGGCAACCGCGACAACAACAATTCGCTTGGCATTATCGGTGTGCTGGTGGCGATGATCGTGGCGCCGTTCGCCGCGATGATCGTGCAGATGGCGGTCAGCCGCACCCGCGAATACGAGGCCGACCGGCGCGGCGCCGAGATCTGTGGACAGCCGCTCTGGCTTGCCTCGGCCCTTGACAAGATCGCTCGCGGCGCCGAACGCATCCGCAACCCGGATGCCGAGCGCAATCCGGCAACTGCCCACCTCTTCATCATCAATCCTCTTTCCGGCGAACGCATGGACAGCCTGTTTTCGACCCACCCGAGCACCGACAACCGCATCGCCGCCCTGCAGGCGATGGCGCAGGACATGGCCGGTGGCGCATCCGCCTCCGCGCGGCCGCAAGCGCCGATGCCGCGGCAGGCAGACGAACAGCGGCCATCGGGCCCGTGGGAGAAAGCTGAGCAGCCGGCTGAACCGGCCAGGCCGAAGTCCAATCCCTGGGGCCGCAATCCGACCGGACCCAAGGGTCCGTGGTCGTGAGCGAAGCGAAACGCCGGCACCGAATTTCAGGCGATCATGAAAACAATGCAGCGAGCCCGAGCCCCGGCGAACCTGTTGCCGGCCTTGCCGCGCGCAAGGCCGCGGCACGATTGCTGGCCGCCGTCATCGATGCGAGGACGCCGCTGGACGGGCTGACCGACCACGAGAACGGCCATCCGCAATACAAGGCGCTCGACCTGCGCGACCGGGCGCTGGTGCGCGCCATACTGGTCACCGCGCTGCGCTTCCGCATGACTATATCAGGGTTGCTGGCCCGCCGCCTGGAAAAGCCGCTGCCACCCAACGCCACCGCGCTTTCGCATATTCTGCATGTAGCAGCGGCGCAGATCCTGTTCCTCGATATTCCCGAAAGCGCCGCAGTCGACCTTGCCGTGACCCACGCCAAGTCCGATCCGCGCACGGTGCGCTTCTCCGGTCTCGTCAATGGCGTGCTGCGCACACTGGCGCGATCCAAGCAGGCCGAGCTGGCTGCAGCGCTTGCCGCCACCGACGAAGCGCCGAAATGGTTTTCCGACCGGCTGAAAGCCGCCTATGGCACTGAGAAAGCCAGGCAAATCCTCGCCGCCCACAGATACGAGGCGCCGGTAGACTTCACGGTCAAGACCGATCCTGCGCTGTGGGCCGAGCGGCTCGGCGGCATCGTGCTGCCGACCGGCACTGTGCGCGTGGAGAGACTCAGCGCCTCGGGCACTGAACTGCCCGGCTTTGAAGACGGCGCCTGGTGGGTCCAGGATGCCGCCGCCAGCCTTCCGGCCCGGCTTTTCGGCGACGTCAGGGGTTTGCGCGTCGCCGATCTCTGCGCCGCCCCCGGCGGCAAGACCGCTCAGCTCATTCTCGGCGGCGCCACGGTTACCGCGATCGATTCCTCGAAGAACCGGTTGGCGCGGCTCTCGCAAAATCTCGAACGGCTCGGTTTGTCCGCAGAAATTGTCCAGGCCGATCTGCTCAAATACGAGCCGGAACAACTGTTCGACGCCGTCCTCCTCGACGCGCCCTGCTCCTCAACCGGCACGGTGCGGCGGCATCCCGACGTGCCGTGGACGAAGACGGCGGCCGACATCGAAAAACTCGCCGATCTGCAACGCAGGCTGCTCGCCCGCGCCGTCAGCCTGGTCAGGCCTGGCGGGCGCATCGTCTTTTCCAACTGCTCGCTCGACCCGCTCGAAGGCGAGGCGCTTCACCGCGCCTTCCTCGCCGGGACGGCTGACATTGTCGACGATCCGCTCCGCCCGGGCGAGATCGCCGGCATCGATCCGTTCCTGACGCCGCAGGGGACGCTGCGCACCACGCCCGCAGATCTGGAGCTCGGCTCACCGGAACGGTCCGGCCTGGATGGCTTCTTCGCCGCCCGCATGCGCAGGGCCGGCCAACCCTAGAATTTGAAGACTGTTTTAGGAAGAATCCTGCGGAAAACAGGCTGAATTTCAAGGCCTCCGTGGAATTCGCCTTCGCATAAGTTCTTGAATCATATAAGCTTGTCTTCGGATTGGGCGCTATGAGGAGGGCTTTTGGCGATCGCTGCCGGCAGCACGACACGTCTATGGACGCTTGTCGCGAAGGAGTTCTGGCGCAAGACGCGCCGGCGCCTGCGTGCCGGGCCGATCCATCGCTGGCGCTACTCCGGCCGCACACCGGAACGGGTGTTGATCGCTCCGCCGGACCTGCGCCTGGCCGACCGGCAGATCGCCCTCGAGATTTATTATGGCCGCTATCCGCTGTCGGGACATCTGGTCGAGACCGGCGGCAAGTCGCCCTTCCAGATTGCGGTGGCCAATCCCGGCTGGCAAAAGGCCCTGCACGGCTTTCGCTGGCTGCGCCATATGCGCGCCGCCGGCACCGAGCTTGCCGCCGCCAATGCCCGCGCGCTGGTCTCCGACTGGATCACCATCCATGGCAGCAATATTTCCGGTGTCGCCTGGGAGCCCGGCACGACGGCCAAGCGCGTCATTGCCTGGCTGCAGCATTCCTCGGTGGTGCTGCAGGGTGCTGAATTTCCCTTCTACCGGGCCTTCCTGAAATCGCTGGCCATGCAGATCCGCTATCTCAGGGCGATGGCACGCGAGATGCCGGACGGCAAGGACAGGCTGCGGGCCCGCATCGCGCTTGCCTTTGCCGCTCTGTCGTTACCGGCGCCGGCGTCAGCGCTGCGCGGCGCGACCCGCAACCTCGCCGAGGAGCTCGACCGTCAGATTCTGCCGGATGGAGGCCATGTTTCCCGCAATCCGATGGCCGTGCTTGAAATCCTCGCCGACCTTCTGCCGCTGCGCCAGACTTATGCCAATCAGGCCGAAACGCCGCCGGCGGCGCTGATGGGCGCCATCGATCGCATGCTGCCGGCGCTGCGTTTCTTTCGCCACCAGGACGGCAGCCTCGCCCGCTTCAACGGCATGGGCGCGACCATCCACAACCGCATCGCCACCATTCTGCGCCACGACGACACCGCCGGCGCGCCGTTGCTGCACGCACCGCATTCGGGCTACGAGCGCCTCTCCATGGGCGGCGTCACCGTGATCGCCGATACCGGCCCGCCACCGCGCATCGATGTTTCCAACGCGGCGCACGCCGGATGCCTTTCCTTCGAGCTGTCTTCCGGCCGCCGCCACTATATTGTCAATGCCGGCGTGGACACCTATGGCGCTGCCGAATTCCGGCCGCTTGCCCGCGCCACAGCCGCCCATTCGACAGCCACCATCAACGACACCTCGTCAGCCCGTTTCAGCCACTCGCTTCGCGTCAACGATCTGCTCGGCACGCCGCTGATCGGCGGCCCGCAGCATGTGCCTTGCAAGCGCACCGACCAGCAAGGCAGCCAGGGTTTTCTGGCTCGCCATGACGGCTATGTCGCGCGCTTCGGCTTGCTGCATGAGCGCGAACTGAAATTGTCGACGAACGGCAACGTGCTCGCCGGCAGGGATCGCCTTCTGCGGCCGGGCAATGCTGCGATCCGCAACAACGGCCGCGATTTCGTCACCGTGCGCTTCCACATCCATCCCGACATAGGCCTGCTCAAGGACGAGCACGATCGTCTGGTGCTGACCGCCGATGAAGCCGACACATGGGTGTTCACCTGCACCGAGGTGGCACCCGAGGTCGAGGAATCCATCTATTTCGCCGGCCTTGGCGGCCCGCGCCGCAGCCGGCAGATCGTGCTGGCCTTCAAGGCGTCAGAGATTTCCGAAGTCCATTGGCAACTGACACGGACGGCCATCGCCGGTCATCCGGCAAAAAGCTGAGACTGCGGTAGCCCCGCAGTTTGATTTCCAGGCCTCATGTGCTACGGCGCGCGGACACTGTCCCAACCAGCCGTGAAAGGCCGCCAGCCCATGGCCGTCGCCGCCAAGAACATTCCCGCGCCCGACCTCGTTCCTGTCCGTCGCGCGCTGCTTTCCGTTTTCGACAAGACCGGCCTCATCGATTTCGCCAGGGCGTTGGCCGCTGCCGGCGTCGAGCTGGTCTCCACCGGCGGCACGGCAAAGGCGATCGCCGAGGCAGGCTTGGCTGTACGCGACGTCTCCGAACTCACCGGCTTTCCCGAGATCATGGACGGCCGCGTCAAGACCCTGCATCCGTCCGTGCATGGCGCGTTGCTCGGCGTGCGCGACGATCCCGAACACGCCGCGGCGATGCGCGATCATGGCATCGAGCCGATCGATCTCGTCGTCTCCAATCTCTACCCTTTCGAGGATGTCCGCCGCTCCGGCGCCGCTTACGCCTCGATCGTCGAGAACATCGACATAGGTGGCCCGGCGATGATCCGCGCCGCCGCCAAGAACCACGCCTATGTCGCCATCGTCACAGACCCCGAGGACTATGCCTCGGTGCTCAACGCGCTGGAGATGAATTTCGGCTCGCTCTCGCTGGATTTCCGCAAGAAGCTGGCGGCCAAGGCCTTCGCCCGCACCGCGACCTATGATGCGGCGATTTCCGGCTGGTTCGCCGAAGCGCTGGAGATCGAGCATCCCACCTGGCGCGCCTTCGGCGGCAGGCTCGACCAGGTGATGCGCTACGGCGAGAACCCGCACCAAAGTGCCGGCTTCTACGTCGATGGCGACAAGCGACCGGGCGTCGCGACGGCGCGCCAGCTTCAGGGCAAGCAGCTTTCCTACAACAACATCAACGACACCGACGCCGCCTTCGAACTGGTCGGCGAGTTCGATCCGGCGCGCTCCGCCACCGTCGCCATCATCAAGCACGCCAACCCATGCGGCGTCGCCGAGGGCGCTTCGCTGAAGGCGGCCTATGCCAAAGCGCTTGCCTGCGATCCGGTGTCGGCCTTTGGCGGCATTGTCGCGATGAACCGCACCCTCGATCCCGAGGCAGCCGAAGAGATCGTCAAAACCTTCACCGAGGTCATCATCGCGCCGGGCGCCTCGGACGAAGCAATCCGCATCGTCGCCGCCAAGAAGAACCTGCGCTTGCTGGTCACCGGCGGCTTGCCCGATCCGCGCGCGGCCGGCTCGACTGTGAAATCCGTTTCCGGCGGGTTTCTCGTCCAGGGCCGCGACAATGCGGTGGTCGACGACCTCGACTTGAAAGTGGTGACCCGGCGGGCTCCGACAACGGCCGAAATGGCCGATCTCAAATTCGCTTTCCGCGTCGCAAAGCACGTCAAGTCGAACGCCATCGTCTATGTCAGGGACGGTGCCACCGTCGGCATCGGCGCCGGCCAGATGAGCCGGGTCGATTCCTCGCGCATCGCCGCGCGCAAGGCGCTCGACGCGGCCGAGGCAGCCAGCCTGGCCGAGCCGCTGACCAAGAATTCTGTTGTCGCCTCGGATGCCTTTTTCCCGTTCGCCGACGGGCTTTTGTCTGCGATCGAAGCCGGCGCCACCGCGGTCATCCAGCCGGGCGGCTCGATGCGCGACGACGATGTCATCGCCGCCGCCGACGCCCAAGGCATCGCCATGGTATTTACCGGCGTCAGGCATTTCAGGCATTAGCGCCTCTTGCCTTCTCCCCTTGTGGGAGAAGGTGGCCGAGCGAAGCTCGGTCGGGTGAGGGGTGTTGGCAGGATCGCTACGATGAAGGCGTAAGCTGTTAAAATCCTTGATGTTTTCACGTTGAGTTTCTTGCAGCACCCCTCATCCGTCTCGGCGCTACGCGCCGATCCACCTTCTCCCACAGGGGAGAAGGGAAGAAGCAGCTCACTCCGCCGTCGGGTTGTCTGCCGGATACGGCGTGCGGACCAGGATCGCCAGGCCGACGCCGAGGAACAGCACGATTACAGCCATGCCGAGCCGTTGCGAACCGCTTACCCAGCCTATGGTCGACACCAGAAACGGCGCGAGGAAGCTGGTCGCCCGTCCGGCCAGTGCATAGATGCCGAAATAGCGGCCCGATTCGGCCGCGGTGACGCTACGCGCCATGTAGGAGCGTGACGAGGCTTGTACTGGCCCGAAGGCAAGGCCGATCAGCAAGCCGTAAAGAATGTAGGCCTTTTCCGCCGCCGTGCCGAACAGGCCGCCCGAATCGGCGGTGGAGAGCTGTAGCATCCCGAGCAGCGTGAAACCCGGTCCGGTCGAGACGATGCCGATTGTCGCGACAGACAGCATAACCAGCGAAATCATCACCACGGCCTTGGAGCCGAGCGCCGTGTCGAGACGGGCGGCGATCCAGCAGCCGACGATGGCAACGACGTTGAGGATGATGCCGAACAGGCCGATCTCGGTGATCGACCAGGCGAACATCCCTGCCGCGAAAAGTCCTCCCAGCGCAAGCAGCGCATTGACGCCGTCTTGATAGATCATGCGGGCGACCAGGAAGCGGAAGATGCCGCTGCGCTGGCGCACTTCGGCCAGTGTCGACTTCAGCTCCGACAGCCCCTCGCGCACCGCCGGCCCGATCGGAATGCCTTTGGCGGCATCCGGGGTAAAGAAGAACATCGGCAGGATGAACAGCAAGTACCAGCCAGCCGACAGTGGTCCGGTCGCCCGAGCGTCTTCGCCGAAGATCGGGTCGAGACCGAGGAGCGGGTCGAGACCGACGATCGTCTTGCCGGTCTCCGGCAAACCCGCCATGAAGGCGACGACGAAGATCAGCGCGATCATGCCGCCGAGATAGCCAAGACCCCAGGCCATATTCGAGATGCGGCCGATTTCGCTCTTCGGAACCAGGCGCGGCATCATCGAATCGTTGAACACCGTCGAGAATTCCGCCGCCACCGACGCCAGCGAAAACAAAGCCGCGATAAGAAACAGATTTGAGCCCGGCGCGGCAAACCAGAGCAAACAAAGACTCGTGATCTTGATCGCGGCAAAGCACGCGATCCACGGCTTTCGCGGGCCGGTCTGGTCTGCGATCGAGCCGAGTATGGGCGACAAAACGGCAATGACCAGTCCCGCCGCGGCGATGCTCCAACCCCAGACCGTCAGGCCAAGTAGATGCTGGGATTCGACGTAAGCTTCAACTGCGGCTGGACCGGCTGCCTCGGCAGCTTGCATGGCAGCCGGATCCAGAACCATGCGCGAAGCGAAATAAGGACCGAAGATGAAGGTGGTGATGACGGTGAAGAACGGTTGTGCTGCCCAGTCGAACAGCATCCATCCCCAGATGCCGCGTTCCGGCGCTCGCTGCACTGCTACCTCGGCCATATGCCCTCCTGCCCCGTTCGCTTGGCCTGCGACCGGCGCCATGTCTGCATGTTTCCGGTGCTCACGCAAATGACAGAGGCCGCGCCGCCCCTCATTGCCCTGCCGGGCATTTCTCCCCGTATAGGGACGGGGAGAAAGACATTGTCATCGGCGGTTTCGCGAACGGCTGCCGTTGCAGAAAAGGCGCTGGCATTGCAGCAAGTTCCTTCTCCCCGTCACTATACGGGGAGAAGGTGGCGGCAGACGGATGAGGGGCAGCGCCGGCCTTGTGAAGTGAACAGCTCACAGCGCCGTCAGGTCGCTGATCAGCCCCGATGCCACCGACAGCCGCGACACGGTAATGTCGCCGCCCTCGGTCAGCGCCTGCAGCCGCTCGCGGATGCGCCCGACCCTCTCGCCGCCGGCCTCCAGCCATGCCGCCACCGGGTCCGCCGCCCCGGCATGGCCGGTGAGCGCCGCCACGGCGATGCCGCGCCTGGCTGCGCCGATCGTGTCGGTGGCGCGGAAAAGCGCCAATTGATCGTAGTAGTCGGACGGCGCGATCGAGCGCGCCGCATCCTCGACGCGCGGAATGCGGAAGGCATCGCTGACCGCGAAAAACGCCTTCGCGGCGGCGATGATGTCGGCGTTGGCCGTTCGGGCCGTCAGCGCGATGTCTGGCACGACGCCGACCACATCGGTCAGCGCCAGATGTTCTGCCAGCTGTTCGGGCGCGCCGCCCTTAGCCAGACCATGCCGTCGCTCCTCTATCCGCTCGCGCGAGAACGCCGGAAGCAGCGAAGGGAGCTTCGGCTCCAGTGCCTTGCGGGCGTTCTGCAATTCGGCGATCCGTTGGCCGAGCGGAGCGGTGCTGGCATCGTTCTTGAGATACCAGCCGCTGGCGACATAGGTAAGCCGACTGACGGCTTGATAAAGGTCGAGCTGCACCTGTCCGTCGATCTGGTTGTCGAGCGCGTCGATCTGGCGATAGAGCGCCGGCAAGCCAAAGCCGTCGCGCACCACAGCGAAGGTCCGGACCACGTCGGCCGTGCTGCGGCCGGTTGCTTCCTGCAGCCTGTTGACGAAGGGGGGGCCGCCGCGATTGACCAGATCATTGGCGACGACACGGGCGACGATTTCGCGGCGCAGGCGATGGCCATGGATTTCGGCCGCGAATTTCTTCGTCATACGGTCCGGAAAATAGCCCATCAGGTCACGGTCGAAATGCGGATCGTCCGGCACGTCGCTGGCGACGATGTCGGAAAACAGCACGATCTTGGCATAGGCCAACAGCACGCCGAGCTCGGCCCTGGTCAGCGGCTCGCCGCGCGCCTCGCGCTCGGCAAAGGCTGCCGGCGACGGCAGAGCTTCGACATTGCGGTCGAGCAGGCCGCGCGCCTCGAGCGCTGCCATGAAACGGCTCTGATGGGCGATATCGGCAAGGCCGCGCTTGCGGGCAAGGGACAACGCCAGCGTCTGCTCGTAATTGTTGGACAGCACCAGCGCGCTCACCTCGTCGGTCATTTCGGCGAGAAGCTTGTTGCGCGCTGGGCGGGTCAGCGCCCCCTTGCGCATGGCGGAAGCCAGCGCGATCTTGATGTTGACCTCGACGTCGGAGCAGTTGACGCCGCCCGAATTGTCGATGGCGTCGGAATTGCAGCGCCCGCCATTCAGCCCGAACTCGATGCGGGCCCGCTGCGTCGCGCCAAGATTGGCGCCCTCCCCGATGACCTTGGCGCGCACTTCGAGCGCAGTCACCCGAATGGCATCGTTGGCGCGATCGCCAGCGTCCTGGTTGCTTTCCGTCGATGCCCTGAGATAGGTGCCGATGCCGCCGAACCACAAAAGGTCGACCGGCGCCTTGAGGATGGCGCTCATGATCTCGACCGGCGAGGCGGTCGTCTTGCCGAGGCCGATCGCCGCGGCCGCGGTCGGCGGCAGCGTGATCGATTTCTGGCTGCGCGAGACGATGATGCCGCCTTCGGACAGTTTTGTCTTGTCGTAGTCCTGCCAGCTCGAACGGGCGAGGGCGAACATGCGCCGGCGCTCGGCCATCGAAACCGCCATGTCGGGAGCGGGATCGATGAAGATGTCGCGATGGTCGAAGGCGGCGATCAGCCGGGTCTGCTCGGACAGGAGCATGCCGTTGCCGAACACGTCGCCCGACATGTCGCCGACGCCGACAACGGTGAAGGGTGTGGTCTGGATATCGCGATTCATCTCGCGGAAATGCCGCTTGACCGCTTCCCAGGCGCCCTTGGCGGTGATGCCCATCTTCTTGTGGTCGTAGCCGGCCGAGCCGCCGCTGGCGAAGGCGTCGTCGAGCCAGAAGCCATGCTTCTCGCTGATGGCATTGGCGGTGTCGGAGAAGGTTGCGGTGCCCTTGTCGGCGGCGACGACGAAATAGGGGTCGTCCTGGTCGCGCCGCACGACCCCATCTGGCGGAATGACGCCGTCGAGGCCGATATTGTCGGTGATCGACAACAGGCTGGAGACGTAATTCTTGTAGGCGGACGCGCCGGCTTCGAAGATGGCGTCGCGACCGGCACCCATCGGCAGCTTCTTCGGATAGAAACCGCCCTTGGCGCCAACCGGCACGATCACGGCATTCTTGACCTGCTGGGCCTTGACCAGGCCGAGCACCTCGGTGCGGTAGTCCTGGGCGCGGTCCGACCAGCGCAGGCCGCCGCGGGCGACCGGGCCGAAGCGCAGATGCACGCCCTCGACCTCGGACCCGTAGACGAAGATCTCCCGCCACGGCCGCGGCGCCGGCAGGCCGTCGATCGCTTGCGAGTCGAGCTTGATCGCCAGCGACTGGCCCTTCTCCTTCAGATCGGGAACGAAATGATTGGTGCGCAGCGATGCTTCGATCAGGTTGAGGTAGCGACGGATAATGGTGTCGTCATCGATGTTGGGAACCTCTTCCAGCGCATCCCTGACCTTGGCCTTGAGGTGCCTGGCCGCGACCACCCCTTCCGTCTGCGCCGTCGGTCCGAGGCGAGCGACGAATAGCTCATGCAGGCCACGCGCGATCTCCGGATAGCGGTTGAGTGCGGCGGCAATGAAATCCTGGCTTTGCGGAATCCCGGCCTGCTGCAGATAGCGGCCATAGGCGCGCAGGATGGAAACCTCGCCCGACCACAGGCCGGCGGTCTGGGCAAGGCCATTATAGCCGTCATTGTCGATGTCGCCGCGCCAGACGGAAAGGAACGCGTCCTCGAACAGCGCGCCGCGGTCGCCAAGGTCGATTGGCTTGCCGTAGCTGTTTTCGAGCTCCATGTCGTGGATGAAGACCATGCCCGGCTGATCACTATCGATCATACCGGAAGCCTCGTCCCCGACCTCGAAGGTGCGCTCGCTGATCACGCGGAAACCGATGTTCTCCAGCACCGGCACCCGCCGCGACAGCGCCACCGGGCTGCCATGGTGATAGATCTTCAGCGCCGCCTGATGCGGTTCTTGGTTGGCATGACGATAATAGTCGATGGCGATCGGATTGGCCGCGCTGATCCTGGCGATGCGCCCGGCATCGGCCAGCGCCTCCGCCGGTGAGAAGCTGTCGCGATAGCTTCCCGAGAAGCGCGAGGCGATCGCCGTGAGCGCCGCATCGGCGCCGGTCTCGGCCGCGGTCTCGCGCAGAATGTCGTCCCAGGTCCGCACGATAGCGCGGATCGCTGCCTCGATCGTCGCCTGGTCGACCTTCGGCGTCTTGCCGCCGGAACGGCCGATGATGAAATGGACGCGCGCCAGCCCGCCTTCCGGAAAGGCCGGGTAGTAGGCCGACAGCCGGCCCTGGAACACCGTCTTGAGATAGGTGCCGATCTTCTCGCGTACAACGCTGTCGTAGCGGTCGCGCGGCACGAAGACGAGGATCGAGACGAAGCGGTCGAACTGATCGGCGCGCACCAGCGCTCTGACGCGCGGCCGCTCGATCAGCCCCAGAATGGCTTCGGCGTGCTTGCGCAGGATCGGCACCGGAACCTGGAACAGCTCGTCGCGCGGATAGCTCTCCAGCACGTTGATCAGTGCCTTGCCGGAGTGGTCTTCAGGGTTGAAACCGGATTTGGCGATGATGGTTTCGGCTTTCGACCTTAGGTAGGGGATCTTCATCACCGAGCGCGTGTAGGCAGTCGAGGTGAACAGGCCGACAATGCGCAGCTCGCCGGCAAGCACGCCCTTGGCGGTGTAGGTCTTGACGCCGATGTAATCGAGATAGATGCGGCGGTGCACCGACGATTTGGCATTGGCCTTGGTGACGATCAGCGGTTCCGGCCCGTGCAGGAAGGCGCGGATTTCCGGCGTCGTCGACACCGCTTCGGTGCCGCGCCGCAGCACCAGCACGTCGGGATCGGAGAGGATGCCGAGGCCGGGCTTTTCGGTGCGCTCCAGGGTGCCGCTCTTCTCGCCGCCGGTATATTTGAACTCGCGCATGCCGAGGAAGGTGAAATTGTCGTCGCGCAGCCATTCGAGGAGGGCGATCGCTTCGGTGACGTTGGCCTTGTCGAGCGGCACCGGAGCGTAGCGGAACTCGGAGATTGCCTGGTCGAGGCGGGCCAGCATCGGCTTCCAGTCGGTGACGGCGGCGCGCACCTGGCCCAATATTTTCTTCAGCCGGTCAGCCAATGCCTCGGCCTGCTCGGACGAAAGACGGCCGATATGGACGTGGATGACGCTCAGCCGTTCATGACTGTGATCGCCCTTGGCGAAGCCGCCATCACCGAGGATTTCGTCGACGCCGCTCTTACCGTGCCTGACGACGATGACCGGATGGGTAACCAGCAGCGGTTCGCCGGCGCTCTCGGTGATCTCGCCGAGGATGGAATCGAACAGGAACGGCATGTTGTCGTTGACGACGGTGATCACCGTCATCGGCCTGCCCTGGCGCACGACACCGGAATCAACCTCTATGGCGACGACGCAATCGCCCTTCTTGTGCCTGGCGACGGCGCGTCCGGCGAGATCGGCTGCGCGTTCGAGGGCGGTGACCTCATAGGCGGCGACATCTTCGGCCGGCGCACGGGCCAGCAGGTAATCGGCAAGCCTGCCGGGTTTCTCGCTGCCCTTGGCCGTGCTTATCTTTTTCAACTGGCTTGCAGATTTCAGGCCGGCCATGTCGCTAAATCCCTCCCGTCATATGTTTTGCGACTATGGTAGCAGATGACCGATATTTGGCGACAAAGGTTTGACCGCTTGCGACGAAATGTCGGGATTCGCCCGTGGATCACCGAAAATGAGGAGAAAATCCGCCATGAAAGACAAAATCGTCGCACTTGACCTCGCGCCTGCGGAACTGAGCGAAGCGACGAATGCCTATTTCGCCAAATGCGAGGAGAAGCTCGGTCTCGTTCCCAACGTGCTTTTGGCCTACGCTTTCGATGAGACGAAGCTGCATGCCTTCACCGACATACCAGGCGATGGCGCGGTGAGAGCATGGCGATTGCGAGCCAACCGGACCTCACATTAGTGATTCGCTTTCTCGTTGCGTCTTTGCCGGTTTGGTCCGATGATTGCCCCTGCGGCGTGACCGCATGTCGGTTCGACGCCCGCCGATCAACGGAAGATCAACGGAGGAGAACATGGCGAAATTTCTCTATGTCTATCACGGCTCCGGCAAGATGCCGACCGACGAGGCTGAACGGCAAGCAGCGATGGATGCCTGGAACGGGTGGTACGGCAAGCTTGGCTCGGCCGTGGTCGACGGTGGCAATCCGGTCGGCATGTCGAAGACCGTGCTGCCCGGCGGCAAGGTCGAGAACAATGGCGGCAGCAATCCGACCGCCGGTTACACAATCATCGAAGCGAACGACATCGACGATGCCGTCGCCAAGGCCAAGGATTGTCCTATCCTGAAGGACCCGGGTTTCAGCGTCGAGATCGCGCCGATCATCGAAATGGGTTGATGCAACGGCTCAGGATCGCGCCGCGATCGCCGCCGCGGCACCGGCCATCGTGGTGGCGCTGACGCGGTTGGCGATCTTCATCGCCCGCCTGCTCTTCAAGAGTTTTCGCGCCTGCGCTGCCGCCAGCACCCAGGCCAGATCGATGGCGACCAGAACCACGGCCATGGTCAGCGTCAGCTCGATCCAGCCGACGACCGTCACTGAGGCGAGATCGATGATGGTCGGCAGCAGCGCCAGGTAGAACATCATGATCTTGGGATTGCCGAGCGTCACCGCCATGCCGGCAAAGAACAGTTTGACGGCCGACTCCTCGCGCGGCATCTCGCCTTCGCGCGCCTCGACCGGGGCCGTCCACATCTTCCAGGCGAGGTAGGCGAGATAGGCGACGCCGACCCATTTCAGCACGACGAAGGCGAGATGGAAGGTCTGCGCCACCACCGCCAGCCCGAACACCGCCAGCGACAGCCAGATGGCCTCGCCGATCCACATGGCGAGCAGGAATGGAAACACGTCGCGAAAGCCCTTTGCGATGACCCGCGCCACCAGGGCGGCAATCGACGGGCCGGGCGAGCCCGCGGCGACGAAAAGGGCGGCGGCGAAGATCAAAAGCGAGGTGACGTGCATGTGAGTGCCTTCGAGCGTCAGAGAGCTAAGGGTATCCGATCGGCGGCGATTTGGCACCCCTGCAGCTTGCAGAGAACTTTGCCCTCTGAAGAGGCGCCGACCTCCATGAATCAGGCCAAGCCCGCCTACGTCGGAAATATGCGTCGCGAGAGCATAGATCCCTTACGCACTAAGCATCGAGACCCAAACTTCAGCCTCGGGTCGATACCGTATGCGACAGCCGTGACGAGTTTGCCGCCCATCTTTCGACATCCCGCTTACGCCGCGCCGACCACTTTCGCCGACTTCTCAAAACGCTTGCGCTCGTTCGGGTCGAGATAGAGCTTGCGCAGACGAATGGTCTTCGGCGTCACTTCGACCAGCTCGTCGTCCTGGATCCAGGCCAGCGCGCGTTCCAGCGTCATGCGGATCGGCGGCGTCAGCTTCACCGCCTCATCCTTGCCGGCGGCGCGGATGTTGGTCAGCTTCTTGCCCTTCAGCACGTTCACTTCGAGGTCGTTGTCGCGTGAATGGATGCCGATGATCATGCCCTGATAGACCTTGACGCCCGGATCGATGACCATCGGGCCGCGGTCTTCCAGGTTCCACATGGCATACGCCACTGATTCACCCTGTTCGTTGGAGATCAGCACGCCGTTGGTGCGGCCCGGCAGCTCACCCTTGTAAGGCTCGTAGGCATGGAACAGCCGGTTCATGACGGCGGTGCCGCGGGTGTCGGTCAACAGTTCCGACTGGTAGCCGATCAGGCCGCGCGTCGGCGCGTGGAAGACGATGCGCTGGCGGTTGCCGCCTGACGGGCGCAATTCGACCATCTCGGCCTTGCGCTCCGACATTTTTTGCACGACGACGCCGGCATGCTCCTCGTCGACGTCGATGACGACTTCCTCGACCGGCTCGAGCAACTCGCCATTCTCGCCCTTCTGCATGACGACGCGCGGCCGCGACACGGCGATCTCGAACCCTTCGCGGCGCATCGTCTCGATCAGCACGGCAAGCTGCAATTCGCCGCGGCCGGAGACGAAGAACGAGTCCTTGTCCGGCGATTCCTCAATCTTCAGCGCGACATTGCCTTCGGCCTCGCGCAGCAGGCGGTCGCGGATGACGCGGCTGGTCACCTTGTCGCCCTCGGTGCCGGCCAGCGGGCTATCGTTGACGAGGAACGACATCGTCACCGTCGGCGGATCGATCGGCTGCGCATGCAGCGGCTCGGTCACCGACGGGTCGCAGAACGTGTCGGCGACGGTGCCCTTCGACAGGCCGGCGATGGCGACGATGTCACCCGCCTGCGCCTCGTCGATCGGCTGGCGCTCGAGCCCGCGGAAAGCCAGGATCTTCGAGATACGGCCGGTTTCGACCTGGGTGCCGTCATGATGCAGCACCTTGACCGCCTGGTTGGATTTCAGCGTGCCGGATTCGATACGGCCGGTGATGATGCGGCCAAGGAACGGATTGGCTTCCAGGATGGTGCCGATCATGCGGAACGGGCCGGGGTGGACGGTCGGCGCCGGCACATGCTTGATGACGAGGTCGAACAGCGGCGCCAGACCCTGGTCCTTCGGGCCTTCGGGGTTTTCCGAGACCCAGCCGTCGCGGCCCGAGCCGTAAAGGATCGGGAAGTCGAGCTGCTCGTCGGTGGCGTCGAGCGCTGCAAACAGGTCGAACACTTCGTTGACCACCTCGACGTGGCGGGCGTCCGGCCGGTCGATCTTGTTGATGACGACGATCGGCTTCAATCCGACCTTGAGCGCCTTGCCGACGACGAATTTTGTCTGCGGCATCGGCCCTTCGGCGGCGTCGACCAGCACGATGGCCGAATCCACCATCGACAGGATGCGCTCGACTTCACCGCCGAAATCGGCGTGGCCGGGGGTATCGACGATGTTGATGCGGGTGTCCTTCCAGTCGACCGAGGTCGCCTTGGCCAGGATGGTGATGCCGCGTTCCTTTTCGAGGTCGTTCGAATCCATGGCGCGTTCCGCAACGCGCTGGTTGTCGCGGAACGAACCGGACTGTTTCAGGAGCTGGTCGACGAGGGTGGTTTTCCCATGGTCGACGTGCGCGATGATCGCGATATTACGAATTTTCATGTTGTGGTCTCGGGAGCGTTGCAGGCAGCAGGCCAAAAGGCGCTGCCTCTTTCGGTTGGGCGGCTCATACAGGGTTTTTCGCAATTGCGAAAGAGGAGGCGTGCCACCAAATACATGGTCACCAAATCTTAAGCGTCTTGGTGTGAAATTGAATTATTAACCAAAGCGGAACCTTTCACGGTCGGGACAGTTCAAATTTCATGAGCAAAACGGGCATCAGATACCGGCCAATCCTTGCATGGGCTGCCCTCGCCGTTTTGCTTGCGGCAGGCGTGGCACAGTCGGCCGCGACGTCGAAGGAGCCTGCCCTGCCGTCCGACACCCGAACGGCGGAGCAGTTGTTTGCCGACGCTCCCGATGGCGTCGACCCGGTGGTGACCGGGCCGGTCAGCGCCGCCTTCAAGCAAAGGCAGGAGGCCGCCAACTGCGACAGCGCTGTTTGGCCCAATATTCCGACCGTTTGCTATCCGGATTAGGACTGCTTTCCGCACATTGTCGGAAAGGTCGGATCGACGCTTCCTGAAGTTTTGCCAACGCCGGCGCAGCCCCTCATCTGCCTGCCGGCACCTTCTCCCCGTAAACGGGGAGAAGCCCGCTGCGCGAAATGTCGGCTCTCCTTCTGCAACGTTCGCGATTAGCGAAATCTTCGATGCGGGCCACTTTCTCCCCGTTTACGGGGAGAAATGCCCGGCAGGGCAATGAGGGGCAGCGCGACGTCACCCAGGATTGATACAAAGTGACCCAGCCCCTCACGCCGAATGCACCGGGTCGAGCGTGACCTTGTAGAGTTCATTGTCGTCGCGATCCATCAGCCGCACCGTCATCTGTTCAGTGGCGCCATCGATGTCGACGAGGCCGAAGAACTGCAGGCCGGCCGAGGGTGGCAGGTTCTGCCCCTGCTCGGCGGTTGGCGCCTTGATGAATTTCAGCTCCGGGCCGAAGGTCATGTCGAAATCATTGGGTCCATAGGTGCCGGCGTGGAGCGGACCGGAGACGAATTCCCAGAACGGATTGAAGTCCTGGAACTGCGCCTTGTCGGGATTGTAGTAATGCGCCGCCGTGTAGTGCACGTCGGCGGTCAGCCAGACGGTGTTGGTGATGCCGGCATTCTTTATGTAGCGAAGGAGGTCGGCAATTTCCAGTTCGCGGCCCTTGGCCGGGCCATTGTCGCCATTGCTGACGGCCTCGGCGCCGGCCTTGTTGGTGGCGTCGTTCCAGACGACGAGACCAAGCGGCATGTCGGCGGCGATGATTTTCCAGGTCGCGTTGGAGTTTGCCAGTTCGCGCTTCAGCCACTTCATCTGCTGTTCGCCGAGGACGCGCGATTGCGGCGTCACCGTATCCTGCATGCCAGGACCGTTGGCGCCGCGATAGGAGCGCATGTCGAGGAAGAAGACGTCGAGCAGCGGCCCGTAGGCGATCTTGCGATAGACGCGGCCCGGTTCCGACGGCTCGTAGCGGATCGTCGTCATCTCGTGGAAGGCGCGTGCCGCGCGTGCCGCCAGCACATGGATGTTTTTTTCCGAGTAGCGGTCGTCGGCGCTCAGGTTCTTCGAATCCGACCAGTTGTTGACCACCTCGTGGTCGTCCCACTGATAGTAGGTCGGGCAGATGGCGTTGAGCCCCAGCACATGTCTGTCCATCATGTTGTACTTCCACTGGCCGCGATACTCGTCCAGCGTCTCGGCAACCTTGCGCTTTTCGCCGATGAGGACCTTGTTCTTCCACTTGCTGCCGCCGGGCAGCTCGACCTCGTCCTTCATCGGGCCGTCGGCATAGATGGTGTCGCCGGAATGCAGGAAGAAGTCGGGCGTATGCTTGCCGATCGTGGCATAGGTCTTCATGCCGGTGTCGTCGATGCCCCAGCCCTGGCCGGCGGTATCGCCCGACCAGGCGAAGCGGATGTCGCGTTTCGAGGCCGGCGCCGTGCGGAAGCGGCCGACGATCGGCTCGGAGACGGCGTTGATGTCGGCAAGATCGGCCGCGACCATGCGGTAGAAGATGTCTTGGTCGGAGGTGAGGTCGGTGAGCAGCCGCTTTACCGTGTAATCGCTGGCCGGCGACGTATCGAGCGGCGCAAGGCGCAAGGGATTGGCGAAATTCTCCGTCGACGAGACTTCGAACATGACGCGCGAAGGGCGGTCGGTCCGCGTCCACACCACGCCGCTGGTTGCGTCGACATCGCCCGACTGGATGCCATGGGTGAAGGCGGGCCGCTGATTGGCGCGCGAATAATAGGGAAGCGCGAGGCCCGATACGCCGACGAGGCCGGCGGCGCTCGCCGACGTGACAAAAGCGCGGCGCGAAATCTTGTTCATGGCTGTCTCCTGGATGGCTTAAACGTCGCCGCCAAGGTCCAGCCTCAATGTTTCACGCACATCTCGAAACCATGAAGGTTTTCTGACGATCAACAGGCTGGCGAATCTCCCCCCTCGAGGGGGAGATGTCGCCGAAGGCGACAGACGGGGTCGTGTCGCGTGGAGCGCCAACCTCCTGCGACTGCGATAAGGGGCCGAGCCCGGTCGGACCGCCCCCCTCTGGCCGCTTCGCGGCCATCTCCCCTCAAGGGGGGAGATTAGTGCTCGGCCGTCACAGCTCAAGCCGCCTGCGGGTTCGGCTCGAAGGCCGGACGGCTGGTGTTGATCAACAGCGAGAGGCAGGCTGCGGCTATTGCCGTCATGCCGGCGATGAGAAAGGCAAGTTCGTAATTGCCCTGCAATTCACGCATGGTGCCGCCGAAGAAGGCGGCCGCCGCTGCACCCACCTGATGGCCGGCGACGATCCAGCCGAAGACGATCGGCCCGCTGCGGTCGCCGAACGCCTCGTTTGACAGCCTGAGCGTCGGCGGCACGGTGGCGATCCAGTCCAATCCGTAGAGCACGGCGAAGATGATCAGGCTGGTCGACGAAAAGCCGGAATAAGGCAGATAGATCAGCGACAGGCCGCGGATGCCATAATAGACGCCGAGCAGCTTGCGCGGGTCGAAACGGTCGGTGAGCCAGCCCGACAGCGTCGTGCCGATCAGGTCGAAGATGCCCATCAGCGACAGCAGGCCGGCGGCTTGCACCTGGCCGATGCCCATGTCGCCGCAAAACGCGATCAGGTGCGTTCCGACCAGTCCGTTGGTGGTGAAGCCACAGATGAAGAAAGTGGCGAACAGATACCAGAACACCCGCGTGCCGGCGGCACGACGCAGCGTGCTGAACGTGTGGGTGAGGAAATTGCCCTGCGAGGCTGGCGGAACCGGCGGCACGTCGTCGACGTCCGCGCCGTAGCGCACCATGCCGATCGCGGACGGCCGTTCCGGCACCAGCAGCCAGACCAGCGGCACCAGGCAGGCGGTGGCGACCGCAATGGCGATGGCGACAGGCTTCCAGCCGCCCGACTGGGCGAGCGCGGCGAGCAACGGCAGGAACACCAGCAGGCCGGTGGCGGCCGAGGCCGACATCAGCCCCATCACCAGGCCGCGATTGGTCTTGAACCAGCGATTGACGATGGTGGCGCCGAGCACCGTGGCGACCGCGCCGGAACCGACGCCGGAGAATACGCCCCATGTGAGAAGCAGGTGCCAGGGTTGGGTCATCAACAGGCTGAGCGCCGTCGAGCCCGACATCAGCACCAGCGACGCCAGCAGCGTGCGGCGCAGCCCGATCCGTTCCATCAGTGCCGCGGCAAACGGCCCGGTCAGGCCGTAGAGGAAGATGCCGATGGCCGCGGCGAGCGAGACGACATCGCGCCGCCAGCCGAAACTCTCCTCCAGCGGCAGCATCATGACGGCCGGCGCCGACCGCAGGCCCGCCGCGATCAGCAGGCACAGGAAAATGACGGCGACCACGACGAAAGCATAGCGCTGGCCAAACGGGCGGGATCGAGCTATCATGTTACTGACCGGTACGTTGCGATGAATGGGAGCATACGTACCGATCGGTAACATTGTCAAGCAGGCAACGGCACGTCCAACAATGAAAAGCATTGAACCAGCGATCAAAGCGGATGAACGGCCCCGCGCGGGCGAAAAAATCCTTCGCGTTGCCCGCGACCTGTTCTACCGGCAAGGCATCAGGGCGATCGGGGTCGACGAGATCGTGCGGCGCGCCGGCGTCACCAAGCCCAGCCTCTATCGCAGCTTTCCGTCCAAGGACGAATTGGCCGCGTCCTATCTGCGGCAATACGACCTCGAGTTCTGGGCCCGCTTCGACGCGGCGGTGGCTGCCCATCCCGGCGATCCGCGCGCGCAGAGCGCCGCCTTCCTGACCCGCATCGGCAAGCGCACGCAAAAGCCCGACTATCGCGGCTGCGGCATGACCAACGCGGCCGTGGAATATCCCGAACGTGGCCACCCGGCCCGCGTGGTGAGCGAGGCCAACAAGCAGGAATTGCGCCGACGCCTGCGCGCCATGGCGGCGGCGATGGGTGCCGGCGACGCCGAGACGCTGGGCGACGGGCTGCTACTCCTGATCGAAGGCGCTTATATCAGCGGTCAGCTGTTCGGGGCCGGCGGACCGGCGAAGTCTGTGGCCCGCAATGCCGACCTGCTGATCGAAGCGAGCTTGAAGAAATAGCGATTAACGATACCGTGCGGCAGCCCCGAAACGGAGTAGCCCGCGATGCGTGCTCTTTTGCTGATCCCGCTTGCCCTTGCCGGCCTCTGCCAGCCTGCCCGGGCCGGCGACATTTCCAGCGCCTACACCGATCTCGACTGGAAGAAGGACTGCGTGACCTACGCGCAAGCGGAGGAAGGCGACGGCGACTGGGCCAGTCTCGCCTGTTCGGGCTATCGCGGCTACCCGGTGCTGATCGCCTACGACGACGCCCGCGAATCGCTGTTTTATGGTTTTCCGCCCAGCGACATGACCGCAGTCTGGGAAAGTTTTGTCGCCTTTAACACGGCTGCATCCAAACTCGAGTGGCGCATCGAGACGAACGGCGATCGCGCCGTCCCGTTTGCGGTCATCCATCGGCGCTCGATCAGCAATCCCGAGGTGGAGAACAAGCCGACCGACGTGCTGATCGTCGCCAAGGTCGGCCAACCGGAGACCTATGAAGGCTGCACCGTCGGCCTGGTGCTGGCCACCGGCAACCCCGGCGCCAACGACCAGGCCCGCAAGCTCGCCGACGAGAAGGCGCGGACCTTTGCCTGCGGCAAGGACAAGCGCGTGGTTATCGGCAACGCGCCCGCTTTCGGCCGCGTCGATAATTAGGAGCGCGTGGCATTGAAAAGTAACGTCGGTCAGCGCTGCCCCTCATTGCCCTGCCGGGCATTTCTCCCCGTATAGTGACGGGGAGAAAGACGCAGCCAATAAATGGTTTCGCCAATTACCAGCGTTGCTGAATGGGCGCCAAGGTCGAGGTCAGCGGGCTTCTCCCCGTTCACGGGGAGAAGGTGCCGGCAGGCGGAAGGGGGCGGCGCTACGCCAGCAGTTTGCTCGCAACTTCAGGCGTTCGGCTACTTGCTTGCCTTGGCCCGTTCGATCGCCTCGACGATCATCTTCTTGGCGTAGGCGGCGTCATGCCAGCCCTCGATCTTGACCCATTTGCCGGGTTCGAGATCCTTGTAGTGCTCGAAGAAGTGCTGCACCTGCTGGCGGGTGATGTCGGGCAGGTGCGTGTATTCGGTGACGTTCTCGTAGCGCAGCGTCAGCTTGGGCGACGGCACCGCAATGATCTTTTCGTCCAGGCCGGAATTGTCCTCCATCACCAGCACGCCGATCGGCCGCACATTGATGACGCAGCCCGGCACCAGCGCGCGCGTGTTGCAGACCAGCACGTCGATCGGGTCGCCGTCACCCGACAGCGTGTGCGGCACGAAGCCGTAATTGCCGGGGTAGCGCATCGAGGTGTGCAGGAAGCGGTCGACGAACAGCGTGCCGGCCTCCTTGTCCATCTCGTACTTGATCGGCTCGCCGCCGATCGGCACCTCGATGATGACGTTGATGTCCTCCGGCGGGTTCTTTCCGATGGCGATGGCTTCGATACGCATGGCTTTTGTCCCTCTTTCGATTGGAAACCGATAGCGGGCAGCGGCGCATGGTGCAATGCGGCGAATGGTACTGAAATCGGCTGAGGGTGCTGGCGAGAGGCGTGTCGAGCCGTCATTCCCAGACGAAGGCGACCTTCTTCAGAGCCTTCTGCTCGAAAACCTCGACTCCCTCGGCGACGTCGCGGCCGCCGGCGCCGGCATAGAAGGTGAGCGCGTTCTGGTTGTCCTCCAGCGCCCACACCACCATGCCTTTCAGCCCGTGGTCTGCCAGTCGCGCCCGTGCTGCCGAGAATAGCCGGCTGCCGAGCCCGATGCCCTGATATTCCGGGCGCACGTAGAGTTCGTAGATCTCGCCCTGCTGCTTGAGCTCGCGGGCGCGGTTCTTGCCGATCGTGGCGTAGCCGGCGACCTTGCCGCCGATCTCGACAACCAGGACGGTGGCGGCGCGGCGGATGGCGTTCGCCCACCAGTCGGCGCCGCGGCGGTTGATCATCGATGTCAGCGTGCGATGCGGGATGATGCCGGAGTAGGCGCCGCGCCAGGCCAGCAGGTGCACGTCGGCGATGGCGCTTGCGTCGCGCGGCTCGGCTTTCCTGATGTCGATGCTCAGCGTCTTCATGATTGGTTAACCATAAACCCGCATCGCCCGAATGCAAGAGTCCGGTCAGCGGCTCCCAAGCTTTCGCACAGACGATAGACGTGCCGTTGAGTGCTGAAAAAACCGTTCGTAGCGACTCAGATTTCGACCAGATGATCGTCGAGCTCGTTGCTGTCGCCGGAAGAAACCGGGAAATGCTCGGCCAGCACCGCAGCCGTCGCTTCGATCGCCTTGATGAAGCCGTCGGCGAGACGATCGTCGCGGGCATGCGCGGTAAGGTCGCGGACGACGCCGTCCCAAACATGCTGGCCGACGCGGCTGTCGATGCCGCTGTCGGCGATCACTTCGGCGTAGTGCTCGGCAATCGAAACGAAGACCAGCACGCCGGTGCGCGCCGTGGTGCGGTGGACGTTGCGGGCGAGGAACTGCTTTATCGCATTGGCGTGCGCGGCCTGGTAACGCAGCCGTCTCGGCACCAGGTGGATGCGCAAGCCGGGCAGCGCCCACAACAGCACAAGCACCGAGGCCATCGCCAGAAGCTGGGCGATGACGAAATGCGGCAAGCGGATCGACAGCCACCACGCTTCCAGCCCGTAGCTGACGGCGAGGCTGACGACGAGCATCGCCAGCGTCGCCATGAAGGCCGCCGGAAAGAAATAGTCGTCGCTGGCATAGGCGACCACGCAGTAGATTTCGCCGTCGGTCTTCGATTCGGCAACGCGGATCGCTTTGGCGATGCGGTCATGGTCCTCGCGGCTGATCGGTCGAGTTGCCATGTCGTGTCTCACCAGCTTCCTGAAGATCCGCCGCCACCGGACGAGCCGCCGCCGCCCGAAAACCCGCCACCGCCTGAGCCTCCTCCGCCCGACGACCAGCCTCCCCCGCCGGACGACCAGCCGCCAGAAGATTGCCGGCCCGGCTGGAAGGTCATGCCCAGCCAGCGATAGCGACCGGGGCCGAGTTTCCGGCCGAAGATCGGCGGCAGGATCGAGGCGGCGATGCTGCCGAAGAAGATGATCGCCCAGATGCTTATGAAGATCGCAAAGAACAGATCGTCGGTGTTGAATGGCGGCTGCTGGTTGCGGGTCCCGCGCGCTTCCAGCTCTTCCGGATTGCCTTCCAGCACCATGACCATGTCGTCGACGGCCTTCATTATGCCGCCGGAGAAATCGCCGGCGCGGAAGGCCGGCACCATGTCGTTTTCGATGATCAGCCTGGTGTGCAGGTCGGTCAGCGTGCCTTCCAGCCCGTAGCCGACCTCGATGCGCATCTTGCGGTCGTCTTTGGCGACCAGCAAAAGCACGCCATTGTCCTCGCCGGCCTGGCCGAGCTTCCAGGCGCGGAACAGCCGGTTGGCGTAGGGCTCGATTTCCTCGCCGTCGAGGCCAGGAAGCGTCGCGACGACGATCTGGTCAGAGCTCTCGGCCTCGAAATCCGCAAGCTTGCGGGTCAGCGCCGCTTCGGTTGCGGCATCGATGATGCCGGCATTGTCGACGACCCGCCCGGTCAGGGCAGGCAATTCGGCGGCAAGGGTGGCGAGGGGGAGGAAGAGGGCTAAGTAGAGAAGGGCTAGAGCAACCGGCAGGAATGCAAGGCTGGCGTTCCGTCCCACCCCCCTCTGTCCTGCCGGACTGTCCGGCAGGACAGAGGGGGGTGGGACGGAGTACAAGGCCAATGGAACTGCGCTCGCCAAGCGCCGATCACTCACCCTGCTGCGTGCCGAAATCGACCTTCGGCGTCTGCATCTTGTCTTCCTCGATGGTGAAATTGGCGAATGGCTGATTGTCGCGGAACCACAGGGTCGCCCAAATCACCGACGGGAAGGTCCTCAGCGTCAGATTGTACTCCCGCACCGCCTCGATATAGTCGCGGCGGGCGACCGAGATGCGGTTCTCGGTGCCTTCGAGCTGCGCCTGCAGCGCCAGAAAATTCTGGTTGGCCTTGAGGTCGGGATAATTCTCCACCACTGCCAGCAACCGCGACAGCGCGCTGGTCAGGCCGGCTTGACTATCCTGGAATCTCTTGACCGCTTCCGGATCGCTCAGCGTCTCGGGCGTCACCGTCACTTGCGTCGCCTTCGCGCGCGCCTCGACCACGGCATCGAGCGTCTCCTTCTCATGCGCCGCATAGCCCTTGACCGTCTCGACCAGGTTGGGAATGAGATCGGCGCGGCGCTGGTACTGGTTCAGCACCTGGCTCCATGCGGCCTTGGCGTTTTCCTCCGCCGTCGGAATTGTGTTGTAGCCGCAGCCGGCCAGCAGCGGCAGCACGATCGCCATCATCAGCAAGGCTGGCAGGTTGCGGAAGACGAAAGGGGAGGAAAGGGCAGGCATGGAAAATCCCTCAACAAGACTGACGGGCGAAGCATTACCACAATCCGCGCGCAAGAACATGACCTCAACCTGGGGCGCTGCTGGTGCTTTGGCATTCACTCTCAGGCCCTGTGATTGACCGGGCGAACAGGTTAAAGTCGCTGCGAAAACAGGGCATAGCCATGGCGGGACGCCAGGACAGCGACGACGAATCGCGCCGCATCATCGAGCGCGTGGCAAGTGAAACCGACCCGGCCTCGTCCGTTGCGCGGACGGCCAAGGGCGCGCGCGATCACGTCACTGCTGCAGACGCCGACCGGGCGGACCCGATCGAATATTGGGGCACGCGCATCGGCCGGGCGCTGGGGCTCATTGTCGGCATTGGCCTGTTGATCTGGCTCGTGCTTTTCATCATCCAGGGTTAGGAACCTCGTGAGCACCGAAGAATCCGACGCGCCGCGCGCGGTCATCGTCATTTCCAGCCATGTCGCGCGCGGCTCGGTCGGCAACCGCGCCGCGGTCTTTGCGTTGGAGACGCTGGGCTTTCCGGTGTGGGCGGTGCCGACCGTCATCCTGCCCTGGCATCCGGGCCATGGACGGGCGACGCGCATCGTGCCGCCGCTCGATCAATTCAGGGCGCTGATGGCCGATCTCGAGCGCGCGCCATGGCTCGGCGAGGTCGGCGCGGTGCTGTCCGGCTATCTCGGCGAAGGCGGCCAGGCCGACGCCGTCGCCTCGCTGGTCGGCGCGGTCAAGGCGAAGACGCCGGACGCCGTCTATATCTGCGACCCGGTGATGGGCGATTCGGGCGGGCTCTATGTGCCGGAGACGACCGCCATCGCGATGCGTGACCGGCTGATGCCGATCGCCGACATCGCCACGCCCAACCGCTACGAGCTGGAGTGGATGGCGGGAGCGCCGCTGCCCGACCTCCAAGCGGTGATGGCGGCCGCCCTTCAGGCCGAGCCGTCGACCATGCTGGTCACGTCGGCGCCGGCGATGATGGCCGGCGGTACCGGCAATCTGCTGCTCAACGGCAACCAGGCGCTGCTCGCCGAGCATCGCCTCATCGACAAGCCGCCCAATGGCCTCGGCGACCTGACGGCGGCCGTCTATCTGGCGCGCATCCTGTCCGGCCAGCCGGCGATCAAGGCACTGCAGTCGACCACGACGGCGGTCTACGAGATCCTGGCGCGCACCGCCAAGCGCGGCGGCGACGAATTGCAGCTCGAAACCGATGCACAGAGCCTGTCGCACCCGATGGCCATGGTGCAGCTTCGCCATCTCCTGCATCCGGGGCGGGACAAAAGAGCGTGACCGTTGTCGGCGTCGACGGCTGCAAGGCCGGCTGGATCGCCGTTCGCCGCGATCCCGGTTCGACACCTCGTAACCCGGGCGCAGCCCCCTCGGTAGCCGTTTTTCCAAGCTTCGCAGCACTGCTCGACGCATTGCCCGCCGAGGCGACAGTCGCCGTCGACATGCCGATCGGCCTGCCCGATGTTTCGCAAAAGGGCGGCCGCGGGCCCGAAGCTCTGGTGCGGCCGCTGCTTGGCAACAGGCAATCGAGTGTCTTCGCCATCCCCTCGCGTGCGGCGCTTTATGCGCATACGGACGGCTTCACTACGATCGAGGCCTGGCATGCCGCGCATCGCCAGGCAAGCGAAGTGGCCAAGGCGACCTCCAATCCGCCGCGCGGCGTCTCGATCCAGGCTTTTGGCATCTTTGCCAAGATCCGCGAGGTCGATGCGGTTCTGATCGCGCGTCCCGAACTGCGCCGCCGCGTCTTCGAATCGCATCCGGAAGTCGCTTTCTGCCGGCTGAACGACGACCAGGCGATGCGCCTGCCGAAGAAGATCAAGGGCGCCGTCAACCCGGCCGGCATGGCGGAACGCAAGGCGCTGCTTTGCCGGCACGGTTATTTCAGGGGCTTTCTCGACCGGACGCCGCCGCGAGGCGCCGCTGCCGACGACTTTCTCGATGCCGCAGCGATGATGCTGATCGCCGGTCGCATCGCCAGCGGCGAGGCAAGGCCGTTTCCGGATCCGCCGCTCGCCGACCGTTTTGGTATCCCTGTCGCCATTTGGGCGTGAATCTCCTCGGCCCATCTATCGGCGAGGCAATCGCATTGGCGAATGGCAACCACGTCCTTCGCGATTCGGCATTGCTCGCGACCGGCTTTTGCCGCTAGAGCCTTCCTGACCTACAGAGCTGCCGCCTAACCCGGAAAGGCTCCAGACGCCGCCAATGCCTCATCTCCCAGACCATCTGCTCACCGGCTACCGCAATTTCATGAGTGGCCGCTATCTCGCCGAAAGCGGACGCTATCGCTCGCTTGCTCGCGAGGGCCAGGCCCCCGAAACGATGATCATTGCTTGCTGCGACTCCCGCGCGGCTCCCGAGGCGATCTTCGACGCTGGTCCCGGCGAACTCTTCGTGCTGCGCAATGTCGGCAATCTGGTGCCGCCCTATGCGCCCGACGACCAGTTCCACTCGACCTCGGCCGCGCTCGAGTTCGCCGTGCAGAGCCTCAAGGTCAAGAACATCGTGGTGATGGGCCATGGCCGCTGCGGCGGCATCCGCGCAGCACTCGACAGTACCGCAGCGCCCTTGTCGCCCGGCGACTTCATCGGCAAGTGGATGAGCCTGATTGCGCCGGCGGCCGAGACCGTTTCGTCCAGCACCTTCATGACGGCGACCGAGCGCCAGACCGCGCTCGAGCGCATTTCGATCCGCTATTCGATCGCCAATCTCAGGACCTTTCCCTGCGTCTCGATCCTGGAAGGCAAGGGACGGCTGTCGCTGCACGGCGCCTGGTTCGACATCTCGACCGGCGAACTCTGGGTGATGAACAAGGACACCGGCGACTTCGAGCGGCCGGAGATGACGTAGGAGGGTTGCATGGCATGCCGTTCGATCGCTTTGGCCGCAGCGGCGCTGCTGTTTTCAGTCATGTCCGCCGGCGCCGACGACGGCGCGCTCATCAGCCGCTGGTATGCGGCGCTGCTGGTCGCCGATCGCACGGAACTGTCGGATCTGCTTGCCGACGACGTCCGGATAAAACTCGACGATCTCGGCGTCGTCCAGACCAAGCAGGAGTTCATCGCCTCCATCGACGACTGGGAGGGCGCCGTCGCCGGGGCTGAAATCCGGCATCGGATCGAGAAGACCGAAGGCGGCGTCACCACGGTGATCGCCTGCTATGATTTCCCCAACAACGACGTGCTGATGCAGGAAACCTTCGCGATCGCCGACAACCGCATCACTGCCAGCTCGCAGGCGGCGATCGCCGAAAACTGCGATAGCTACTGACCAGCCGCGATATTGCGTGCGGCAAGCCGGCGCCTTACATCGGTGACGATCCGCCTCATCCCGCCACGCAGCGAAAGCCCCTCACTTAGCGAAAGCCCCTCACTTAACGGAAGAATGCCCATGCCGTCCGCCGTCGACCTCGCCGCCCATCCGCTCACCACCTGGCAAGGGCCGCTCGGTCTGCCCGATTTCACCCGCATCGGCGACGGCGATTTTTCCGGGGTTTTCGATGCGGCATTGGCGGCGCATGAGGCCGAGATCGAGGCGATATCAGGCAATGCCGAGACCCCGACCATCGAGAATACGCTTGCAGCGCTCGAGCTTGGCGGCGAGGCGCTCGACCATGTCTCGTCGATCTTCTGGTGCCGGGCCGGCGCCCACACCAACGAGGCGATCCAGGCGCTGGAGCGCGAGATCTCGCCAAAGATGTCGCGGCATTTCTCGGCGATCTCGATGAACGAGAGGCTGTTTGCCCGCATCGACGATCTCTACCAGCGCCGCGACTCCCTGAAGCTCGATGCCGAAACGCTGCGGGTGCTGGAAAAGACCTGGAAGAATTTCGTCCGTTCCGGCGCCAGGCTCGACGCCGAGGGCAAGAAACGGCTGGCGGCGATCAATGAGGAGCTGTCGTCGCTCGGCACGAATTTCGGCCAGAACCTGCTTGCCGACGAGCGCGACTGGGCGCTGTTCCTCGATGAGGCCGACCTTGCCGGCCTGCCGGAATTCCTGAAAAGTGCGATGGCGGAGGCCGCCGAGATGCGCGGCCAGAAGGGCCGCTATGCCGTCACCCTGTCGCGCTCGATCTACGAGCCGTTCTCGACCTTCTCCGAACGCCGCGACCTGCGCGAGATCGCCTTCCGCGCCTTCACCATGCGCGGCCAGAACGGCGGCGCCACCGACAACACCACCGTGGTGCGCGATATGCTGCGTCTGCGTGCCGAAAAGGCGAAGCTGCTCGGCTACGCTTCCTACGCCGCGCTGAAGCTCGACGACACCATGGCAAAGACGCCCGAGGCGGTGCATACGCTGCTCGACCCGGTCTGGAAAAAGGCGGTGGAAAAGGCCGCAAGCGATCAGATCGAATTGCAGCGGCTGGCGGCCGAGGCCGGCAGCAACGAAGAATTCGCCGCCTGGGACTGGCGCTTCTATCAGGAGAAGCTGCGCGCCGAGAAGTTTGCCTTCGACGAGGCCGAGCTGAAGCCCTATCTGCAGCTCGACCGCATCATCGACGCCTGTTTCGACGTGGCGACAAAATTGTTCGGCATCAGCTTCGAGGAGAAGCAAGGCATTGCCACCTGGCATCCGGACGCGCGCGTTTTCATCGTCAGGAATGCCGACGGCAGCGAGCGCGGGCTGTTCCTGGCCGACTATTTCGCGCGGCCCTCAAAGCGCTCCGGCGCCTGGATGAGCGCGCTGAAATCCGGCTACAAGCTTGGCGATGGCTCCAGGCCGGTCATCTACAACATCATGAATTTCGCCAAGCCGCCGGAGGGCGAGACAGCGCTTTTGTCGGTCGATGAGGCCAAAACCCTGTTCCACGAATTCGGTCATGCCCTGCATGGCATGCTGACCGAGGTCACCTGGCCGTCGGTCGCGGGCACCTCGGTCAGCCGCGATTTCGTCGAACTGCCCTCGCAACTCTACGAGCACTGGCTGACGGTGCCAGCGGTGCTGGAAAAGCATGCGCTGCACGTGAAGACCGGCAAACCGATGCCGAAGGCGCTGGTCGACAAGATGCTGGCGGCGCGCACCTTCGGCGCCGGCTTCGCCACGGTCGAGTTCACCGCCTCGGCCTTGATCGACATGGCCTACCACGCGCGGCCGGACGCGCCGGACGAGCCGCTTCGTTTCGAAGCCGAAACGCTCGAGAGGCTCAACATGCCCGACACCATCGCCATGCGCCACCGCACCCCGCATTTCGGCCACATCTTTGCCGGCGACGGCTATTCGGCCGGCTACTATTCCTACATGTGGTCGGAGGTCCTCGACGCCGACGCCTTCGCCGCCTTCGAGGAGACGGGCGACCTGTTCAATCCGGCGCTGGCCGAGCGGCTCAGGAAAAACATCTATGCCGCCGGCGGTTCCAAGGACCCGGAAGAGCTCTACACCGCCTTCCGCGGCAAGATGCCGTCGCCCGAAGCGATGATGGCCAAGCGCGGGCTGGTCTGAAGGCCGAAGCGCCAATCTTGTCCCTCGTGGACAGGGCAATCGCAGGTGGATTCTTGCGAAGGTGGACCCCCACCCTAACCCTCCCCACAAGGGAGGGAACGCTGCCGCGCGCCCTTACTTCCGCCGAAAGCAGCCAATTTGCCCGAGGTCAGCGCCAGCGGAAGTCTCCCTCCCCCTTGTGGGGAGGGTTAGGGGTGGGGGTACATCGTAGAGCGAAAGCCTCGGCTTTCCACCTGCGATAGCCCTGTCCCTGTGGGGGAGATGGCAAGTCTTGGCAAAGAGGGGCAGGTTCAAGCGCTGCCCAGCGCCTCGACGCATCTCGCCAGCGCCGCCGGATCGCCTGATATGCGCAGCGTCTTCAGCCGCGCCGTGCCGCCCGCGATGACCGAGACGGCCGATCGCGGCACGCCCAGCGCCTTGGCGACCAGCCGTTCGAGCGCCTGGTTGGCGGCGCCGTTTTCCGGCACGGCACGGACGCGCGCCTTCAGATGGCTTCGCCCGTCTGCCGAAATCTCGATGCCTTCGAGCCTGTCCATCGCCGCTTTCGGCGTCAGCCGGACGAACAGGTCGACGCCGTCGTTACGCGGGCGAAACGGCCCGGTCATGGAACCGCCGTCAGACGACCAGCGGCGCCACCGTGGTGAGCAGGAACTGCCGCAGGAAGAACAGGATCAAAAGCAGGATGATCGGCGAAATATCGATGCCGCCGAGATCGGGCAGGAAGCGACGGATCGGCCGCAGCGCCGGCTCGGTCAGCCGGAACAGCATGTTGCTGACGCTATCGACGAACTGGTTGCGCGAGTTGACGACGTTGAAGGCGTAGAGCCAGGAGAAAATCGCCGAAGCGATGATGATCCACCAATAAATGTCAAGCGCCAGGACAATGGTCTGAATGAGGGCTATCATGCCGGTCTCCGATTGTTGCCGACATGTAGCCATTGCAGGCGGAGGCGGCAAGAGCCAGCTTCGCGGCACGGCAGGCCGGTGGCTGGCCGCCCGGCTTTTGGGCAAAACGCCGTCTTGACAGGAAACCGCCGCGCCCGATAAATGCGCCCATTCCGCTGGACGGGGCTGTAGCTCAGCTGGGAGAGCGCGTCGTTCGCAATGACGAGGTCAGGAGTTCGATCCTCCTCAGCTCCACCAGCGGATTTTTACCTCAGTAAAATCAAGAAGATAGCTGTACCGGCACCCCGAACGCGCTCTGGCGGGCTTTTGAGCTTGGGGCTTAAACCTGGCCATCAAGCCATTCCCGCAGATCGGGGTCCTCGTGACCTTCAGGGATAGGCGGTCTCGTTCTGACGTACCAGATCACGCCAAATCCAACTGCCGCCCACGCGCCAGCAACCACGAATGTGATGATGTCAGTCACTTCAAACCCCTAAGCCCGACACATCATTAGCTCGACCGAAATCGCCCCACAAGAGCAAAATCAGGTCGTTGCGGGAGTGGGCTGGTGCCCAGCCAAGGGAAGTCCTGTTGTTGTCAGACGCCTAACTAAATCCAGCCGTTCCGCACGGCTGTCACAGCCGTTCACGATGGCCGGCTCTGCGACGATCCGGTGGCATTCGTCAGACAGGTTTGCGCATTGCCGGCGGCGACACGGTTGAAGCGGCCTGCACAATCGGCATAGTAGGCCGGTCGTGAACCACGGGAGGGCCACATGAAGCTCGGATTGCTCACCGCACCGTTTGCCGACACCCCGCTTGGCGAGGTCGCCGACTGGGCAAGTTCTGCCGGCTTCGAGGCGCTGGAGATCGCCTGCTGGCCGAAATCCTCAGGCGCAGCCCGGCGCTATGCCGGCACCAGCCATATCGACGCCGCCTCGACCTCGGCCTCGCAGGCCAAGGAAATCGCCGCCGCACTGGCGGAAGAGAACCTGTCGATCTCCGGCCTCGGCTTTTATCCCAATCCGCTGCATCCCGATGCCGCCCACCGCAAGGTCGTCGTCGATCATTTGAAGAAGGTGATCGTGCTGGCGAGCCATATGGGCGTGCCTGTCGTCAACACCTTCTGCGGCGGCGACGCCTCAAAAACCATCGACGCCAACTGGCAAGAGGCACTCAAACTGTGGCCCGATATCATCGCCCATGCGCGCGACAACGGCGTCAAGCTGGCTTTTGAGAACTGCCCGATGATCTTCAGCTACGACGAATGGCCGGGCGGCCACAACATCGCCTATTCGCCCTATATCTGGCGCCGCATCCTCGATGCCTGGGGCGGCGACGTCGGCATGAATTTCGACCCGTCGCATCTGGTCTGGCAGATGATCGACCAGGCCCGCTTCATCAAAGAGTTCGGCCCGTACATGCTGCATGTCCATGCCAAGGACCTGATGATCGATCATGATGGGCTTTACGAGCGCGGCATCCTCTCGGCCGGCATGGGCTGGCAGGTGCCGCGCATGCCGGGGCTTGGCGATGTCGACTGGAATGTGATCTTCTCCGGCCTCTATCGCGTCGGCTACGACGGAGCCATCATCATCGAACACGAGGACCGGCGCTTTGAAGGAAGCGACGACGAGATCAAGCGCGGCTTTCTACTCGCCCGCGACGTGCTGCGCCCCTTCGTGAAATGAGGCCCCTTTTCGAACTGAACTGAAAACAAGGTGGAGGAAGACTGAAATGAAAAAATATCTGGCGATGGTCTCGCTGCTCGCCGGCGCGGCGTTTCTGGCTTCGGTGGGCGTCTCGTCTGCAGAAGCCAAATACACGATCGGCGTCTCCAACACGGTGCAGGGCAATGGCTGGCGCGAGGAGATGATCTGCGCCATCAAGGCGCAGGCGCTCGCCTCCGGCGAGGTCACCAAGCTCAACATCGCCCATCGCAACACCGACGCCGCCGGCCAGCTCGAGGACATCCGCAACCTGATCAGCGCCAAGGTCAACGCTATCGTTGTCAACCCGGCCGATCCCGCCGGCATCAAGTCAGCGCTCGAGGAAGCCACCAAGGCCGGCATCGTCGTCGTCGCCGTCGACCAGGCGGTCACCGAGCCTTCGGCCTACATCATCTCCAACAACCAGGAACAGTACGCCTATCTCGGCGCCAAATGGCTGTTCCAGCAGATCGGCGGCAAGGGCGACGTCGTCTATATGCGTGGTGCCGCCGGCGCCTCGGCCGACAGCGACCGCGACAAGGGTTTCAAGAAGGCGCTCGCCGAATTCCCCAACGTCAAGGTCGTGCATGAGGTCTTCACCGGCTGGCAGCAGGACCAGGGCAAGCAGCAGATCCTCGATTTCATCGCCACCGGATCGCCGTTCAACGGCATCTGGACCTCAGGCATCGACAATGTGATCGTCGACGCGCTGGTCGAGTCGCAGACGCCGCTGGTGCCGGTGGTCGGCGCCGACAATGCCGGCTTCGTCGGCCAGTTGAACTCGGTCGAAGGCCTCGTCGGCGCGGCGGTGACCAATCCTGGTTCAATCGGCGGTGCCGGCGTGACGCTGGCCCTGCAGATCCTGAACGGCAAGAAGCCGGCGGAGCAGACCGTGCTGGTCGAGCCGCAGCTGTGGGAGAACGCCACCGAAGAGGGCAAGGCCAAGCTGAAGAGCGTAGCCGATCCGTCGCTGAGCCCGGAATGGCCGGTCTCGATCTCCATCCCGGAGTGGACCACCTACACCAAGGAGCAGATCATCGCCTGCAAGGGCCCGGGCGAGTAATGATCGCTGCCGCGCTTCCTCCTTCTCGCCTTGTGGGAGAAGGTGGATCGGCGCGCAGCGCCGAGACGGATGAGGGGTGTTGGACGAATGAGACGTTGGTGTTCCCTGGAACACCCCTCATCCGACCTCGCTTCGCGAGGCCACCTTCTCCCACAAGGGGAGAAGGCAAGATCGCCGTTTTAGACAACTTTGAACGAGAGCAACGCGATTTTGACCACCAACCCGCTCCTGGACGCCACCGGCGTTGTAAAAACCTACGGCGCCGTGGTGGCGTTGCGCAACGCGTCGCTGTCGGTCCTGCCGGGCGAGGTTCACGCCCTGATGGGCGCCAATGGCGCCGGCAAATCGACGCTGGTCAAAATCCTGACCGGCGCCATCCGCGCCGATGCCGGGCATATCCTGATCCGCGGCGAGACGCACGACGTGCGCTCGCCTGCCGATGCGCGCCGCGCCGGCCTGCTTCCGGTCTACCAGGAACCATCGCTCATCCCCGATCTCGACGTCGCCTCCAACCTTCGCCTGACCGACACGCCGGTCGAGCCGTTCCGCGCCTGGGTGCGCGAACTCGGCATTCCCGACCTCGACATACGCGACACCGCGCGCGACATCCCGCTTGCCGTGCTGCGCGTGCTCGATCTGGCGCGCGCGCTGGCGGTCGAGCCCGACGTTTTGCTGCTCGACGAGATGACCGCAGCATTGCCGGCTAACCTTGCCGAAAAGGTGCTTGAGGTCGTTCGCCGCCAGGGCGACAGCGGCCGTTCTGTGATCTTCATTTCCCACCGCTTTGTCGAGATATCGGCGCTTTGCGACCGTGCCACCGTGCTTCGCGACGGCGAGACCGTCGGCGTCGTCGACATCGAGCCGGGCGTCGAGGAGCGCATCGTCGAGATGATGCTCGGCGCCAAGGTCGAGAAGACGCGCGTGACGGCGCGCCAGGCGAGCCAGGCCGCTTCGCCTGGGAATAGCCGCGCGCGCCTCGGCGTGGCGAACCTTCGTGTCGGCACCAAGCTCAACGACGTCTCGTTCGACCTGGCGAATGGCGAGGTCGCTGGCGTCGTCGCGCTCGAGGGCCAAGGCCAGGACGAGCTGTTCGCCGCGCTCGCCGGCTCGATCCGCCCGTCCGGCGGCACGATCGAGGTGGACGGGCAGCCGGTGAAATTCGCGCATCCGGCCGATGCGATCCGCGCCGGCATCGCCTATGTGCCCGGCGACCGCACCGAAGCGCTGACCATGCAGCGCTCGGTGCGCGAAAACATCGCGCTCCCGTTCAGCGCCGCCTTGCGCAACTGGGGGCCGATCAACATGGCGCAGGAACGCTCAAGGATCGTCAGCGCGATCGAGCGTCTGCAGATCGACACCCGCGCCCAGCGCGAGGTGCAGCGGCTGTCCGGCGGCAACCAGCAGAAGGTGACGATCGCCCGCTGGATCGCCGCTGAGGCACAGACCATCCTCTGCTTCGACCCGACGCGCGGCATCGATGTCGGCACCAAGCAGGAGATTTACAAGCTGCTGCGCGAACTCGCCGACCAGGGCAAGTCGGTGCTGTTCTATACATCCGAACTCGAGGAGGTGCAGCGTGTCTGCGATCGCGTCATCGTCATCTTTGGGGGACGCGTCGTCGATGTCTTCCCCGTCGAACTCGCCGACGAGCCGGCACTGATGCGCGCCGCTTACGGCTTGCCGCGCGGCGCCAAGGTGGACGTCGGCATTCTTGCCGATATCCACTCGAGCCCGGTGGCGAAACCTTGACCCGCCTCGTCCGTCGTCAGGGCTGGGTCGCCGGCCTGCTCGTCCTGTTCGTGGTCCTGTTGGTGATCACCAGGCTCATCCAGCCGGGCTATGGCAGTGGCGATTTCGGCTCGCTGGTGCGCGCGGTGCTGCCTTACGCCTTTGCCGTGGCCGCCCAGACGATTGTCGTCATCGCCGGCGGCATCGACCTTTCCGTCGGCGCCATGATGGCGCTGACCAGCGTCACCGCCGCCTCGATGATGGACGGCGCCAGCGAGGAATACGCGTTTTTCGTCGTGCCGTTCGTGCTGGCCATGGGACTGGTCCTAGGCGCCGTCAACGGCATGCTGATCGTCGTCACCCGCGTGCCCGATATCGTCGTCACGCTGGCCACCCTGTTCGTCCTGCAGGGCGCGGCGCTGCTGGTGCTCGGCGCGCCCGGCGGCGCGGTCGCCGAATGGCTGCGGGCGACCATCGTCGGCACCGTCGCGATCCCGGGCTTGCCAGAAATCTCTGCCTGGA
The DNA here is from genome assembly GCF_055811595.1 of Mesorhizobium sp. WSM4814. Taxonomy (NCBI): domain Bacteria; kingdom Pseudomonadati; phylum Pseudomonadota; class Alphaproteobacteria; order Hyphomicrobiales; family Phyllobacteriaceae; genus Mesorhizobium; species Mesorhizobium sp. WSM4814. The sequence continues at coordinate 145,260 of NZ_JBVVQT010000010.1, forward strand.
TACCGAAGGCGCTGGTGCTTCTGGTCGTCTGCCTGTGCATCATCTGGATACCACTCAAGCGCTCAAAACTCGGCCTGTCGATCTACGCCATCGGCAGCAGCGAGCTCGCCGCATTTCGCAGCGGCGTGCCGGTCGCGCGCACCAAAATTATCGCCTATGCCCTGTCGGGGCTTTTCGCTGCCATGGGCGGGCTGGCGCTGACCATGAGCACAGGCATCGGCGCCCCTATTCCCGGCCCCTATCTTCTGGCCAGCGTGGCGGCGGTGGTGCTCGGCGGCGTAGCGCTTGGCGGCGGCAAGGGCGGCCTGCTCGGCCCGATCGTCGCCGTCTTCGTGCTGCGGCTGGTGCGCACCGACCTGACGCTCTTGGCCATCGATCCCAACGTCACCGCAATCATCGAGGGCGCGATCATGGTCGCCGTCGTCATGTTCGGCGCGTTTATTACCATGAGGGGGCGGCAATGATGAGCAATGGCGTAAGGCTGGTTTACGGAGTCGGCGATCCACGGCGCCCCCCTCTGTCCTGCCGGACATCTCCCCCACTTGGGGGGAGATCGGACGGCGCGACGGCTTTCGCCAATTGTCGACGTTGCAAGAATGAGCGAGGCGCCGAAGCTGCCAATCTCCCCACCCGTGGGGGAGATGTCCGGCAGGACAGAGGGGGGCGCCGTAGAACGCCATCCTCTCCTGGCATCGCGCCACCCCAATCGCGAGCAACCCCATGAGCACAACCGCGATCCAACCCGTCCCCTTCGGCCGCCGCCTGAAACGCTTCATGGCCGACCGGCCGCTGATCCCGCTGATCATCCTGCTGGTCATCCTGGTGGTGGTCCTGCAGATCCTGCGCCCCGGCATCGTCAACGAGCGGTGGCTCGCCAACACCGTCAAATTCGCCATCCCGCTGGCAATTCTGGCCGGATGCCAGACCATGACCATGTTGACCGGCGGCATCGATCTGTCGGTCGGAACCGTGGCGACGATGAGCGCCTTCATCATGGCGACGCAGGTCGTCAACCATGACCCGGCGGTGGCGATCCTGATCGCCTTGGTGCCGGCGGTGCTGATCGGCCTGGTCAACGGCATCGGCGTCGGCGTGTTTCGCGTGCACCCGCTGATCATGACGCTTGGCACCAGCCTGATCGGCACCGGCTGCCTGCAGGTCTATCAGCGCACCGTCATCGCTTCGGGCGCCAAGATTCCGCCCTTCCTGGCCTGGTTGGGCACTGGCCTCACCTATGGCGTGCCCAACGCGCTGCTGCTGTTCGTGCCCATCGCCGTCCTCATCGTCTTCACCTTGAACCGCACCGGCTTTGGCCGCCTGCTTTACGCAGTCGGCGACAATGAAGGCGCAGCGCGCCTGTCCGGCGTCCGCTACTGGCAGGTCATCACAGCGCTCTACGTCATCTCCAGCGTGCTCGCCGGCATCACCGGCCTGCTCTACATCGGCCTGATCAAGGCGCCGTCGCTGTCGCTGGCCGAGCCGCTGGTGCTGCCTTCGGTGGCCGCCGCGGTGATCGGCGGCACCTCGATCTTCGGCGGCCGCGGCGGCTACACCGGCACCATCATCGGCGCGCTGATCCTCACCGTGCTGACGACGCTGCTGACCATCCTGCAAATGCCGGAAGGCGCGCGGCGGATACTGTTCGGGCTGATCGTGCTGTTCGTCACGGCGGCGTATCTGCGGATTATTGAGGATCGGTAGGGGTGGAGGCTGGAGTCGGGGGGCTGCTTTTGACCGAAGCTTTGCGCGCTGTCGCATTAGATTAGATGCAGTGTCGAACCTTACGAATGTCGGCACGGTTTTGGCGATGGCCTAAGCGCGGAAAGCAGGGCGGCAGGCGGCACAAACCGCCGAAACCTCCGGCGGAAGTCCGTCACCCGAAATCATAGCCACCACGGCCCTGGCCGCATGGATACCCTACGCCGCCTGAACGATCTCGACCAGTTCAACGTCGAACACCAGATCCTTTCCGGCCAACGGATGATTGCCGTCGAGCTTGACGCTGGCGTCGTCGACGCCGACAACCGTCACCTGCATGGGGCGCCCTTCGGGGGTTCTGGCCTGCAATCGAGTACCGATATCGAGGTTGAGGTTGTCCGGCACCCTGGCGCGGTCGACGGTCATGACCGCTTCGGGGCGGTGGGGGCCATAGGCGGCGTCGGCGGGAACGGTGACGGTGCTTTTCGCGCCTTCCTCCATGCCCTCGACATGGGTCTCAAGGCCGGGGATCACTTGCCCTTCACCGAGCTTGAATTGCAGCGGTTCGCTGCCGGAAGAATCGAATTGAGTGCCGTCGGCTAGACGTCCAGTATAATTGATGCGCACGGTGTCGCCATTCTTGGCCTGTGTCATGGCAGTCATCCTTTGGGAGTTTTTGAGGGACCGGCCAGAGTTCACGGTCCCGTTTTCGATCATCCACGCACTAAGGTGCGCGGCGCGAAACTCTAAAACTAGGGGCTTGGCTGCCGATGTAAACCCACAATGCCGATTCAGCCACCTGCGTAAAGACAGGTCGCGGAGGCGGACTGGGATCTGTTCGCCAAGGATCTGGGGCGCGCATTTTTCGAGCATGCCGTGGCGACAGAGATTGCGAAGACTCTGATCGGCCACCCACCCCGCGGTTTTTGGCGTTTGCTGATGTTGAGCGACGTCAGCTTTCGCCCAAGCGCATCAACCTTCAACAGCCAACCTCCCCTGCTCCGCCTCCTCGGCATTAGGATCGCCCGGTGCCGTCGCCGGTCACCTGGCTCGTGTTCCAGCCGCGCAAGCCATGGCGAGTCGCTATGGCATCGTGCACGGAAGACGCCACCGCCTTTACGGCAAGTTCGTGATCAATTGAATGACGCTCTGCCATTGCGGCCCTCATCCTGAAACGCAACTTGCCTTTAGGCAAAACCACGGCCGCAATTCTTTTGCAACTACAGCTTGAGATATGCTTGGTCGATTGATGATCGAGGAGGGGAGCCACTACACTACTTGATCCTGCAGGAAACTGATCGACTATGGAGTAAGGTCACTTCCGCCAGAGGCAGCTCTTCTGGGTGCTTTTGAGTTTGCTTCTATGCAACTTTGAACCGCGAAGGCCCGCCCTCAGCGGGCTCCCAGATATGTTTCAGCAATGCCGATGCTAGTCGACGTCGCGTCGGCACGCTCCTAGCTGGCCCAGGCGTAGAAGACGGCGAACAGCAGAAGCCACACCGCATCGACAAAATGCCAGTACCAGGATGCCGCCGTCGGGATGAAGCCGGCGCCGCCGGCTGAGCGCGCGCGGATCACCCGATATGCGGCGATCGACAGCAACAAGATGCCGATAACGACGTGCAGGCCGTGGAAGCCAGTCGTAAGGAAGAAGATCGAGGGATAGACACCGTCGCGGAATCCCACCGAGGCGAGGCTGAATTCCCGAAGCTGAAGGCCGACGAACACGCCGCCGAGCGCGATCGCCACGGTAAGCCCGATAGCCGAAAGCTGCCATCGCTCTTTCAGAAGCCAGTCGTGCGCCGCTGCGACGCAGACCCCCGACGCGACGAGGATCACTGTGTTGAGAAGCGGGCCGCCCCAAGGGTCGTCGGGGCGCATCGGCGTAGGTGGCCATGAGCTGAACCCCGCGACCTCCGGATAGATCGCGTATCGTAGGTAGGCGGCGAACAAGGCGGCGAAGAACGCTACCTCGGACGCGATTAATGCGATGATCGCGATCCTCGGGCCAAAGGTGTTTTGCGGACCATTCGCACGCTCACCACTCGTCGCCCGCGACCACGCTGTCAGAGCGATGAACAATGGCAGAAGCCCCACCGCGATCACGAGCGGACCGAGTACCGCGATGCTGCCTGCCAGCGTGCCGAACAGCGACGGGTGGAAGAGCGCGAGACCGGCGCACGCTAGCAGGAACAGCGAGACAGCAATCGCGACAGGCCATCGGCCATCCGTGCCGCCGACCTCGGTGACAGTCTTGCTCACGCGCCTGCCTCCGCGCCCGCCGTGCCGCGCGCACGCGCCATCTCGGGATCGTCATCCCATTCATGCGTGAAAGCCGGACCCCACACATCGCGCGGGGCCAGCGCGCCACGCCGCAGCGAGACCGCAAGCATCACCAGGAACAGCAGCGTGGAGGCGAGCGCGAGCACAGCGCCGAGCGACGCAATCATATTCCAGCCCAAGAAACCGTCCGGATAATCCGCGATGCGCCGTGGCATTCCTGCCAGTCCGAGGAAATGCATCGGGAAAAACAGAACGTTGGTGCCGATGAAGAAGCACCAGAAATGCAGCCGTCCAACCCACTCCGGGAACATGCGTCCGGTCATGCGCGGAAACCAGTAATAGAAGCCGGCGAAGATCGCATAGGTCGCGCCGAGGCTCAGCACATAGTGGAAATGCGCGACGACGTAGTAGGTGTTGTGCAGCACTTGATCCGCGCCGGCATTGGCAAGCACGATCCCCGTCGTGCCGCCGACCGTGAACATGATGATGAAGCCCAGCGCCCACAGCATCGGCACGGTGAGGCGGATCGACCCGCCCCACATAGTGGCAATCCAGGCGAACACCTTGATGCCGGTCGGCACCGCGATCACCATCGAGGCCAGCGTGAAGAAGGCACGCGGCGCGAAGCCGCCACCGACGGTGAACATATGGTGCGCCCAGACGATGAAACCCAGCGCCGCAATTGATGCCATCGCCAGCACCATGCCGGGATAACCGAAAATCGGGCGCCCTGAGAACCGCGAGACGATCTGGCTGATGATGCCGAAGGCCGGCAGGATCATGATGTAGACCTCCGGATGGCCGAAGAACCAGAAGAGGTTCATGAACAGCATCGGGTCTCCGCCGCCGGCTGGATCGAAAAAGGCGCCGCCGAAATTGCGGTCGGCAAGCAGCATCGCCAGCGCGGCCGCCAGCACCGGCATGGCGAGAAGCAGCATCAGCGACGAAATCAGGATCGACCACACGAACAGCGGCATGCCGAACAGCGGCAAGCGATCCTCGCGCATGTTGAGGATGGTAGTGACGAAATTGATCGCGCTGATCACGGAAGAAATGCCGGCCAAGTGCAGCGCGAGGATCGTCATGTCGACCGACGGTCCGGGCTGGCCGTCTATGCCCGACAGCGGCGGATAGAGGCTCCAGCCGGTACCCGTTCCGTCGCCGACCAGCAGCGATCCAATCAGCATGATCAAGGACAGCGGCAGTAACCAGAAGCCGAGACTGTTCAGTCCCGGAAAGGCCATGTCGCGCGCACCGATCATCAGCGGGACGAACCAGTTACCGAAGCCGCCGATCAACGCCGGCATCACCATGTAGAAGATCATGATCAGGCCATGCGCGGTGATCAGCGCGTTCCAGGACTGGCCGTTGACGACATAGTCCATGCCCGGCTGCGCCAGTTCGAGCCGCATGTAGCCCGAGATCGCGCCACCCAGCGTCCCCGCCATGATCGCGAATCCGAGATAAAGCGTGCCGATCGCCTTATGGTCGGTGGTGAACAGCCAAGCCGCAATCGACCGGCCATCGCGCCTATGTTCGGTAGCGCTCATTTCGCCACCTGCGCTGATATAGTCGCGGCGCTGACGACCGGATATCGCGTTGCAGCGTCCCGCACCCAGGCGTCGAAATCAGGCTGCGCCATGGCCTCGATCGCGATCGGCATGAAGGAGTGGTTCAGACCGCAGATCTGGTTGCACTGCCCGTAATAGATGCCCGGCTTCTCGACGCGTGTCCAGGTTTCGTTGAGGCGCCCGGGCATGGCGTAAATCTGTAGGCCCAGTGCCGGCATGAAGAAGGAGTGCACGACGTCCGACGATGTCACCTGTATGCGCACGACAGCGCCGACCGGGACAACCATGCGATTGTCGACCGCTAGCAGACGCGGTTCACCGGCCGGAACGGAGGCCGGCGGCAACATGATGGAATCGTATGCGAAGCCGCCATTGTCGGGATAGGAATAACGCCAGAACCACTGATGGCCGCTGGCCTTTATCGTCAACTGTGCGTCGGGAATATCGCTCTCATAGGCGAGCAGCTGGAGCGACGGCGCGGCGATCGCGCCCAGCACCAGCACCGGCGCGATAGTCCAGCCGAATTCCAGCCAGGGCATGCGCGTGACTTTTGACGCCGTGGGGTGGCGGCTCGCCCGGAAGCGCAAGAGCGCGAAACCGATCAGCATGGCGACGAGCGCGACGATGCAGACGCCGATCAGCAATATGTGGTCGTGCAGCGCAACGATCCGCTCCTTCGTCTCCGAGGCTGAGACGCCGAAACTTGTCTGCCAGTTCGCCGGCGCCTGCGCCAAGCCGTGCCGTGCGTCGAGCATCATTGCGGAGACAAAACCGAGGAAAACAGTGCCCCGCCCGCGCATGACATCTACGCCTTCAGCAGGGAGATGAGATGCGCGCCGAGGCGCGCACTGAGCGCCGCAATGGTGAGCGTGGGCGCATTCGCCGTGATGGACGGGAAGACGGACGAGCCAACGATGTAGAGGTTTGGATGGTCGTGGCTCTTCAGGTCCCTGTCGACGACCGAGGTGAGCGGGTCATCTCCCATGCGTGTCGTGCCGCCCATGATCGCGCTGTCAGCGATCGGGCCGAGCTGCTTGATCTGCGTGGCGCCGAGTGCAGCCATGAGCTTGTTCTGCACATCGCGCGCGACCGCCAGCCCGCGCGCCGTGTAGTCGTCAGACTTGAAGGCGATGTTCGGCCGCGGAATGCCGATCCCGTCCATCTGATTGCTCAGCGTCACGCGATTGTCCGGATTGGGAAGCATTTCGGCAGAGCTGCCAATGATCAGCTCCCGCGCGACGTGCGAACGGACTGCCGCCTTCAGCGCATCGCCGCGCAGGCCCTGTTTGATGAAGGTCGTCGCAGCCTGGAACGGACCGACCGCCCGCGCCCAGCCCTCGTTGGAAGGCGAGATGCCGATGGCGGCACGCTCGTTGCGGAAATCGCCGTCCCGAAGCTCGGCAATGCCACCGGTCGAGACCGGTCCGCGATAGGTGAACACGGGATCCCTGGTCAGTCCCTGAATGCCGACATCGATCTGCGACAGCAGATTGCGGCCGACCTGGTCGGAACTGTTCGCCACGCCCGTCGGCGCATTGTCTCCCGTCGAAAGCAGTAGCAGCTTTGGCGTCTCAATGGTATGCGCCGCGATGACCACAATTTTTCCGGTCGCGCTGCCCTCGCTGCGATCTGGGCGACGGTAACGCACTTCGGCAATGCGTTTGTCCGGACCGACGACTAGCTCGTGCACCACGGCCTGCGGCTCGACATGCGCGCTGGCGCGCTCCGCGATGGCGAGATGATGCGTCGCGTCGTACTTCGCCTGGATGGGGCAGATCGGCACGCAACTCGCATTGCCGCAGCATTGCGGGCGGCCATCCCGCCACACCGAATTGCGCGCCTGTGGAAATGGCAACACCGAGTAGCCGAGCGCCTTGGCAGCGATGCCGACCTGCTTGTCGGCATAGGTCATGGGGATCGGTGGCATCGGAAACGACTTTGAGCGCGGCGCGCCGAAATCGGCGGTGTCGTCGCCCGCGACGCCGATCTCTTCCTCGGCGGCCTGATACCACGGCTCCATGTCGCCATAGGCGATAGGCCAATCGACGCCGACGCCGAACTTCGAGTGCATCTTGAAATCGTTTGGCCGGAACCGCGCGGCGAGCCCGCCCCAGTGCCACGTGGTGCCGCCGACGATCCTCGCCTGCTGTCCCCTAAAGGTGTCCGGCCCAGCCTCGACATAGTAGGCGGAGAAGTCGGATTCTTCCGGCTGCGGCGCATAGGGCTGGTCGGGGTAAGGCGAGTTCTGGCCCTTCGCGGACGAGTACTGGAATCGTGTCACAGCGGTGCCGCGATCGACGCGCGGTCCCGCCTCGAGGAACAGCACGCTGAACCCTGCTTTCGCGATAGCCGCGCCGGCAAGCGCCGCGGCTACGCCTGAACCGACAAACACGACATCGGCGGACGCCGGCGCGGTCATTCGGAAAACCGTCCGGGCGGTGGTGCGTTCGCCCACGCGCCAAAATTCGTGTCGCATCGCGTCGGCGGCTTGGTGTAACCGCAGGCATGCCAGACGAACGCATCGAGATAGGTAAGGACGCGTTCTTCCGAGCCGTGCATGATGCTACCCGTATACCAGGCTTGGATGAGCGATTCCGACAGCGGTTTCAGCCCCGCCGACGCAATCGCGCTGTCCCATTCTGTCTCGGGCTGTTCCGTCACGATCGCATGCAGTTTTCCGAGATCGGCGGCGTCAGCGGAGAATGCCTGCAGGAACAATTCCGGCAGCGTGGCGTCGCTCGGCGACATGCCCGTCAGTATGCCTGTCAATTCGCGAAACGCGCCGGGCTCGATCGCGCTGCTCAAGGCGACCTGGCTACGGGCCGCGGCGGGCAATCCGAAGAATGCTGCGAGCGTCGAGACGGCAATGAGAAGCTCGCGTCGCCGCACTGTTGCCGACGCAGAATGATGCGCCGCCGGCTGACCTACCTGCTTGGGCAGACGCGCATCGTCACTGCCAGCCATCGGTACCCTCAAGGCGAGCCTCTGCTGAAACAACCAGGCCGCACGCTATCTGAAGCTACGGCTCAATCTGAGCTTGGTCAATCGACCCTTTCAAGCTCAGAACAGTCGAGCCAGAGAGCTCCACATTTGAGATCAAAAGCGCCGCTTGGGCCTGACCTTGCACGCGGCGACCTATCCATGCGGTGGTCGTCCTCAGGAGGGAATAACTAAGCCGTCGGCCGGAAATAGCCGATGTCGAGCTTGCCTTGCCACCAAACATGCGGTCCGTCAGGCCCCCTCCACAGCGTTAATCATCGCGCACGTTCCCCCTGATCAGCGCGAAAATCAGCGTGGAGCGATCTCTGCGACGAGATCGTTCGTCGTCTTGACCCCCGCCATGAAGCCGGCGGCATTGAATTGGTTCATGACGAAGAAAGCGCCGACGCCGCGTGTCGGTGCAATCGCAACATAGAGAAACATCCCTTGCAGGCCGCCGCTCTTCTGGAGGATGAGCGGGCTATGCTCGGTGGGGAGCATGATGACCCATCCGAGACCCATGGCGTCCATCGGGCCGCCGTCATCCAGCCCCACCACCGACCCGAGACCGTCCCGGTACAAAAAAGCCGCGTGGTTCAAAAGCCGCAACTCGGCATCGGTCGCAGAAGGCTTGTTCTCGACATGCCAGTTCATCCAGCGCAGCAGGTCGTCCGCGGTCGAGTACAATCCACCGGCGCACTCCATGGCTGTGCTCGTCGGCACGATGGGCATGGCGCTGCCGTCGAAGTTATGGCCCTGCATCAGGCGCGGCTCGTCCTCCGGTCTTGCGTTGAAAACCGTGTCTTTCATGCCGAGAGGATCGAGGACCCGCTCCCGAAGGAGCTCGGCATACGGCTTTCCAGAGACATTCGCGAGCGCCGCTCCAAGGAGGTCGTATCCGAAGTTCGAATAGAGAACGGCGGTGCCCGGCGCGAACAGCAGCGGATTGTCCTTGAGGGCGGCAATCTGCGCCTCTTTGGTGTTCGTAGAGAAGGGGTCGGAGGGGGGCGCCTCGGCCACTGGCACCTCCCGCGGAAGGCCGGAAGCTTGCGCGACGAGATCGATCAGGCGAAGGGCGCGGCCATCCTTCTCAGGGAGCGTGACGTCCCAGCCAAGGCGATCCTGCAGCCGGTCGGTGAGCTGTACCTTGCCGTCGATCGCCAGCGAGGAAAGCACACTGCCGCAGAACACCTTGCTCACGGATGCGATGCGGAACATTGTGTCGCCGTCGGGCACTTTTTCACTCCCGTCGGCAATCTTGCCGAAACCGGCCAAGGCCGTCTCGCCGTTGCGCACGGCGCCGAAGATCAGGCCAGGCACTTCGGTGGAGAGATACAGGATCGTACCGTTGAACTGCACCGCTTCCGTCAGCAGCTTGTCCTCGGCATGTCCAGAAGAGGGAACGGCTGCGATTGCCGTCAAAGCGATGGCCATAAGTCGGCGCGATCGAGACAAACGCATTGCCGAAATCCTTTGAGGAAGCTGCAGAATAAAATCTTCGGAAAAAGGGCCGCCGCGTAGTATCTTACCATCTCTCCAGAAGCAGGAGATGTCAACAGAATGAACCGAAGGGGGTAATCGGCGGCGGTAGCGTAGTTTCGGCGGCTATTTGCGCTACAGTCCTGTCGTATTTCTTGTCCTTCGTCAGTTGATCGGGGCTGATCTCTTCATTAGCAAACCGACTCGCGGGTAATTTAGAAGATATGTGAAGCGCCGTCGGCAGGGCTGTAGCGTCGAACAACTTACACCAGGCGGATCTGCGTCGCGCCAATCGTCGTCGTATGATGAAGACCGGGCAGAAGAGCTGTGACGGGCCAAGGCCCTATCTGCGCAAAAAAGACTCGCCGCTGTACCTGCCGCTTGGCCATACATGGCCTTGATGCGTGGCATTTCCCTTGCGCGCTCGGCCGCCGCCTCACACAGCCAAACGCCCCTGCTCCACCTCCACAGCACCGGGGTCGCCCGGCGCCGTCGCCCAGGCGAGTTCCACCAGCGTCACCGTCCGCCGTCCAACCCCGTCGAGTTGGCAGACGATCAGCCCCTGCTCTTCGATATAGGTTAGCAGGCGCCGGGCGCGGCGCAGCGAGTGCGAGCCGTAGGCGCGGGCGATCGCCGCGTCGCTCGGGCAGGGCCAGCCCTCCTTCGCCGCGCGGGCGATCATCATGAACACGCCCTGCATATCCTCGGGCAGCAGCGAGGCGCGCGCCGAGACGTCTTGCCAGGCGTCATCCCCTGCCATGTCGGAGCCGAGGCCGGCGCGGGCGCGCGTCAGCATGCGGCGAAAGGCGGGCAGGTCCGGCACCACCGAGGCGAGGCCTTCTATCCGGCAGCGGACCACGAACTCCTGATAAAGCACGCCGATGACCCGGAAGCCCGCGTCGGGCTGCGCCAGAACGGCGCGCAAGACACGGTCGACGCGCTCACGCCGCTCCGCCAAATCCTCGGCGCTGATCGGCGGCTCCGACGGTTCGGGGCGGATTTCCAGCGCCGCCGACTTCGCCGCCATCAGCTGATCGAGAAGGTCCGGCGACGACCGGCGCTGCGGCCGGACAGCTTCCGGCGGCGGTGCTGCCAGGATGATGGCGCGTGCGTCCTCAAGGGCTGCTTCCGGCAGCGGCATCAGCCGCGGCGTGCCATTGCGCGGACTTGTGTCGGTCGGGCCGATGCGCAAGCCGAGCGGACGGCGCGACAGCGCCGGGCCGAGCGCCATGAATTGCCCGCGCTCCAGGTCGCGAAAAGCCTCCGCCTGGCGCCGCTCCATGCCCAAAAGGTCGGCGGCGCGCGCCATGTCGATATCGAGAAAAGTCCGGCCCATGAGGAAATTGGAAGCCTCGGCGGCGACATTCTTGGCGAGCTTGGCCAGCCGCTGGGTGGCGATGATGCCGGCAAGCCCGCGTTTGCGGCCTCGGCACATCAGGTTCGTCATGGCGCCAAGCGAGAGCTTGCGCGCCTCGTCCGAAACCTCGCCGGCCACAGCCGGCGCGAACAGCTGCGCCTCGTCCACCACCACCAGCATTGGGTACCAGTGGTCGCGGGCGACCTCAAAAAGCCCGCCAAGGAAGGCGGCGGCGCGGCGCATCTGGTTCTCGGCGTCGAGCCCCTCGAGATTGAGAACCGTCGAGACGCGGTGGATGCGAGCCCGCTCGCCGGCGCTCTGCAGGCCGCGCTCGGTATGCTCCTCGGCGTCGATCACCAAATGGCCGAAACGGTCGCCCAGCGAGACGAAGTCGCCTTCGGGGTCGATGATGGTCTGCTGCACCCAGGGCGCACTCTGCTCCAGCAGCCGGCGCAGCAGATGGGATTTGCCGGAGCCCGAGTTGCCCTGCACCAGCAGGCGCGTCGCCAGCAGCTCCTCAAGATCCAGTGCCGCCGGAGCGCCTGCGGTCGTGTGGCCCATCTCGATCGCAACGGTCATGTCTCGACTCTCCTTGAGGAGAGGGCTTATCAACCGCATCACAGCCCGTCGAGCGCCGATGGCCGGCGGCTCGGTGTTGCGCACAGCTCGACGCGGCGCGCGGCGTCAGTTCGTTGACGTAAGATCACAGGCGCGAGGGGCTGCCGTCTGATCAGGATGATGGCGAAAAAAGCCAGTATGCCGAGCATGCCTGCTGCAGCGGTGAACCAGAGCGATGGCTGGACGCCCAAGCCTGCCATCGCCATGGCAAGGGCAAATGGCGCAAGGGCTGAAGAGAACTGACGCGCGGCCGTCACCCAGCCGAGCCGGGCGCCGTAGCGCTCCCGTCCGAACAGTTCCAGCGGCAGCGTGCCGCCGACGATGCTGGCGAGGCCCGAGCCCAATCCAAACAGGATGACGAAGGCGATGGCGCCGGCCACCGACGGTGTCGTCGCCAGCAGGACGACAAGGCCGAGCGGCAACAATGTCGCGCCGATCACCGCGAGCCAGGTCTGCGCAAGCCGGCCGCCGAACAGCATGTTGATCAGCCGGCTTGCCACCTGGGACGGGCCGAAAAGCGTGGTGACGACAAGCCCGGCGGAGCCAAGCCCGAGCGCCGCCGTCAGCGGCACCATGTGAACGAGGATCGACGACAGCACGAAACCCTCGATCGCGAAGCCGCCAAGCATGAGCAGAAACACTCTGCTGCGGTCGCGCGCGGTGAAGGCAACCGGTCCGCCCGCCGGGCCGGCGGCAGCAGGTGTCGCCGAAGCGTTTTTGTCCGCCCGACGAGACAGCCGCGCCAGCCAGGCATGGATGGGCAGGCAGATGGCGACATTGATGAACGCAAAGGCCAGATAGACCTCGCGCCAGCTCAGGTATTCGTGCAGTGCTGCCGTCAGCGGCCAGAACAGGGTGGAAGCGAAGCCGGCGATCAGCGTCAGATGGGTGATGCTGCGCTGCGCCCTGGCGCCGCCGATCTGGACGATCGCGACGAAAGCGGCGCTGTAGAGCACGAAGGCAGACGCCAGTTCCATCGCCATCAAGGCCAGCACGAAGCTCACCCGGCCGGGTGCAACCGCGCAAGCGACAAGCGCTGCTGCGGCAGCAAGCGAGCCAAAGGTCATCACGCGGCCGGCGCCGAAACGATCGGCCCAGCGCCCCGCTGTCGGCGCAAACAGTCCACCCACCAGCAGCGACGCCGACAAGGCGCCGAAAACCCATTGTTCCGGCCAGGCGAGCTCACGCGCGATCGACGGCACCAGGATGCTAAAACTGTAATAGAGCGTACCGTAGCCGATGATCTGCGTCAGCCCCAACGCCCAGAGCGCGGCAGCCGGGATTTTCCGGTCGCTCATTGAGCGGCGATCTCGAGATCGTCGCTGCGCACTGCTTGCGTGCTGCCGCAGCCGCAGCCCGACTTGCCGCTCGCCTTTGCCTTGGCATCGTCGGTACAACAGGCATCGACAGCTGCCGGCGCTGGTCCGCCACAGCAAGCTCCGGATGAAACGCCTGAAAGAGACACGGGCACAGTGCAGACGCCGGTCGCGGGCAACACCAGCTGCACGGCATCGGCGGCAGCCATGTCGCCGGCGATCGCCGCGGCGACCGAGCGGACCTGCTCATAGCCGGTCAGCAGCAGGAATGTCGGCGCCCGGCCATAGCTTTTGACGCCGACCGTGTAGAAATCGGGCTCGGGGTGGCTGAGTTCGCGATGGCCATGCGGTGGGACGTCGCCGCATGAGTGCTCGTTGGGATCGATGAGCGGCCCGAGCGCCTTGACGCCTTCGAGCCACGGATCGAGGTCCAGCCGAAGCTCCCGGGTCAAGGCGAGATCGGGGCGCTGCCCCGTCGCGGCAATGATCCTGTCGACGGGGTCGAGCGTGCGCAACCCGTCCTTTGCCTGGCCTTCGACAGCGAGGCGGCCGTCGACCTCACGGATAGCAACAATGGCAAAGCCGGTCACCAGCCGCACCCGGCCACTCTCGGCGAGCTGCCGGACATCGGAGCCAAGCTCGCCGCGCGCCGGCAGGGCGTCGGCATCGCCGCCGCCGTAGATGCGGACAAGGTCGGTGCTGCGCGTCACCCATAGTGCCGAAGTGCCCGGTTCGGTTTGCGCAAGCTCCGCCAATTCCAGCAAGGCATTGGCAGCGGAATGGCCGGCGCCGACCACCAATGTCGTGCGACGTGCATAGAGATGACTGTCGCGACCGAGAACATTTGGGATGCCGTAGGCGAAGCGGTCTCCAAATTCCCTCTCGCCTTCGGCCGGCAAGCCGCCGGCGCCAAGAGGGTTCGGCGTCTGCCAGGTGCCGGACGCATCGATGACGGCACGGGCGCTGTCCCGGCGCGTGCCTTCCGCCGTTTCGACCACAAGCATGAACGGCCGCGTCTCCCGCGCCTTGCTCAACACCTTGTCGGCTCCCCAGCGGGAAATGGCGACAACACAGGCATTGGTCTCAATCGACGGCGCCAGTTCGGCAAGCTTGGCCAGCGGCGCGAGATACTGGTCGACGATCTCATCGGCGGTGGGGAACGCCTCCGGCTCCGGCATTTGCCAGCCATGGCTCTCGAGAAGTTTTCGGGCGACCGCATCGACACAATAACGCCATGGCGTGAAAACCCGGACATGACCCCAATCCCGAAGGTTCGAGCCGACAGAAGCACCGGCCTCGTAAACCTTGACCGGCAGGCCACGGCTGACCAGTTGGGCGGCAGCCGCCAAGCCGACAGGTCCGCCGCCGATGATGGCGACCGGGAGATCGTTTTCAGAAACCATGGCACACCTTCTATGTTTCTAGAACTATGGAAATACTAGTCAAAAATGAGTTACGCAACCGCCTCGCCGACAGCCGGGCCGCATGCGGCATCGGCACAACATTCGTCGGCAAGAAAGCCAAGGAGATCGTTCATCACAGGGTAATTGGCCCGGCAGATCAGCGTCGTTGCCTGGCGTTCCTGGGTGACCAGGCCGGTCAGGATGAGCCGGTGGAGATGATGCGACAGCGTCGACGCAGCGATGCCGAGGGCCTCTTGGAGATAACCGACCGGTCGTCCTGTTTCGCCTGCCCGCACCAGCGTGCGATAAAGCTTCAGCCGCGTCGGATTGCCGAGCGCTTCAAGCTGTTTTGCTGCTTGTTCGAGTTTCATGGAAATAAGTTAGCGCTGAGACAGCGCCGCGTCAATACCTATTTCGAAAATTATCGAATTAGCAACCACACCCGCTCTCAAATCGACCGCTGATTGACCCGCTCGGCAACCGCTTCGGCGCTTTCGACACGCTCTGAATAACGGTCCGTGAGATAGGCGGACCGATCGCGCAAGAGCAGCGTGAACTTCATCAGCTCCTCCATCACGTCGACGATCCTGTTATAGTACGGCGACGGCTTCATGCGGCCGGCCTCGTCGAACTCGTTGAAAGCCTTGGCTACCGACGACTGGTTGGGGATGGTGATCATCCGCATCCAGCGGCCGAGGAGACGAAGCTGGTTGACGGCGTTGAAACTCTGCGAGCCGCCAGACACCTGCATCACCGCCAGCGTGCGGCCCTGCGTCGTCCTGACGCCGCCGGCCGAGAGCGGCAGCCAGTCGATCTGCGCCTTCATCACTCCCGTCATCGAGCCATGCCGCTCCGGCGAGCACCAGACCTGCGCTTCCGACCAGATCGACAGGTCTCGCAGCTCCTGGACTTTGGCGTGGTCGGCCGAGGTCGAATCCGGCAGCGGCAGGCCGGCGGGATTGTAGATGCGCACCTCGGCGCCCAGGCGGCGCAAAATGCGAGCTGCCTCCTCCGTCGCAAGCCGCGAATAGGAGCGCTCGCGCAGCGAGCCGTAGAGCATCAGCACGCGAGGTTTGTGGATCGACCGCGGCACGTCGAGCAGCGCCTGCAGGTCGATCGGCCGGAACTGGTCTTCGTCGACGTTCGGAAGCGAGTCTTCGGGCACTAGGTCAGGCAACGCGCTTGCCCTGCGCATCGATGACGACTTCGCCGTCTTCCTTGGCGAACGGCCCGATCTCAGGATTGGGCAGGATGTCGAGAACCGCTTGGGACGGCCGAGCAAGCATGGTGCCAAGCGGCGTCACCACGATCGGCCGGTTGATCAGGATCGGATGCGCCAGCATGAACTCGACGATCTCGTCATCGGTCCATTTGGGATCGGCGAGATTGAGCTCGGCATACGGCGTGCCCTTCTCGCGCAGCAATTGGCGCGGCGTCATCCCCATCGCCGCGATCAGCTCGACCAGCCGTTCACGCGGCGGCGGATTTTTCAGATACTCGATCACCTCAGGCTCTTCGCCGGACTGCCGGATGATCGCCAGCGTGTTGCGCGAGGTGCCGCAGTCGGGGTTGTGGTAGATGGTGATGGTCATTTCGCGGCTCTCATCTGTCTGATTGGCTTGGGTTCAGCGAGCAGCCATCCTGCCAACGCCATCGCAAGCAGCGCGCCCAGCAGCTCGGCGACAATAAACCCCGGCAGATCTATCGGCCGGATGCCCGCGAAGGTGTTGGAAACCGCCCGGGCAATGGCGACTGCCGGATTGGCAAACGAGGTCGAGGCCGTGAACCAATAGGCCGCGGTGATGTAGAGGCCGACCAGCCAGGGGATGGCATCCGAACGGAAGCGAAGACCGGCGAGAATGGTGAAGACCAGGCCGAAGGCGGCCACCAGTTCCGCAATCCATTGTCCGTTTCCGGTCCGCACGGTTTGCGAGATCTGGAGAATTGGCAGTTCGAACATGGCGTGCGCCAGCAGCGTTCCGGCGACGCCACCGGCAATCTGGGCGATCACATAGGCCAGTGCAGCGTTCGCTTCGATTTCCCGCCTGAGGGCAAAAACCAGCGTCACCGCCGGATTGAAATGCGCCCCGGAAATCGGTCCGAGTATGGTGATCAGCACCACCAAAATCGCTCCAGTCGGCAGCGTGTTGCCGAGCAGGGAGAGACCCACATCGTCCGTCAGACGATCCGCCATGATGCCGGAGCCGACGACCGTCGCGACCAGCATTGCCGTGCCGAGCGCTTCCGCGACGATGCGGCGGGACAGGTCAGCCGCCATGATGTCAGCCGACCTTCGGCAGATCGCGGCCGATTTCATCGAGCCGTTTCTGCAGGGCGAGCTTGTCGATCGTGTTCATCGGCAGGCTGACGAAGATCGAGATCCGGTTGTTGAGCATGCGATAGGCTTCGGCAAAGGCCAGATGCTTTTCGGCGTCGGTGCCGTCCACGGCGGCCGGGTCGGGCTCGCCCCAATGCGCGGTCATCGGCTGTCCCGGCCAGACCGGGCAGGCTTCATTGGCCGCGTTGTCGCAGACGGTGAAAACGAAATTCATCTCGGGCGCGCCAGGAGCCGCAAATTCCTGCCAGTCTTTCGAGCGGGCGAAGGACGTGTCGTGGTTGAGGGTTTTCAAAAGCTGGAGCGCGTAGGGATGGACCTCTCCCTTCGGGCGCGATCCGGCCGAATAGGCCCTGAACTTGCCGGCGCCGACACGGTTGAGGATCGCTTCGGCAAGGATCGACCGTGCCGAATTGCCGGTGCACAGGAAAAGCACGTTGTATGGGTCATTCATGGGTGGTCCTCCCTTCTAGCAGTTGCAAGTTACGGCCTGAATGACCGGCTGGCAGAGCTCCGGCGCGCCGTTGCAGCAATCCTCCATGAGATAGGCAAGCAGATCGCGAAAGCCGGTCATGTCGGCGACGTAGCGGATCGTCCGGCCGTCGCGCTCGGCGCGGACCAGGCCGGCATGGTCGAGGACCTTCAGATGCGCCGACATGGTGTTCTGCACCGCACCGAGGCGCGCGGCGATCTCGCCGGCTGGCACACCGTTCGCGCCCGCCCGCACCAGCAGGCGAAACACTTCGAGCCTGGTGTCCTGACCAAGCGCTGCCAATGCGAGAAGAGCGGTGTTCTTATCCATGTATCCTAGAATCCGGAATTATCGATGTATATGGCGGGTATGTGACAACCAGATGACAATTGGCACTCGAAAATCATCGCCGAATGCACAGTACAATAGCGCGCAATCTGCAAACACGACGTAGAAATTGGAAAGCGGCAAATGGCTCTCGGCCGGCGGCGAATCACCGCAGGTCGAACCTCAACGGCACATTGACACGCGAGCTAACGCCTTCTGGCGGCGCCGGCACTGTAGCGCCCTGCAGCAGGTCGAGTACACCGCGGTCGAGATCAGGGTCGCCGGACGAACCGGTGATGCGAACGGACGTCACTCGGCCGGAGCCGGCCACCATGAAGGAGACGGTCACAGTTCCTTCCGAACGGCGGGCTTTCGCGGCCTTCGGATAGCGCTTGTGCCGATTGAGCCACCTTGTCAGTTGCGAGTTCCACTTCTTGGCGTCCCCGCGTCTCGCAGCCGTTGCCTTGGTCGATTTCGGGGCGGCCGCCCTGGCTGCGGATGTCGCAGCGACACTGGCCGTCGTCCGCGGCGGTGCGGCCATTTCCTTTTTCGGACGCTTTTTGGCTTCTTTGACAGGCTTCTTCGCCTTGACCTCAGCCGGCTCCTTTACCTCAGTCTTTGCCTGTTTCTTTGGCTTGGCCTCGACGGGTTTGTCGACCGGTTTCGGCTGCGGCAGCGGAACGACCACTTCCGGCGTGACGGCTTCGGCAATTTCGGGCACGACCTCCTCGAGCGGCGGCTGGTCGACCCGTTCGGCCACTGTCGGCGGGGTCGGCTCGACCGTGTCGGCCGGAGCGGCCTCCGACGGCTCGGTGACCGGCTCGGCCTGCTCGACGGGCGGTTCGGGCGGAGGCTCCGTTTCGGCAATCTCGGGCTCCTCGGCCGGGTCCGGCTGATCGGGCGCTATCTCATCCGATATCGGCGCCGGCTCGGCCGGCGTGAGCGCCATTGGCGACAACTCGATCACCTGCGCCTGCGGCGGCCCGCCATCGGGCTCGGCCGGGCGCCAGCTCTGCATCGCATAGCCGACCGCGGCATGCGCCATCAGGACCAGCGCAGCCGCGCCCGCCCACCAGGCGATCTCGCGCGCGCCGAAACGCCGCTGATCGGCCATCGGCAGGGCGGCCGCCGGCGACATTATTGGCCGGTTCCGACTTGCGGCGCCGCGGCATCGCTGGGCGCGGTCTCGAGGCCAACCAGCGCGATCTTCAGATAGCCGGCGCCGCGCAAAAGGTTCATCACCTCCATCAGCTCGCCGTAGCCGACCGCCTTGTCGGCGCGCAGGAAGATGCGCGTCTGCCTGTCGCCTTTTGTCCTGCCGACCAGCGCGGCGGCGAAGGCTGCGCGCGGCACGCTGTCGTTGCCGATCGCCAGGCTGAGATCGTTCTTCAGCGTCAGGAACAGCGGCGTCTCCGGTCGAGGCGCAGGCGTTGCGGTCGAGCCCGGCAGGTCGACATTGACATCCACGGTCGCCAGCGGCGCCGCGACCATGAAGATGATCAGCAGAACCAGGATCACGTCGATGAACGGCGTGACGTTGATCTCGTGATTTTCCTCGAGATCGCCGTCAATGTTCTCTCGAATTCTAGCCGCCATGGCGTCGCTCCGTGTTCATTCCGCGGCCATCTGCTTTGCCGGCGCGACCGTGCGGAAATCCAGATCCCGGCTGACCAGCCGCTCGACCCCTGCCGACGCATCGGCAAGGATCTGCCTGTAGCCGGCTATCGATCGCGCGAAGACGTTGTAGATGACCACCGCCGGGATCGCCGCGACAAGGCCCATCGACGTGGCCAGCAAGGCTTCCGCAATGCCCGGGGCAACGACGGCGAGGTTGGTGGTCTGCGCCTGCGAGATGCCGATGAAGGCGTTCATGATGCCCCAGACGGTGCCGAACAGGCCGACGAAGGGCGCGGTCGAGCCGATTGTCGCCAGCACGCCGGTGCCGCGCGACATGCGCCGCGCCGCCGCCGCCTCGATGCGCGACAGGCGCGAGGTGACCCGTTCCTTCAGCCCGTCGCCGGACACATGGTCGAGCGAACCGGCCGAAAGCGCAGTCTCTTCCTCGGCTGCCCGCACCAGCAGGGCGCCAGGACCGTTATTGTGGCCAAGCGCGCGCCCGGCCTGGTTCAACGTCGCGGCATTGCCGATCGCTTGTGCCGCGCGGCGGGCGCGCAGCTTGCCGCCAAGGATCTCCAGCGATTTGGCCAGCCATATCGTCCAGGTGACGAAGGACGCAAAAGCCAACCCGATCATCACCGCTTTCACGACGATGTCGGCCGCCATGAACATGCCCCATGGCGACAGGTCACGCGGCAGGGTCAGGGAGATTGCCGTCGAAGGGCCAGTCTCGGTAGGCGTTGTCTCGATAGGTGTTGTCACGCCGGGCTGCGTCGCCGGTGGCGCGGCGGCGTCTGGCGCAGCCTGCCCAGGCACTGGAGCCGGCGCCTCGATCGCCGGGGCCGCGCCCGGTTGCTCCTGGGCGACTGCGCCGCCAGCCGACAGGATGGCGGATGCGAGCAACGCCGCGAACAAACCATGTCTGGACAAGGGCTTCTTCCTTATTCTCACAGTGGCCTCATTGCACATAGCCGATGGGCTGGCCGGTGACGGGGTGCGCAAACACGCCCATCTCGACACCGAAAATTCCTTTGAGCACGTCGCCCTGCATGATCTGGTCCGGCGTGCCGCGCGTCAGCAGCCTGCCGTCCTTCAGCGCGATCAATTCGTCGCAGTAGCGCGCCGCCATGTTGGGATCGTGCAGCACGACGACGACGCACAGGTCGCGCTTGCGGCTGAGGTCCCTGACCAGCCCCAGCACCTCGACCTGATGGGCGATGTCGAGCGCCGAGATCGGCTCGTCGAGCAGCATGACGCCGGCATTCTGCGCCACCAGCATGGCCAGCCATGCGCGCTGGCGCTCGCCGCCGGACAATTCGTCGACCAGCCGGTCGGTGAAGTCAGCCATGTCGGTCAAAACTAGCGCCTCATCGACATGGCGCCTGTCCTCATGCCCGAAACGGCCGAGCGCGCCGTGCCAGGGATAGCGGCCGAGCGTCGCCAGTTCGCGCACCGTCAGGCCGGTCGCCGCCGGCATCGTCTGCGGCAGATAGGCGAGCGCGCGCGCCAGTTCACGCGCGCGCCACTGCACCAGCGGCCGCTGCGCGAAGGTTATGCCGCCCGAGCTTGCCGGCTGCTGGCGCGCCAGGAGCTTGATCAGCGTCGACTTGCCCGAGCCGTTGTGCCCGATCAGCCCATAGACGCGCGAGCGTTGCAACTCGAGTGTAACCGGACCGAGCAGCGTCCGCTCGCCGACAGCGAACCGCACGGCTTCGACATGAAAGGCAGTCTGGGCATGAATTCCTGCCACGGTCTCGGCCTTCCTCCAGCTTTGCGCGCGCATTTCGAAATCCGGTTTTCGGCAATCCGGTTTGCGGGCGCCGATGTCCGGTTGACTATGAAACATGAGTTTACTAGTCAACAATGAAGATGACTTTTTGAGTCAACAAAATGTCGTGACGCGCCGGATTTGCGTCGAAACACGAAATGTGGAGCGCGCCGAGATGGTCGTTGGTTCAGGTCGCGGAAGAACTCAAAGCGAAGTGACTGCGCGCCGAAACCTGCTGGTCGCGGCGATGTCGCTGCCGGTGCTGCTTGGCGGCGGTCACGCCGTCGCGCAGGAGGCGACCACCACTCTCGACCCGATCAATATTCAGGAACGCGTCGAAAGCGCCTTTGGGACGGTCGACGGCTATGTCGCCACCCAGGGCTCCACCGCTACCAAGACCGAAACACCGCTGATCGAGACGCCGCAGTCGATATCGGTCATCACCAAAGACCAGATGGAAGCGCAGGCGGTGGACAGCCTGAACAGTGCGCTGCGTTATACGCCAGGCGCAACCGGCAATCTCTACGGCACCGACAATCGTGGCCACGGCTTGCAGATGCGCGGCATTTCGAACTCCAGCGGCGTCTTCTACAAGGACGGGCTGCAACTCAAGGAAAGCAATTTCACGCTGTTCACGGCGCTCGATTCCTACGGTGCCGAACGCTACGAAATCCTGCGCGGGCCGGCATCGGTTCTCTACGGCCAGGCAAGTCCTGGCGGCATCATCAACTATGTCAGCAAGCGCCCGACCGAGGAGAACCTCCGCGAGGTCGAGTTCGGCGCCGGAAGCTTCGACCGCTATGAAGGAAAGTTCGACTTCAGCGGGGCTGTCAACGCCGACAAGTCGCTGCTGTTCCGCCTCACCGGTGCCGCCCACACCGGCGATACGCAGACTGATTTCGTCGAGGACGAACGCATCTTCATCGCGCCGGCGCTGACCTGGCAGCCCGATGCCGATACCAGCCTGACCATCCTCGCCAACTATCAGCGCGACCGGTCCGGCTGGGCGATGCAGTATCTGCCGGCATACGGCACGATCAGGCCGGGCAGGGACGGAAAATACCTGCCGAACAGCATGTTCGTCGGCGAACCGGGCTTCGACACCTACGACAACGACCAGGCGTCGATCGGTTACGAGTTGGATCACCGCTTCAACGAGACGTGGCAGGTTCGCCAGCATGCCCGCTACGTCTATCTGAAGCACTATGAGGAAGGCGTCTTCGGCGGCGGGCTTCTGAATGATGAGGGCGACTATTCCCGCTATGCCGATGCCGGCGGCAGCAAGCTCAGCGGCGTGACCATCGACAACCAGGCGCAGGCCGATTTCGACACCGGGCCGCTCGCCCACACGCTGCTTCTCGGCTTCGACTATAAGCGCTACACCTACCGCGACTATGCCGCCACCAACGATATGACCGACGATGATTTCAACATATTCGACCCGGCCTATGGCTACCCGGTCGGCGAAATGACGCCCTATACCGACACCGACACCACCCAATCGCAGGTCGGCCTCTACGCGCAGGACCAGATCAAGCTGGGCAACTGGCGACTGACGCTGGGCGGCCGCCAGGACTGGGCCGACGCGAAAGTCCACGACAATCTGGCCGGCGCTTTCGGTCCCCGCCAGAAGGACGACGCCTTCACCAGCCGCGCTGGTCTGCTTTATCTCGCCGACAATGGCCTTGCCCCTTATGTCAGCTATTCCGAATCGTTCCAGCCGGTGTCCGGCCCCGACAGCAACGGCAATCCGCTCGTGCCCGAAACCGGCAAGCAGTACGAGGTCGGGCTGAAGTACCAGCCGGTCGGCTGGAACGCCTTCGTCACCGTTTCGGCGTTCGACCTGGCCCGGCAGAATGTCGTGCGCAATGGCGGTGTTGGCGCGCCCAACGACATCTTCCAGACCGGCGAGATCAGGTCGCGCGGCATCGAGCTGGAAGCTGTTGCCAGCCTCGATTCAGGCTTCGATTTCCGGGCGGCCTATACATATCTCGACACCGAGATCACCAAGGCCACCTCGATCACCGTCGATGACGATAGTGGCGAGACAATCAGCGATGAGGGCAACACCCCATTCGGCGTGCCGGAGCATGCGGCCTCGCTGTGGGCGAATTACACCGTCGGCAGCGGCAAATTGGAAGGCTTCGGGCTCGGCGCCGGCATCCGCTATGTCGGCTCGACTTTCGGCGACGACGCCAACACTTTCAAAGTGCCGGCAGTCACGCTTGTCGATGCCGCACTCCACTACGAATGGAGGAACGCCGAGCTGAACCTCAATGTCAGCAATCTGTTCGACAAGCGCTATGTCGCCTCCTGCTACGCGGAAAGCTTCGGCTGCTTTTATGGCGAGGGTCGCCGGATCAACGGCTCGGTGAAGTACACATGGTGACCCGCGCGTGCAGGCCCGGACCCAATTGGCGCCACTGACGCGGCGCCGGTGCCTGGCCGGCCTGGCCGCGACGAGCCTAGGCGTGCGCGGCGACCCGGCGCATGCCGCTCCGCCGCCGCGCGTCGCCTGCCTCGAATGGACCTCGGCCGAGATGGTCATCTCGCTCGGGATCGGCCCGGTGGCGGTCGCCGACTCAAAAGGTTACCGCGACTGGGTCGCGGGACCGGCTCTTCCTGCCGGCTGCCTCGATCTCGGCTCGCGCGGCGAGCCCAATCTCGAACTGCTCCTGGAACTCAGGCCCGATCTTATCACCGGCGCCTATGGCTATGGGCTGGACGAAGCTCCGTTCAGGCGGATCGCGCCGCTGCATACGGTGCCCTTCTACGATGGCACCGAAGCGCCTTATCGCCAGGCCGAGAATGAGACGCTGAAACTTGGCTCACAGCTCGGCCGCGAGGCTGAGGCTCTGCGCCTTGTCCAGGAAACGGCGGCGGCAATTTCCCAGATCAGGGCACAGTTTTCAGGGCGGGCAGACCAGCCGCTCGCGGTGGTCAGCATGTTCGACGATCGTCACGTCCGCGTCTACGGCAAGGGCAGTCTGTTCCAGGACGTGCTCGACCGGTTGAGCCTCACCAACGCCTGGACGGCGCCGACCGATAGCTGGGGCTTTTCCATGCTGGGCATCGAAGAACTGGTTGCGATCGGCGAGGCCCGCGTGATTTCGCTCGATCCGATCCCGCCGCATGTGAAGATCAGGATCGACCAGAGCAGCCTCTGGGCCAACCTTCCCTGCGTCAAGGCCGGCAACGTCAGGACAATCCCGCCGGTATGGCCGTTCGGCGGGCTAGCCGCCGCTACCCGTTTTGCGACGTTTTTGGCCCGGGCATGACCATCATGCAGTCCACAGCCGGCCATCGTGCTCGTTTCAAGGCAGGGATGCTCGTCGCCCTCGTCGGCATGCCGGCGGTGCTCGCCGCCTATCTCACCGCTGCCGGGCTTTTGCGCCTGTTGCCCGCCGACATGTGGTGGCAGTCGCTCGGGGCGACCGACTTTGCCGATCCGCGGCAGCTGCTTTACCGGCATGCGTTTCTGCCGCGTTTGGCGATCAGTCTGCTGGCCGGCGCGGCGCTCGGCCTGACCGGCACGCTGCTCCAGCAGCTGCTGCGCAATCCGCTCGCCGAGCCGACGACCATCGGCACCAATGCCGGCGCCACCGTCGCCCTGACGATCGCCACGCTCTACGCGCCGTGGATGCTGGAGCAAGGTCGCGAATGGGTGGCGCTCGCCGGCGGCGCCCTGTCGACGCTGGCGGTTTTGGCTCTGGCCCGGGGCCGGAGTTTTTCGCCGGTCGCGATCATCATTTCCGGCCTGGTGGTCAGCCTCACATGCAGTTCGGCGAGCGCCCTGCTGATGGCGGCCAACCGCGAATATTCCGAGGAACTCTTCATCTGGCAGAGCGGTTCGCTAATCCAGAACGGCGATGCCGTGGTGCTCGGGTTCGCGCCATGGCTGGCGATGGCCGGCATTGCTGCCTTCCTTCTGCTCCGGCCACTGCGGCTTCTCGACCTCAGCGACGAGGGAGCCGAAAGCCTCGGCACGAAACCCGTGGTGACACGGCTGGCCGGGATGACCGTCGCCGTCGCGCTGAGCAGCATGGTGGTCGCAGCCGTTGGCGTCATCAGCTTCGTGGCGCTTGCGGCGCCGGCGCTGGTCAGGCTCGCCGGCGCACGGACCCTGCGCCAGCGCATGATCTGGGCGCCGCTTGCGGGCGCCATGCTGTTGTGGCTGACCGACCGGCTGGTGCAGGTCCTGCCGTTTACCTCCGAAATCCCGGCAGGCGTGGCGACTGCTTTCCTCGGTGCGCCGCTGCTGTTTCTTCTCCTGCCGAAATTGCGCACCAGCCCGGATCGGGACGGCACCATGCTGGCTTCCGTGCGCAGGCGCAGCGGGTGGGCCTATCTGCTGCTGGGGCTCGTCGCGATGGCGCTTCTTCTCTGCGCCGCGCTTGTTGTCGGGCGAGGCGCGACCGGCTGGCACGTGGCCTCGGCCGCCGAACTTGCCGACCTGCTGCCGCTCAGAGCGCCTCGCATCGTCGTCGCGGTTTGCGCTGGTATGATGCTGGGCGTGGTCGGCACGCTGATGCAGCGGATGACCGGCAATCCGATGGCGGCGCCCGAGGTGCTGGGTATCTCAGGAGGCGCCTCGCTAGGCATCCTGCTGCTCTTCGTCGCGACTTCTGATGTCAACCGTCCGGCGATGATCGCGGCCGGTCTCGTCGGGGCGCTGGTCAGCCTGGCGATGGTTTCGCCGGCCGGCCGCCAGCAGCCTCTCGCGCCTGATCGGTTGCTGCTTTCCGGGGTCGCCGTGGCGACGATGGCGTCGGCATTCTCGGCGGTGATGCTCGCCAGCGGCGATCCTCGGCTCGATACGCTGATCGGCTGGCTGTCCGGCTCCACCTACCGGGCCACCGCCGCCGATGCCACAATCGCCGCCGTGGCGGCGACTGCTCTGCTCGCCATCGTGCCCCTCACCAGCCGCTGGCTGGAAATCCTGCCGCTTGGAGAAGCCGCCTCGCGCGGGCTCGGGCTTGGCCTGTTTCGCGTGCGGGTCGTGCTCCTGGTGCTTATCTCGGTGCCGACGACAATAGCCACGCTGGTCATCGGGCCGCTTAGTTTCGTCGGATTGATGGCGCCGCACCTGGCCCGCATGCTCGGCTTTCGACGCGCCTTGCCGCAGCTTTTCGCATCGGCGATGCTTGGCGGCATGATGCTTGTTTCGGCCGACTGGGCCGGCCGGATGCTGATTTTCCCGTGGCAGATTCCTGCGGGTTTGCTAGCTGCCCTGGTTGGCGGGCCTTACTTCATGGTGCTGATGTGGAAAGGCCGGCAATGAGCGGCCCCGCCACGCGCTTCGGGTTGGCGACCACCAAGCGTATAGCACGCGCTCAGCCGGCGCGTGCTTCGCGGATCACGCGAGGCGCAAACGCCCCGGGCGGTGGAGCCTCGCGGCGCGCCAGAGTGTTGCGCAGCAGCGCGATCGTTTCACGGCCAGCCATTGCGATCTCGCGTGGCCTGTCGACGCCGACGATCATGAATTCCTCGATTCCCAGGGCAGCATAAGGAAGCAGGGAAAGCGCGACTTGTGCCGGCGGTCCGGCAATTTCGACCGCCTTCTGGCAGGCGGCGTTGCCGGCCGAACGGATCCGGACGGGAAGCGCGAAGCGCAGCTTGCCGGCCCGGCCGTGTTCGGCGGCGGCATTGCGCACCCGCTCCATCAGTTGCCGGATCTCGTCGAGCGAACCCGGCGTCAGCTCGTAGACATCGGCATGCCGCCCGGCGACCCTGAGCGCCGTTCCGGACCGTCCCCCCATGCGGATGCTCACGCCGGCGCTACGCGGCCCCTTGCGCGGCACATAGCCGCCGCTGACGCTGTAGAAGGCGCCTTCATGGTCGAACGGCCTGTCGTTCGACCACAACCGTTTCAGCAGCACCAGATATTCATCGATGCGCTGCCAGACAACCGTATGACCGACCGGGCGTGTTTCGGCATCGTCGTCGTTCAGCGGCTCGCTGAGCATCCTGAGCGACAGCCGACCGCCGCTTTTCGCGTCGAGGGCCGCCAATTGCCGTGCCGCCACCGTCGGGTCGATTACACCAGCCCAATGCGTGAGAACGATCTCGAGCGAAGAAGTGCGGTCCAGCGCCCGGGCGGCAATATCCATATTGGTCAGCAGCCCGGCCGGATCGTCGACGACGATTTTCTGGAAACCGATGTCCTCGATCAGCGACAGCTTTGTCGCGGTTTCCGCGAAATCGTAGAAAAACGGCGCGGTTGGGTCGGCCGGGTGAGTTTTACCGGGAACATGCGTGAACTCGAACGGCATTGCCATCTCCTCCATCACGTTGGGGTCAAGCGCGCGAAAGCGCACCGGGACTCGGTTCATTCAACTCCGATATCGCGAAACGGCAGACAGCTATCCCTTTAGTCAGGCCCGATGACTCGCGGGCTCCATAGTCAGGGAACAAAACCTAGAACGACCGCCCCGGTGAACACGAACGCAAGGGCAAAGACGAGATAGGCAAAGGCGCCCGCATAGGCCGGCCGCCAAGTCTGCTCGGAACCGAGCCTTTGGCCTTTGCGGGCAGTGTGGGCGTTCTGGAAATAGGACATATCGACCTCCGTCTCGGCCGTTAATCTATTAAATTAGTAGACTTTGTCGAGTGCTATTTTCCAGCGATCCTTAGAATGTTTTTCTCCAACCTGAGGACAATTTGGATTGTTTGCTGCTTACCGCGGCACTTTCCGAGGCCGATCGGCCCGATGGCAAAACGCCCGGTCGTGCGGGCGGGCAGGGATGGGCGGAGCGGCCGCCTAGTTGGCGGGCGGCCTGTAAGCTTCCAGGCCGAACAGCATCAGCACGAGCGACACAAGGAAGAACCCGACCGCGACGCCGAGTGCGATCCGGGCGTAGAGTCTGTAAACGTCGCCCATGATGGTGCCGAACACCCGTCGTGCCGAGGCATCGGCTGGGCGCGATTTCTCATCGAGGTAGAGCCAGACTTCGGTGTGCTTGGGATTTTTGAAGGCTGCGGTCGTGGCTTTCCACATCAGCGCCAGAACCATGGTCAGCGTGAGGAACGCGCCGGAGCGAAATGCAGACACCGGGTTGAAGGAGAATCCGACCATGACACAGCCAATGGCAAGCGAGCCGAACATGACGGCGCGCCCGATGCACCCCACAGCAACCCGCCTGATCTCATCCATCGGCGCCCTCGGCAGCAAGCTCGCCGACAATGTGCGAGCGCTGCGACCGTATCAAATCACTTTAAGGCGAATGTGCCGCCTGGACGTGCAGGCGCGCAACTCCCCGGCGCAACATTGCGAACGCCATAGCCTGACTTCGGCCATCGACGCGGCCCGCCGGCGCGCTCTATGTTGCATGGCAAGCCGGATCGAACCTTTTCGCACCGACAGGTGCTGTCTCGGACAGGCGTTGTCTGGGCAAAACATCCGGCAGAGGAAGGCTATCGGCTATGCCGAAGGAGACGGAATTGAAGCCGCCGAGCGGCGCGACACCGCTGATAGCAATTGCGGCTGCCGCCGTCGACACCGAAACAACCGGGCCCGACGCCACCAGGGCGCGCGTGGTCCAGATTGGCGCGATCGGCATCGCGCATGGCAAGGTCGTCCGGGAAACTCAGCTCGATCTCCTCATCGATCCCGGTGAAGCAATCCCGTCCGAGGCTTCGCTCGTCCACGGCATCACCGATGCCGATGTTGACCGAGCCGGCAGTTTCCCGGATGCATGGGCACAATTCCAGGAGTTCGTCGGCGACCGCATCCTCGTCGGCCATTCGATCGGCTTCGACCTGGCGGTATTGGAGCGCGAATGCCGACGCGCCCGCTTGCCCTGGAAAAAGCCTCGGGCGCTGTGCGTCCGGCTTCTTGCAACCATAGCAAATCCCAATCTGGCAGACCATTCGCTGGAAACGATCGCCGGATGGCTTCGCCTGGAGATAACCGGCCGGCATTCGGCTCTGGGCGATGCGTTTGCGGCCGGAGACATCTTTGCCGCGTTGATTCCGGAGTTGCGCAAGCGCAACATCCGAACACTTGGAGAGGCCGAGGTTGCCTGCCTTGCCCTTTCGGACGCTCTCGAAGCCGGCCATCGCGCCGGCTGGGCCGAGCCGGTGTCGCGACCCCAGGCTCCCGCGTTTCAGCCGGTTGATCCCTATGCCTATCGCCATCGCGTCGGCAGCCTCATGAGCAGCCCGCCAGTCGTGGTGAAGTCGACCAAACCGACAAGGCAGGTCATCGACCTCATGGTCAAGCGCAAGATCAGCTCGGTCCTCGTGTCCGAGCGTGGAACGCCGGATCAAGCGATCGAGGCGTATGGCATCGTTACCGAGCGTGACCTGCTGCGCCGCATGTCGTCCGACGCCGAGCAGGCTTTTGACATGCCGGTCGGAAACATCGCAGCGCGACCGCTGATAAGCATCCGCGCCGCCGCCTTCGCTTACCGGGCGATCGGCCGCATGGATCGGCTGAAAGTCCGCCACCTCGCCGTCCGCGATGACGGTGGCATGCTGGTCGGCGTGCTTTCGGCGCGCGACCTGTTGAGGCTCCGCGCCGCCGCTGCCATCGATCTCGACGACACCATCGAACATGCCAGGGATGCCGCCGAACTGGCGGCCAGTTGGTCGATGCTGCCGGGCGTGGTACGTTCGCTCCTCGGCGAAGCAATCGACCCGCGCGTGGTGGCGGAAATCATCAGCGACGAACTTTGCTCGCTTACCCGCCGCGCCGCCGTGCTTGCCGAACAGCAGATGCAGATCGAAGGCCACGGCCCGCCGCCCTGCGCCTACGCCGTGCTCGTGCTCGGCTCAGGCGGCCGTGGCGAAAGCCTGATGGCCCCCGACCAGGACAACGCAATCGTCTTTGCAGATGGCGAGCCGGATGGGCCCGAAGATCGCTGGTTCAAGAATCTCGGGGTCAGGCTCGCCGACATGCTCGACATCTCAGGCGTGCCGTATTGCAAAGGCGGGGTAATGGCCTCGAATGCCGCATTCCGCGGTAGCCTCTCCAGCTGGAAGGGGCGCGTCGAGGATTGGGTTCGCCGCCTGCGGCCTGAGGACCTGCTCAACGTCGATATCGTCTACGACCTGCGACCGGTGCATGGTGACACGACGCTGGCCGCGCAGTTCCTCGAATATGCGTATGACCGCGCCCACGCCGAGCCGGTGTTCGCGAAGCTGCTCGGCGAGCAGATGACGACCGGCAGTCCCTTCACTGTCTTTGGCGGCTTTCAGCTTGAAAATGGCCGGCTGGACATCAAGAAGCATGGCCTTTTTCCAATCGTCGCGACCGCACGCACGCTTGCAATTCGCCACGGCATCCGCGAGCGAAACACGCGTGCCCGGCTCGAGCGACTGATCGCCCTGGATATTGGCGGCGGGCCCGACATGAAGGCGATGCTAGCCGGCCACGCCATGCTGGTCGGCTTGCTGCTCGCTCAGCAGACGCGTGACATCTACTCCGGTATACCGGTATCCAACCGCGTCGAGATCAATGCGCTGGCGCGCGAGCAGCAGGCACAGCTCAAGAGCCTCATCAAGCGGCTTCAGTCGGCACCCGACCTGGTGCGGGACCTGATGTTCGCATCGCCGGCGACGCTCGGACAGTAAACAAACTCAGCTGCGCGCGGCGCCAAGCAGTTCATCGACAAGGGCGCTGCGGTCGGCCTGCACCAGGAAATCCTCATGCGCGCGCAGAAGATTCATTCTCAGGAAGTTGAAGATATAGTCGTAGTCGTTGGTCAGCAGATTGGGGTGGATCGGTATCATCTCGAAAACCGTTCGCGCCAGCGGCTCGGGGATCTCGCGCACCGGGCGCGGCGGGCCGATCTGGGTGGCGGCGAGACGCTGATGTGTAAGCTCGGCGGCGTCCTCCCAGAAAGTGGCGGGCGAGCCCGCCGGAACGGCATATTTGGAGAAGCTTGCCAGGGCGACTTTTTCCAGCGCCGCTGGCAGGCCTCGCTGGCGCAAGCCGGCGGGTTCGCGCAGCGCACCCTCCACCATTTCCGCCATCATGGCGTAACACGCAGGGTAGGCGCGCCAGCGTGAATGGTTGAGCGCCGCCTGGAACTCCTTCTCGCTGAACAGCTTCTGCCAGTAGACTCCTGCCCTGACGCGGCAGAACTCGACGATGCTTTTCTGGGCCAGGAAGGCGGCGCGAGAATCCATGAAGTCAGCCAGTTCGCCGACGCTGACGATCGGCTGCGGCTTGCGCAGGAACTCGGGCAACAAATTGTTCAGCAGGCCCACGGCGCTCTCCCTTCGGTCTTGTTTCCAACCGATGTTGACCGTTTAGCCTCCGCGACGCCGCACCGCCAGCCCTCTTACCGATTCAAGTCCTCTCACCGATTCTAAAGTCGTATGAACAGGCGCGACAAGAAGTGATACTCATACAAAGTTACGGTCGGCTGATTCTATACCTGGCCGCGACCTATGCCGGAGGGCTTCCGCGTCAGCGGAAGAGGCAAGCTTTAAACGGCGCCTTGCGGTCGAGACGGTTCGCAAGCTGCCAACCAAGGGAGGGTTCAAGCTATGGCGACGCCAGACCGCGTAAGTTATTGGAACAAGACCAAGAGCCTCATGTTTACCATGCTCGGCCTGTGGGTGTTCTTCGGTTACGTCATCCACATGTTCGTGGAGCAACTCAACAGCATCGTCATTTTTGGTTTTCCGCTCGGCTTCTACATGGCCGCTCAGGGTTCGCTCATCGCCTTCGTCGTCATGCTGTTCTGGTTCGCACGGCGCCAGAACGCGATCGACGAAGAGCATGGCGTCCATGAAGATTGATCGGGGGAACGTCAATGGCTAACACGACATCTACCACCGCAGGCGGAGGCGACTTCACCTCCAATCTCGGCCGCATCTACGGCATCTACACCGGCGGCTTCATAGCCTTCATCATCCTGATGGCCATCTTGAGCGCCATGGGCGTCGAAAATGTTGTCATCGGCTACCTGTTCATGGGCTTTACCATCGTCATCTACGCGGTGATCGGCATCCTGAGCCGCACCATGCACGTCGGCGAATATTACGTCGCCGGGCGCCGCGTACCGGCGCTCTACAACGGCATGGCGACCGGCGCCGACTGGATGTCAGCGGCCTCCTTCATCGGCATGGCCGGCTCACTCTATCTGCTCGGCTATGACGGCCTCGGTTTCGTGCTCGGCTGGACCGGCGGCTACGTGCTCGTGGCCATCCTCGTTGCGCCCTATCTGCGCAAGTTCGGCGCCTACACGGTTCC
The DNA here is from genome assembly GCF_055811595.1 of Mesorhizobium sp. WSM4814. NCBI lineage: Bacteria > Pseudomonadati > Pseudomonadota > Alphaproteobacteria > Hyphomicrobiales > Phyllobacteriaceae > Mesorhizobium > Mesorhizobium sp. WSM4814. The sequence continues at coordinate 177,686 of NZ_JBVVQT010000010.1, forward strand.
CGACTTCCTGTCGGCGCGCTACGGCGGCAATCTTGCCCGCTTCATCGGCGTGATCGTTCTGTTCTCCTGCTCGTTCACCTATGTCGTCGCGCAGATTTTCGGCACCGGGCTGATCTCGGCCCGCTTCCTTGGCATCGACTTCAACGTCGCGGTCTATGTCGGACTGGCCGGCATCCTGGTGTGCTCCATGTTGGGCGGCATGCGCGCCGTCACCTGGACGCAGGTCGCCCAGTACATCGTGCTCATCATCGCGTATCTCATCCCTGTCATCTGGATGTCGACGGTGAAAACCGGCGTGCCGATCCCACAATTGATGCAAGGCCAGGCGCTGGCGAACATCACCGCGCTTGAGACGGCGCAGGGCATCACCGTGCATCACATCACCCCATTCGTGCATGGCGGCTACGATGCCAAGAACTACTTCCTGCTCATCCTCTGCCTGATGGTCGGAACGGCGTCATTGCCGCATGTCCTGATGCGCTACTTCACCACCCCGTCGGTGCGTGAAGCGCGTGTCTCGGTCGCCTGGTCGCTGCTGTTCATCTTCATCCTCTACTTCACCGCGCCTGCCTATGCGGCGTTCGCCAAGTGGACGATGCTCGACCTGGTGGCGTCGGGTCTGACGCCCGAGAACATCACCGAGAAAGCCGGATGGATGATGCGCTGGGCCGCTGCCGACAATACGCTCGTGCAGATCTGCGGCAAGGCGGCGACAGACTCCGCGGCGATCGTCGCGGCCTGCGCCGAAAAGGGCGTGACGGCACTTTCGTTTGCCGACATCAACCTCAACGCCGACATGATCGTGCTGGCGACGCCGGAAATGGCCGGCATGCCTTACGTCATCTCGGGCCTCGTCGCCGCCGGCGGTCTTGCCGCCGCGCTGTCGACGGCGGACGGCCTGCTGCTAGCCATCGCCAACGCGCTCAGCCACGACATCTACTACAGGATGATCGACCAGAATGCGCCTACGTCGCGGCGCCTGATCGTGTCCCGCATCTTGCTGGTTATGGTCGCCGTGCTGGCCGCCTACGTCGCGTCGACCAAGCCGTCGGACATCCTGTCGATGGTGTCGTGGGCGTTTTCGCTTGCCGCCGGCGGGCTGTTCCCGGCGCTGGTGCTCGGCGTCTGGTGGAAGCGCGCCAACTCGGCCGGTGCGGTTGCCGGCATGATCGCGGGCTTCGGCATCACCATCTTCTACCTTGTCATGACCCAGTACGGCGCCGACTTCGACAAGGCGACGCCGAATATGGAACTGTGGTGGGGCGTGAAGAACATTTCGTCGGCGGCCTTCGGACTGCCGGTTGGCTTCGCCGTGATGATCATCGTCAGCCTTCTCACCAGGGCGCCGTCCCGGGACATGCAGGATTTCATCGAGGAAATCCGCGTGCCGCGCGGCAAGCAGATGATGGAAGAAAAGACCGCCTGATCGCGCATAGCGATCGGCGCTCAAGGCGGGGTCCGGTGACGGACCCCGCTTTCATTTCGGGGGCGTCGCTGGCATAACGCGGCGCCGCCGCTGCTTGGAAACTCCCCCATGAACGATTTCTGGTCCTATTGGTATTTCCACATCCCGAATTTCGTCCTTGCCGCGGTGATGTACACGCTGATCGGTCGCCTCGTGCTCGGTTTCTTCGTGCCCGAAAGCTGGGACAACTACATCTGGCGCTTCTTCAAGAGTGTCACGGACCCGTTCCTGCGGGCCGTGCGGAGCATTACGCCGTCGATCCTGACCCAGCCGGTGGTGATCGTCTTCAGCGTGCTCTGGCTTATGGCCTTGCGCGTGTTCTACCTCGTCTTTCTGATCAATTTCGGCATTGCGCCGATGGCTTCGCAGGGGGGTTGAGGCAATGGACAAAAACGCTCTTGTCCCGGTCATGGCGGTCGCCATCGTCAACGGCATCTTTTCGCCGTGGGTGCTGATGGTGTTCCTGTTCTATCCGATCTGGTATCCGGGCTGGGCGCCTCCCCTGAGCCAGATCGTCTACATGGCAAGTGCGCTGATCCTGTCGACGATGACCATCATGCTCGCCGGCGTGCCGGCCGCGCTCTATGAGCGCTGGTCGGCGCGCCCCAGGAGCATCGTCGTCGCGTCGATCTGGCTTGCCGGCACGGTTTTGCTGACGCTGCCGGCGCTGCCGAATGTGATGCGGGCGCTAAGCAGTGGCTGAGAATTCCCATCCCCGGCCTGTCAGCGTTCTTCGCGGCGGAACGGCTTGAGCAGCGCCGAAGGCGCGACGGCGTTGCGTGACATCACCGCCATGGCGACGATGGTGAAGATGAAGGGCAGCATCAGGAACGCCTCATAAGGGATATGGCCGAGCCCGCTCGCCTGCATGCGCAGTTGCAGGGCATCGACGAAGGCGAACAGCAGGGCGGCCCCTGCCGAACGCCAGGGATCCCAGCGGCCGAAGACGACGAGCGCGATCGCCACCCAGCCACGCCCGGAGACGAGGCCGAAGGTGAAGGCATTGAACTGCACCATCGACAGGAAAGCCCCGGCCAGCCCCATCAGGGCACCGCCAAGGATCACCGCCTGGAAGCGCGTGGCGATGACGCCGACGCCGGCCGAATCGGCGGCGCGCGGATTTTCGCCGACCATGCGCACCGACAGGCCCCACGGCGTCCGATAGAGCACGAAGGCGGCAAGGGGAACGGCTGCCATCGCCATGTAGACCAGCGAAAACTGGTTGAACACCGCTGGTCCGAGCACCGGGATGTCGGAGAGAACAGGGATCGGCAGCGTTTCGAAACTCTTGATGCTGGGCGGCACCGATTGCTGGCCGAAGATAAGCCGGTAAAGGAAATAGGCGAGGCCCGACGAGAACAGCGTCACGCCGATGCCGCAGACATGCTGGCTGAGGCCGAGAGCCACCGTGAACAGCGCATGCACGGCACCCATCAGCGCACCGGTCAGCACCGCCGCAAGCACGCCGAGCCACAGGCTGCCGCTGAGGCTGGTCGCGGTGAAGCCGGTCATCGCCGACAACAGCATGATGCCTTCGATGCCGAGATTGAGCACGCCGGCCCGCTCCGAAAACATCTCGCCCAGCGTCGCGAAAGCCAAAGGCGTGGCGATGCGGATGATCGCGGCGAGGAAGCCGACCTGAAAAATCTGTTCGAGCACGACGCTCATCATGCGGCTCCGACGCGGCGGATGCGATAGGCCGTGAACAGCAGCGCCACCAGCATGGCGAGCAGCGCGGTGCCCTGGATGACGTCGCTGAGGAAGGCCGGAACGCCGGTGGCCCGCGACATCGCCTCGGCGCCGGTCATGACGGCGGCGAGGAACAGCGCCGCCGGCATCACGCCAAGCGGGTTGAGCCTCGCCAGCATGGCGACGACGATGCCGGAATAGCCATAGCCCGGCGAGATGTCGCTCATCACCTGGAAGTGGACGCCGCCGACTTCGCTGACGCCGGCAAGGCCGGCGAGCGCCCCGGACAGCAGCGCCGTCGAGATCAGCACCCGCTCGACATGGATGCCGCCATAGCGCGCGGCCTCGGGATTTTCGCCGATCACCCTGATCCTGAAGCCGAGCGTCGTGCGCGCAATCAGGAACCAGATGACCGGTGCGGCCACGAAAGCCGCCACGACGCCGAGATGCAGCCGCGTGCCTTCGAGCAGCACCGGGAAATTCGCCGAATCCTCGATCGGCGGCGAGATCGGGTAGCCGCTGAAGCTGTCTTTCCAAGGGCCTTCAATCAGTGCCATCAACGCGTAGAAGATGACCGAGTTGAGCAGCAGTGAACTAACGACATCATCGACTTTGAATTTCACCCGCAGCGTCGCCGGGATCAGGGCGACCGCAGCACCTGCGGCGGCGCCGGCGAGCGCCATCAGCAGCATGGCGAGCGGCCCCGGCATCGGAATGGCGCCGACGGCACAGCTCGCCACCGCACCGGCAAGCAACTGCCCCTCGGCGCCGATATTCCAGAATTTGGCGCGGAAGGCGACCGCCACGGCAAGCCCGGTGAAGATCATCGGTGTTGCACGCACGAGCGTTTCGGTGATCGCGTAGCTGTCGCCCAGCGACGCCGCGAACATCACGCCATAGGCCTCGATCACCCCGGCGCCGGCCAGCGCGATGAGGCCGCTGCACAGCACCAATGTCGCGCCGATGGCCAGCAGCGGCAGAGCCAGGTTGAACCAGGCGGGCGTTGAGGTGCGGGCTTCGAGGCGGAACATCAACCATGGCCCTCCGCCCCGGTCATCATCAGGCCGAGCCGCGCGATGGTGGCGTCGGCGCTGGCCAGCGTGCCGGCAATGCGCCCCTCATACATCACCGCGATGCGGTCGCAGAGCATCAGCAGCTCTTCGAGGTCTTCGCCGATGACGACGATGCCGCAGCCCCTGGCACGCATGTCGAGGAACTTTTCGTGGATGAAGCGCGCCGCACCAATGTCGAGGCCGCGCGTCGGCTGCGACACGATCAGCACCTTGGGGTCGAAGGCGAGCTCACGCGCCAGCAGCGCCTTTTGCAGATTGCCGCCGGACAGCGCTCCGGCCCGCGTCATCGGCCCGGGGCAGCGTATGTCATACGCCTTGATCTGCGCCTCGGCGAAGGCGCGGATCGCATCCGGCCTGAGCAGTCCGTTGCGGCTGAACGCCGCCATGCCGATACGCGGCAGCACCATCGAATCGGCGAGCGGCAGATTGGTGACCAGTCCCGTCGTCATCCGGTCTTCCGGGATGCGCCCGAGACCGAGCGCCTGCACCTCGCGCGGCGAGAACCGCGAGACAGCTTTGCCGGCTATCGTCATCCGCCCGGCATCGGGGGCGCGAACGCCGGAGATCACCTCGGCAAGCGCCCGCTGGCCGTTGCCCGAGACACCGGCAATGCCGAGGATCTCGCCGGCGCGCACCGAAAGCGAGACATTGCGCAGCGCCATGCCGGAATGGCGCGACGTCGAGATGCCGTCCAGGGTCAGCACCGCGGCACCCGGTGTCGACTGTCCCCTGGCCGGCGGAACGATCTCGTGGCCGCACATCAGCCGCGCCATCTCCGAGGATGTCGTGCTGGCAGGTGCATCGACGCGCCCGGTTACGCGGCCGTGCCGCAGCACGACGCAGCGATGGGTCAACGCCCTGACCTCGTTGAGCTTGTGCGAGATGAAGATGATGCCGAGACCCTGGGCCGTCATCGATCGCAGCGCCGAAAACAGCCCGTCGACCTCTGTCGGCGCCAGCACCGCCGTCGGTTCGTCGAGGATCAGCAGCCTTGCACCGCGAAACAGCGCCTTGACGATTTCGAGCCGCTGCTGCTCGCCGATCGACAGCGCCGAGACGGGACGATCCGGATCGAGCGTGAGGCCATGCTGGCGGCCGATATCCGCCAGTCGCGCCAGCCCGCCGGCGCGGTCGATCCGGCCCGATTTGCCGGGAATGCCGATCAGCAGGTTTTCCAGCACCGAAAGCCGCGGCGCCAGGTGAAAATGCTGGTGCACCATGCCGATGCCGGCGGCGAGCGCATCGGCCGAGCTGTTGATCGTCACCGGCCGGCCCTGAACCAGGATCTCGCCGGCGTCGGACGCATAGGCGCCGAACAGCACGTTCATCAGCGTCGTCTTGCCGGCGCCGTTTTCACCGAGCAGCCCGAGAATCTCGCCCGGCGCGACGCTGAGATCGACGGCCTCGTTCGCCATGACGGCGCCGAAGCTCTTGGAGATGCCGCGCATTTCGATGAGAGGGGCGGGCAAAGGCGAGGGTGCTCCTGAATTGGCTTATGATTTGAGGGATGCGCTGCACCCCCCCTCTGGCCTGCCGGCAGGTCAGAGGGGGGGTGCAGCGCCAACCCCAAAAAAACTGCGCTCAATCCGAAACCGGCGTGTTCTCGTCGACGACGACACGGAAATTGCCGTCGAGGATTTCGGCCTTTTTCTTCTCGACCAGCTCCTTGACGTCGGCGGGCAGCGTCTTGTCGAATTTGTGATAGGGCGCCAGAAAGGAGCCGCCCTTGGCCATGCGCGAGAAATCGCCGTAATCCTGCGCGGTGAAGACGCCGGCCTTGACCAGTTTGATCGCATGCTCGACCGTCGGATACATATCCCAGACCGGGCCGGTGATCACCGTGTCCGGGCCGAGGTTGGACTGGTCGGACATGTTGGAGATGGCGAGGATCTTCCTCTCGACCGCCGCTTCGATGACGCCGAAACGTTCGGCATAGATCACGTCGACGCCGGCGTCGATCTGGGCGATAGCCGCTTCCTTGGCCTTTGGCGGGTCGAAGAAGGAGCCGATGAAAGCGACCTTTCTCTTGATGTCAGGATTGACCTCGCGGGCGCCGGCAAAGAAGGCATTGACCAGCCGGTTCACTTCCGGAATGCCCATCGCCGCGACGGCGCCGATCGTGCCTGATTTCGACATCTTTCCGGCGATCAGGCCGGAGAGATAGGCGGGCTCGTGGATCCAGTTGTCGAAGACAGCGAAATTCGGCTCGGCCGGCCCGGCGCCGGAGCCGAACAGGAAGGCGACCTTCGGAAATTGCTTGGCGGTGCGGCGGGATTCGCGTTCGGCAGCGAACGCGTCGCCCAGCACCAGCTCATAGCCGCCTTGCGCATATTCGCGCATCACACGGCTGAAATCGGCCGTCTGCACCTTCTCCGACCATTTGTACTCGATGCCGAGTTCCTTCTCGGCCCTCTGCAGGGCGACATGGATCTGGTGGACCCATGGCTCCTCGGTCGGCGTGGCGAAGATCGCCGCCACCTTCAGCTTCTTGTCCTGCGCCAAGGCACTGCCCGGCAGCATGGCTGCCGCCAGGCCGAGCGCGCCGAGTTCCAGCAAATTGCGTCGCGAAAGTCCTTCGCGTTTCGACTGGATTTTGCTCTTCCCGTTTTCCATTGCATGCCCCTCTGATTGGCGCCGTGTCGAGCCGGCTGTTTCTTTGGATATCAGGCGAGGGAACTATGGAACGGCGTCCGACCTTTGTCCACATGGTCAAATTTGTCGCGAAGCTGCGTTGCCGCCCTCCGTCGCAAGACCACGGCGGCAGTGGACCGCTTGCTCAATGCTTGATGCGGTCGCGCATGGCGTACCAGAGCATGCCGAGGACATAGAGCGGGCCGCGCAGTGCGGTACCGGGAAACGGCATTGGCCTCAGCGTCGAAAACAGATCGAGCCGCGACGCATCGCCGGTGATCGCCTCGGCAAGCAGCTTTCCCGACAGCGTCGACAGGATCACGCCCTTGCCTGAATAGCCATGCGCAAAATAGACCTCGCCATAGTGGCCGACATCCGGCAGGCGCGATGTCGTCACCGAGACCAGCCCGCCCCAGGCATGCTCGATGCGGCGGCCGCGCAATTGCGGAAAGGTCTTTTCCATATGCGGCCGCACGAAGCCGGCAATGTCGGCGGGCGGCGACGGCGTGTAGCGCTCGCCACCGCCGAACAGCAGGCGGCCGTCGGCCGACAGCCGGTAGTAGTTGACGACGAAGCGTGTGTCGGAAACGGCGGCATTGCTTGGGATGACGTCGCTGGAGTCGTCAAGCGGCTCGGTGGCGATGATGTAGTTGCCGACCGGCATGATGCGGCTGTTGACGCGTGGTTCGAGCCCCTGAAGCAGGGCGTCGCCGGCCAACACGACATGCCGGGCCCGGACCGTGCCCTTGGCCGTGGAAACCCGGATGGAAGGTTCCCGCTCCAGCCGCAGCGCCACCGAATTCTCGTGGATGGTAACGCCTGCCGCTGCCGTGGCGCGGGCAAGACCCAGCGTGTAGTTCAGCGGATGCATATGGCCGCCGAGCTTCTCGTACATGGCGCCGTGATAGGGCGTGTTCACCATTTCACGCGCCTGCGCTGCAGACAGCATCTCGACGTCATGAAAGTTCATCACGACGGCAAGGCACTCGGCCTCTTCCTCGAGGTCGCGGAGGTCGGAGCCGTTTATCGCACCGGCCAGATGGCCGGTGAGCCGGAGGTCGCAATCGATGGCATGGCGCTCGATCAGGTCGAGCACCAGCCCGCGCGCCTCAAGGGCGAGAGCGAAAAGCGCCCGCGCCCGTTCGGGCCCATAAAGCTTGACCAGGCCCTTGGCGCCCTTGCGCAGGCCGGGGATGATCTGGCCGCCATTGCGCCCCGACGCCCCCCAGCCGATCTTGCCGCCTTCGAGGAGAACCACCTTCAGCCCGCGCTCGGCGGCATGAAGGGCTGCGGACAGGCCGGTGCAGCCGCCGCCGACCACCACCAGATCGGCGTCGACGTCGCCCTGCAGCGCCGAATGATCCGGGGCAGGATTGGCGGTCGCGACATAGTAGGATCTGCCGATGTCCAGGCCGGAATTGAAGCCCCCAGAATCCAAGCTCATAGTCAGGCCTTGAGCAGCAGGTGGTCGCGTTCCCAGCTGGTGACGACGCTCTGGAACAGGTCGAGTTCGACGCTTTTGACGCGCAAATAGGTCTGGACGAAATCCTCGCCGAGCAAGTCCCGAACCGGACTGCAGGCGGCGAAACGGTCGAGCGCCTCCTCCATGGTTTTCGGCAGCGTGCTCTTGCTGCGATAGGCGTTGCCCGATGCCTCGGCCGAACGCGAGAGCTTTTCCTCGACGCCGAGATAGCCGCAGAGCAGCGAGCCGGCCATCGCCAGATACGGGTTGGCATCGGCGCCGGGCAGCCGGTTTTCCACCCGCCGCGCGGCCCGCCCGCCGGCCGGCACGCGCAGGCCGGAGGAGCGATTGTCGTGCGACCACTCGATGTTGGCGGGCGCGCTGTGGTTGGGCCGGATGCGGCGGAACGAATTCACGTTCGGCGCAAACAGCGGCATCACCTCGGGAATGTATTTCTGCAGGCCGCCGATGAAATGCCCGAACATCTCGGTGTCGGCATCGTCGCGCCCGGCAAACAGACTATTCCCTCCCTCGTCGACGACCGAGATGTGGAGATGCATCGAGCTGCCGGCTTGTGCGGCGATCGGCTTGGCCATGAAGGTCGCATGCATGCCGTATTGCTGCGCGGCCTGGCGCGTCATCCGCTTGAACAGCAGCACCTTGTCGGCCAGCGGCAGCGCGTCGCCATGCAGGAAATTGATCTCCAACTGCGCCGTGCCTGACTCGTGGATCAAGGTGTCGAGCGGCAGCCCGGCCTTTGCGGCATAGTCGTAGAGCCGCTGGATCACCGGCTCGAATTCCTCCAGCGCCGCCATGTCATAGGGGTGCTGCACGGTTTCGGAGCGGCCATTGCGCCCGACCGGCGCGATCAACGGCCGATCGGGATCGGGATTGGGCGCAGTCAGGTAGAATTCGAGCTCCGGCGCCACCACCGCCCGCCATCCGCGCTGGTGATAGAGATCGAGCACGGCTCTCAACACATGACGTGGCGAGGCCATCCACGGCCGGTCGTCCATGTAAAACGCATCGGCGAAGACATAGGCCTTTTCAGCTCCAGCGCCGGGCGCAAGGCAGAGCGTCGCGACATCCGGCACCATCCGCATGTCGGGATCCTGATAGGCGAAGCCCTCGTCGTTGGAACCGGAATAGCGGCCGTCTATGCAGACCAGGAAGGCGCTGCTCGGCAGGTAGAGCGCGCGGTCTTCGAGCGACTTCAGGAACTTGGCCGTTGGCAACGCCTTGCCGCGCAACACGCCATTCACGTCCGGCACCAGGCATTCGACTTCCCTGATCCCCTGCTGCTCCAGCCATCGCTTCGGATCGTCCGTTGCGGTCATTTGCGGTGCATCCGTTGTCGTGGTGTTGAGCATCAGGTCACGTCCTTACGAGGGCGAGAATGGATTCGGCGGCGATTTCGGTTCCCGGCGCCCGTGCCATGGTGGCTGCATTCTCCTTGAGACGAAAGCGCATCTCGCCATCGGCCATTAGGCCAAGGATGGCGTTTTCCAGTTCGTCGTCGCTCCAGCCATCGCGGCTGAGGTGGCGGCCAACGCCGGTTTCCTCGGCGCGTTGCGCATTGTCGTGCCCGTCCCAGCAATAGGGCATGATCAGCGACGGCACGCCGAAACGCAGCGCTTCGCAAAAGCTGTTGTTGCCGCCGTGATGGATGAAGAGATCGGATTTGGCGACAACCGACGGCTGCGGAAACCAGGCGTCGAGATAGACATTGTCCGGAACCGCGCGATAGCTGTCGCGCAGACCGCCGACATTGACGATGAAGCGGGCCGGAAGCCGGTCGAACACGGCGAGCATGCGCTCGATCAGGCCGACATCCATCGCGCCCAGGCTGCCGAAGCTGAAATAGACCAGCGGCCCGTCATTGCGTGGAAAGACCGGCACGTCGAACGGCCCTTCCGAACGGACGCAGCCTTCGAGATAGACGAAGCGGGCCGGGTCGAGCGGCTCGGCGCGCTGCCTGCGCACGATCGTCGGGGTCAGCAGCAGATTGAGATCGGGCGAAGCTTCGAGAAAAAGGCCCCTCGGCAAGGGTGCAAGACCGGCGTCGGTCCGAAGCCGGTTGAACCGGTCATGAGCCGGAGCGACGGCTGCCAGGTAGCGCGCCTCGAAGGCCGCGCGATCGGGGTCGTCGGCGGCGAGACCGGACAGATAGGGTGGTACATCGGCGTCGGGCAGCTCGGTCTCGGCGCAGGAGACGACGCGCACCCATGGGCAGCCGGCGGCAGCAAGTGCTGGAAACATGATGACATTGTCGAGCACCACGGCGTCCGGCTTCAACCGGGTCAGCAATTGGCGCAGCGGCGCCTCGGCATTGACCGCGGTATCGACGATCGCTTCCCAGGTCGGGGCGACATAGGTTTCGAGCTGGTCGATCGGGCTCAGCCTGAAATGCGGCAGATGCCGGCGCACGAAAGCCTGCCAATAGCTCTGGCGTTCGCTGTCGGTCAGCGGATCGTCGGTCGGCAACTGATATTCCTGAAACCCGTAGTCGGCGAACACACCGGAAAAGCCGGCGTGACAGATGAACACCGGCCGCGCGCCCCTTGCGCGCAAGGCCTGCGCGATGCCGACGCAATTGAGCGCGGCACCGAAGCTCGCTTCGGGAAACAACGCGATAGTCGGGCTGGTTTTGCGCGTCACTGTTCTCGTGGTCCTCGTCAATCCGGCCGGCTGATCATGCCGAACAATGCGGGAGCGCCGCGACTGGCCGCCTGCGGTCGCTGGCTGCGGGACAATCGCAGATGGACGCGAAGCAGATCGGCTGCAACTTCATACTGCCGGCTTTCCAGCTGGTCGAGTATGGTCAGGTGCTCGCGCAGCGATTGCTTCAGCCGGAAGACGTTGACGCCGGCATAAGTCCCCGGCAGCCGGCGCAGCCTGAGATGGTCCGACAGCGCGTCGGTGACGAAGCGGTTGCTGGAGCCGTCGGCGATCATGCCGTGAAAGTCGATGTCCAGCCGCTGGAACTCTCTGATATCGAATGTGGCGTCGGGCAGCGCCAGCAGCGCCTCCATGCCCTGGCGCAAGGCTGCCGCGCGGGTCCCGTCCAGCCGAAAGCCAGGCGCCAGAATGGCGGCGGGTTCGAGCAGCAGGCGGAACTCGTAGCTTTCCCCTTGCGCCTCCGGATCGTCAGGCGCCCGCCTGAACAGCCAGGCCTGTCCCGGTGCGCGATCCAGAAGATTTTCGTCTGTCAGTTTCTTTAGCGCTTTTAGTACTGTCTTTCGTTCGGCACTGTAGCGCCGCATCAACGCGCCGACGGTCACCGTCTGATCCAGCCGGCGCGCCGACCGATCACGCAGGATCATCTCCGCGAGTTCGTCCTCCTCGGCGCTTGGCAGGTCAGTGGCAAGGGTCGCCTGCTTGGTGAGGTCGACAGCCAGCCGATAGCCGGATTCGGCTTCCCAGCGTACGACGCCTTTTTCGGTGAGCAGGCGCAGCGCGGCCCGCACCGGGGTTCGCGAGACGTTGCAGAGCGAGGCGATCTGCTGTTCCGGGAGATGGGCGCCGGCCGTAAAGCCGCGCTGCCGGGCCACGTCGAGAATGCGCTGCGCGAGATCAAGATGATTGGTGCGCGGGCGTCTGGCAACGGCTTGCATGGCGTTTCTCGTGAACGGGCTCGACCGCCGCGGTTTGACCGATTGCCTTTGCGGGCGCGATCGGCTGGATTTCGCGGCGATTTTGACAAATTATGGATTGACGTACTTTTTTCTGCAATAGTACTGTTAGTTCAATCGGCAATAAAAAGACCGGGGAACAGGATCGAAGCGCGTCGCAAGCGCTGGTCCGACGATTGATTGAATTCGACGATCAACCAGAATGGGAGTCTGTCATGACCGCCACCACCCTGCGGCACCGTTCGTTAAAAACATCCGCGATCGCGCTTGGCCTCGCTATGGCGTTGTCGGCGCCGGCGGCCGCCGCCGACCTCGTCATTTCCAACTGGGACGGCTACATGGCGCCGGACGCCATGGCCGCCTTCAAAGCAGCGACCGCCGTTTCCGGCGAGGTCGTCGTTCACGCCACCAATGAGGAGATCATGGGCAAGCTCGTTGCTTCGGGCGGCAAGGGCTATGACGTGGTCTTCGTTTCCTCGCCGTTCGCAGAAGTGCTGAACAATCTCGGCCTGATCGAGACGATCGACCACGCCAAGATCCCCAATCTCGCCAATCTCTATCCTGAGGCGGCCAAGCTGCCGCACGATGTCGGCAACAATTTTTCCGTGCCTTACACCTGGGGCACCACCGGCCTCTGCTACCGCTCGGATCTGGTGAAGACCGAGCCGGCCAGCTGGAACGATCTTCTCGCCCCGTCCGAGGCGCTCAAGGGCAAGACCACGATGCTGGCGACCGACCGCTGGCTGCTTGCCGCCGGGCAGCTCGCCAAGGGCTATTCGGTCAACGAAACCGATCCGGCCAAGCTCGCCGAGGTCAAGGACCTGCTGATCTCGGCCAAGAAGACCTTGCTCGCCTATGACGACACCACCTTCTATTCGAAGCTGGTTTCGGGCGAGGCGCTGATGGTGCAGGCATGGGATGGCTGGTGCAACTATGGCATCGCCGAGAATCCGCAGATTAAATACACCATACCCAAGGAAGGCTCGGACCTGTGGGTCGATACGATGGTGGTGATGAAGGCATCGGCCAACAAGGACGCCGCCTTCCAGTTCATCAACTTCATGCTGGACGCCAAGAACCACGCCTGGGCGGCTCAGAACATCGATTACAAGGTGCCGAACAAGCCGGCTATGGAAAGCCTGCCGGCGGATTTCCTCGCCAAATTCCCAAATATGAACATGCCTGTGGCCGAACTGGTCAAGTTCGAGCAGTTGCGCGACGTCGGCGACGCCCAGCGCGACTATTCGAAGATCGTCAGCGAGATCAAGGCGGCGCAGTAGTTTCGGCATCTGGAATCAGGCTTGCGTTCCTTCACGCCCCCCTCTGGTCTGCCGGCCATCTCCCCCTCAAGGGGGGAGATCGGCTGGATTGCAGCCGCTCGCCAATCTCCGGCGCAGCACCCCCTCATCCGGCCGCTTCGCGGCCACCTTCTCCCCGCTGGGGAGAAGAGGCTGACGCCAAGGTCGGCGACCTCCTCTCCCCTCGGGGAGAGGTCGGATTGCCCCGAATTGCCCTTCGCAATTCGGTTGGCAATCCGGGTGAGGGGGCGCTTGTCCAAACACAATTTCGATGCCTTTGAGATGGCCTCAAGGCCAGAGGAGGGTGCGACATGAGATCGTTCACACCTTCTCGCTCCTCCTTGCTGATGGCGCCGGCGCTGGCTTGGCTCACCGCCTTGATGGTGGTGCCATGCGCGCTGGTGCTGGCGCTCGCCTTCTTCCGGCGCGGCATTTATGGCGGCATCGAATACAGCTTCACGCTGGAGAATTTCGGGCTGGTGCTCGACCCGCTCTATGCCGGCATCTTCCTCAATTCGGCGCGCATCGCCGGCACGGCAACGCTGATCGCGGTGGTGATCGGCTATGCCGCCGCCTATGCGATCGCGGCAGCACCGCGCCGGTGGCAGCCGGTGTTCCTGTTCTTCGCCGTCTTGCCTTTCTGGTCCAATTACCTGATCCGCACCTATGCATGGATCGTGCTGCTCAACCGCGAAGGCCTGATCACCCAGCTCTTGCGCTGGTTCGGCTATACCGGCGAGCCGCCGTCGATGCTCTATACCGAAGGCGCCGTCATCGCCGGTCTGGTCTACAATTACCTGCCTTTCGTCATCCTCGCCTGCTACGCGCCTCTGTCGCGGCTCAATCCGGAGCTGGCCGAGGCCTCGCGCGATCTCGGCGCTTCGGCCATGACCACATTTCGCCGGGTTATACTGCCGCTGACGGTGCCGGGCATCGCCGCCGGGGCGGTCTTCGTCTTCGTGCTGTCGATCGGCAATTTCGTCACGCCGGCACTGCTCGGCGGCGGCCGCTTCCAGATGATCGGCAATCTTGTCTACGACCAGTTCCTGACCGCCAATGACTGGCCGTTCGGCGCAGCGCTGGCGATGGCGCTGATCGCCATCATGCTTTTGGTGCTGACGGCGCAGGCCCTGGCTGCCGATCGCGCCGCGGGCCGTATCGCCGAAGCGAAAGGAGGCGCCGATGACTGAGCGCTCCCCCTTCTTTCCCTTCTCCCCGTTCACGGGGAGAAGGTGCCCCGAAGGGGCGGATGAGGGGCGGCGCAAATGCCGGCAACGTTGGGCGCTGCCCCTCATCTGCCTGCCGGTATCTCCCCATAAACGGGGAGAAGGACGCTCGTCGCTCGCTTGCCTCCAGACCATCGGACGTCAGCCATGACTTCATCTCCAGCCCGCATCTTCGGCCTGCGAACGATACTCGTCCTCGTCTTCGCCTTCCTCTACATTCCGATCGCCGTGCTGGTGGCGCTGTCCTTCAACCAAGGCGGGCTGCCGACCGTCTGGTCGGGCTTTTCGCTGAAATGGTATTCTTCGCTCGCCGGAAACGCCGCGATTCTTTCCGCCGCCCTCAACACGCTGATCGTGGCGCTGGTCTCGACAGCCATCGCCACGCTGCTCGGCACTCTTCTGGCGATCGGCGTCGAAATGCGCCGGCAGTATGGAAGCGGCCTCGAAGCGCTGATCTTTGCGCCGATGATCATTCCCGACATCGTGCTGGCGGTCGCGCTGCTCAGCTTCTTTTCCATGCTCGATTTCACCCTGGGCCTGCACACCATCGTCCTCGCCCATGTCGTGTTCAACCTCGCCTTCGTCTGCTCGGTGGTGCGCGCGCGGCTAAAAAGCTTCGACTGGTCGATCGTCGAGGCCTCCGCCGATCTCGGCGCTTCGGCCGTCACCACCTTCAGGCGGGTGACATTGCCGGTCATCCTGCCGGCGGTCGTCGCCGGCGCGCTGCTCGCCTTCACCCTTTCGGTCGACGAGTTCATCATCGCGTTCTTCACCGCCGGCGCCGGCCGCGCCTCGACCACGCTGCCGATGCAGATCTATTCGATGATCCGTTTCGGCATCACGCCGGAGATCAACGCATTGGCGACCATCGTCATGGCGGTATCAATCACCGCGCTGACCCTGTCGCAGCGGCTCAACCGCGGAGTCATCGGCCAATGAGCGAGCCGCGCACGCTGCTGGCGATCGACAAGGTGTCGAAGAATTTCGGCCGGGTGACGGCCGTCGACGGCATCTCGCTCGATATCCGCGAGAACGAGTTCTTCGCCTTGCTTGGACCTTCGGGCTGCGGCAAGACCACGCTGCTGCGCATGCTGGCCGGCTTCGAGACGCCCAATGAGGGGCGCATCCTGCTCGACGGCCGCGACATCGCCAAAACCCCGCCCAACAGGCGGCCGGTCAACCTGATGTTCCAGTCCTACGCGCTGTTTCCGCATATGAGCGTCCGGGCCAACGTTTCCTACGGCCTCGAAATGGAACGCTTGCCGGCAAAGGAAATCCGCTCCCGCGTCGACGCGATCCTGGCGACGACCGAGCTCGTCGCCTTCGCCGACCGCAAGCCGGAGCAATTGTCGGGCGGCCAGAAGCAGCGCGTCGCGCTTGCGCGGGCGCTGGTCAAGCGGCCGCGGCTGCTGCTGCTCGACGAGCCGCTCGGCGCGCTCGACAAGAAATTGCGCGGCGCCATGCAACTGGAGCTGAAGCGCCTGCAGCACGAGGTCGGCATCACCTTCGTCATCGTCACCCATGACCAGGAGGAATCGCTCGTCATGGCCGATCGCATGGCGGTGCTGAGGGACGGCAAGCTGCTGCAATGCGATACGCCGCATGCGGTCTACGAGCATCCGGCCGATCGTTTCGTCGCCGACTTCATCGGCGTGATGAATTTCGTGCCGGGCAAAGCCGCCGCCGACGGCGTGCTGGCAGCCAATGGTGCGCGAATATCAGGCACGGTTCCCGCAATACTTTCGCCCGGCGCTGCGGCGGTCGCTTCGGTGCGGCCCGAACGCATCCGGCTGTTCCCGCCGCCAGAGACGGCTAACCGTGTTGCCGGCATCGTCGAGGCGCTCGCCTATCACGGGCTCGACCTGCAGCTGCATGTCCGCACCACTCTGTCGCAAAAGCCGTTCCTGGTGCGCGTCACCGCCGACGCCGCCGACCGCCGTCCGGTCGCGTCAGGCGATGCGGTCGAGCTCGGCTGGGATGCCGCCGACGTCAGAATTTTCGCAGAGTGATCGAAGGAGAACTTTCATGGCGCAGAAGACCATCGCGTTTTTTCCGGAAGCGGCCCACGGCCCGGCGCTCAATTCCGTCGGCATCGCCCAGGCCGTCGAGGCGCGCGGCCACAGAGCGGTGTTCCTGTCGGATCCCGGTTTCGTCGATGTCTACAAGGGCTACGACTTCGAGGCGCATCCGGTCAACCTGTCCGAGCCGATGCCGCCCGAGCAGATGGCCAAGTTCTGGGAAGACTTCATCAACGGCCACATCCCGAATTTTCGCAAATCGCCCTACGACCAGGTCGACAATTACGTGAAGGACTGCTGGACGGCGATCGTCGACAGCGCCAAATGGGCTGAGAAGGACCTGCCCAGCGTGCTTGCGACGATCAAGCCCGACGTCATCTGCGTCGACAACGTCATCATGTTCCCGGCGATCAAGCAGTATGGCAAGCCGTGGGTGCGCGTCATCTCCTGCTCGGAAAACGAGATCGAGGACGAGGACATCCCGCCGCATCTGTCCGGCTGCGGCGAGAACGACCACGCCTGCCATCAGCGCTACCGCGACCATTTCAACGCGGTCATCAAGCCGATTCATGACGACTTCAATGCGTTTTTGAAAGCGAACAACGAAGCGCCTTATCCGATCGGCCAGTTCTTCGAGGCCTCGCCTTACCTCAACCTGTTGCTTTATCCCGAGGCGGCAAAGTTCAAGCGCCGCCATCCGCTCGACCCGGCAAAATTCCAGTATCTGGAAGGCTGCGTGCGGCAGGAGAAGCCCTACACCGTGCCGACCTTTGCCGAGAACAATGACGGGCCGCTGCTCTACGTCTCGTTCGGCAGCCTTGGCGCCGGCGATGTCGATCTCTTGAAGCGCATCATCGCGACGCTGGCCGAGACTCGCTACCGGGCGCTGGTCAATGTCGGCGGCTACAAGGACCAATACGCGCGAGTGCCCGGCAATGTCATCGTCGAGAGCTGGTTTCCGCAGCCCTCGGTGATCCCGCAAGTCGATGCAGTGATCCACCATGGCGGCAACAACTCGTTCACCGAGTGTCTCTATTTCGGCAAGCCGGCGATCATCATGCCCTATGTCTGGGATGGCCACGACAACGCGACCCGGATCGAGGAGACCGGCCACGGCTTCGGCATGCCGCGCAACGACTGGAGCGATGCCGAGCTGATCGCCAAGATCGAAACCTGCCTGACCGACCCGGCAATCAAGGCCAAGCTGGCGAAAACGTCGGCGCAGATGCAGGCGCAGAACGGCCCCGAGAAGGCAGCGGGGCTGCTGGAGAAGCTGCTGTGACCCGGGCTGATGGGTATGGCATTCCTTTGCGCCCCCGCCGTATAGCGCGGGCACGTCAAGCACAAGCATGGCGGAGCTCCCACATAACCTCCTCCGCCCCACACCTCCACCAGGCCTCCACCCGCACCGACCTGATCGACTGGGGCGCCCAGCCCGACGCGCTGGAAGGTGCTTCGCACTCCACCGGCAGGCTCGTCCACAAGGGGCCGAACAACCAGCCGGAATCCGGCATCTGGGTCTGCACGCCCGGCCGCTGGCGGCTGGCGATCCCGCGCGACGAACTGTGCCATTTCGTTGCCGGCCGCGCGACCTACCGATCGGACAACGGCGAGGTGATAGAAGTCTCCGCTGCCACGGTGGTCATGTTCCCGGCCGGCTGGACCGGCGAATGCACCGTCCACGAGACCATCCGCAACATTTACATGCTGGCCTGAAGCCAGCCACTGGAGCTTCACGACATGCCGACCCCAATCATGAAATCGCCGCTTGCCCTCACCGACCTCGTCGACTGGGGCATCATCCCCACCATGATCGAGGGCGAATCCCGCACCTCCGGCAAATTGCTGCACAAGGGGCCGGAAGGCCGCTCCGAATGCGGGCTGTGGGTCTGCACCCCAGGCAAATGGCACTGCCACGTCACCCGCGACGAATTCTGCCATTTCCTAGAGGGCCGCTGCACCTATGTCCACGAATCCGGCGAGGTGATCGAGATCGAACCCGACACCGCGGCGCTCTTTCCGCAGGACTGGAAGGGCGTCTGCACCGTCCACGAGACCATCAAGAAGGTCTACATGATCCGCTGAGCGACTTGAAAGGACGACCATGGACTTCTCACCTGACCGGCCGGCCTTCTTCGTCAATCCGGATTATCGGCCGATGACCGGCGCGGCAAAACCGGTGATCGATCCGGCGACACTGGAAACCGTCGGCGCCATCGCGACTGCAACCGACGGCGAGATCGACGCCGTGCTCACTGCTGCGGCCAGGGCGCAAGCTGCCTGGAAAAAGCTCGACGCCAAGAGCCGCGCCAGGCATCTGCATGCAGTCGCCAACGCCATCGAGGCGGCCGACTTCACCTGCTGCGCCGAGCTGGTGGTGCGCGAGATGGGCAAGCCCTATCCGGAAGCAATCGGCGAGATCGCCAATTGCGCGCCGATCTTCCGCTACTACGCCGAAATGGCGCGCGACGATGCCGGCAAGATCGCCGGCACGACGCAGGCGGGTTCGTTCCAGTATGCGCGCTACGAGCCCTACGGCACGTCTGTGCACATCATGCCCTACAATTTCCCGATCCTGTTGATGTGCTGGACCGTTGCCGCCTCGCTTGCCGCCGGCAATGCCTGCGTCATCAAGCCGGCCGAAGCGACGACACTGTCGACGCTGGATTACATGACCGTGTTCCGCTCACTGCCGGAGGGCCTGGTTTCCTGCCTGCCCGGCGCGGCGGCCACGGCGCAGGCTTTGATCGCCTCCGATCGCACCCATGCGGTTGCCTTCACCGGTTCGGTCGCCGCCGGCAAGGCTGTCGCCGTCGCTTGCGCCGAGCGCATGAAGCCATGCGTCATCGAGGCCGGCGGCAGCGATCCGCTGATCATCAGCCGACACGCCCCGCTCGACGTCGCGGCCGCCGGCAGCGTCACCGCCGCGTTCCATCTCACCGGCCAGGTCTGCACTTCGGCCGAACGCTTTTTCGTCGTCGATGCCGTTCATGACCGCTTTGTCGAGCTGTTTGCGCAGAAGACACGGGCGCTGCGCATCGGCAACGGCCTCGACAAGACCGAGATCGGGCCGCTGGTCAGTGAGGCGGCACGGGTAAAAGTCATGCGGCTGGTCGACGATGCCGTGCGCAATGGTGCCAAGGCGATCACCGGCGGGCGTATTCCGCCGGCGCACAATGTCGGCTGGTTCTACGAGCCGACGATCCTGACCGGCGTCACCCCCGACATGGCGATCGTGCGCGAAGAATGTTTCGGGCCAGTCGCCGCGATCTGCCGGGTCAAGGATTTCGACGAGGCGATAGAACTTGCCAATGACAGCCCGTTCGGGCTCGGCGCCTCGGTGTTCACCACCGATCTTGCCGAGGCGCATGAGGCTGCGGAGCGGCTCGAGGCCGGCATGGTCTGGGTCAACAATCCGCTGATCGACAATGACGCGCTGCCGTTCGGCGGCTGGAAGAAGTCGGGCCTCGGACGCGAGCTTGGACGCCAGGGGCTGGATGCCTTCCGCCGCTCGAAGATGGTGATCATCGACCACAGGCCAGCGATCCAGGACTGGTGGTATCCCTATCCCGACAGCTGGTTCCGCGAATCTGGCGGGCGCAAGCACGTATGAGATGACACAGGTCAGCGCCGCCAAGAGCCGCCGCTTGCTAGCGCAGCCAAGAGCCGCCGCTTGCTAGCGCAGCGCTTTCTGCCCGCCGGCGGCAGTGATGACGCCGACGATGATTAGCCCGGTCAGCAACAGACGGACGCCGGCGCTGACGCCGAACGTGTTGAGCATGGTCAAAAGCAGCACCAGGAACAGGGCCGCGCCCCATACACCCGGCACATTGGCCTTGCCGCCGGCTACCGACGTGCCGCCGATGACGACGACGGCGATCGAGGCCAGCAGGTATTCGTTGCCGATATCGACATTGGCGCCGCGGAAATAGCCGGCGAGCAGCGCCCCGTCGAGGCCGCCGAGCGCGCCCGACAGCGTGTAGGTAAGAAAGCGGATGCGGCCGACATTGACGCCGGCCAGCCACGCCGCGCGGATGTTCTGGCCGATCGCCAGCACCGAACGGCCATAGATCATGCGCTGCAGCGCGATCGCAGCGCCGATGGAGAACAGCACGGTGAGGATCGCCAGCACCGGAATGCCAAGAATCTGCCAGTTGGTGAAACTGGTAAAGCCCGGCGGCGGCTTGATCTGCAAGCCGCGGCCATAGCTGATGTCGATCGACTGGATGATGAAGCTCGCCGACAGTGTGGCGATGATCGGTGGAATGCGCAGCGCCCAGATCAACAGATAATTGGCGGCGCCGATCGCCATGCCGCAGGCCAGCGCCGCCAGCAGCCCGACCGCGATCATTGAATCATTGCCGTCCATCACCTTCATGGCGACGGCGCTGGCGAGGCCGATATTGGCGGGCAGCGACAGGTCGACATTGCCGGGACCGAGCGTGATCACGAACATCTGGCCGACACCGACGATGACGGTGAAGACGGCGAGCGAAAGTGCCGCCGTGATCATGCCGCCGCCGCCATATCCGCCGGTGAAGGTGACCGTCGCCAGCCACACCAGCAGCGCGCCGATGAACGACCAGATCCAGGGTTTGGCGAGCAGCAATCGCAACGATGCCATCCCCTCACCTCTCTTTGCGGCTGATCAGAACCCGGGCCGCCAGCACGATTATGAGGATGGCGCCGTTGGCGGCCACCTGCCAATCGGGCGGGATGTGCATGAAGGTCAGCAGCGGCGACGCGGCGAGCGCCAGCGTCAGCGCGCCGATCACCGCGCCGATCGGCGATACCCGGCCGCCGACGAATTCGCCGCCACCGAGGATGACGCCGGCGATCGACAGCAGCGTGTAGCCATTGCCGATATTGGCATCGGCCGAGGTGGTGATGCCAATCAGCGCCATGCCGGATAAAACGCCGAACAGACCGGTCAATGCGAACAGCACGATCTTGGTCTTGAGCAGCGACCAGCCGGCACGGCTGAGGGCCGCGGCATTGCCGCCGGAGCCGCGCAGGATCACACCATACGAGGTGCGCATCAGCCCGAAATGGACGACCGCGGCAATTAGCAGCGCCGCAATGATCGGGAAGGGAACGAAGGGCGGCTTGAAGGCCATGAGCGACAGCAGCCAGTCCGGCGCCTTGCCGCCGGGCTTCGGCAGGATGAGGATGGCCAGACCCTGCCAGACAAAACTCATGCCGAGCGTCACCACGATTGAAGGCAGGTTGCGCAGATGGATCAGCGCGCCGAGCAGCGCATAGACGCCGATCGACCCGAGCAGGATCAAGACACCGACCAGCGGCGCGTCCTTCAGCCACGTCGCCGTGACGCAGCCGACGAAACCGACGAAGGTGCCGATCGACAGGTCCAGCTCGTTGCCGGCGATGACGAACATCTGCGCGATCGTCGCCAGGGCGATCGGGACCGCCAAATTGAGCATCAGGCTGAAGCCGAAATAACTGATGGCGCGCGGGTTGAGCCAGGCGATCGCCAGCAGCACCAGCACCAGCGACATCGCAGGCAGCAGCCCGCGCAGCAGGCGCGCCCGCGCCAGCGCGCTTCGCTCGGAAGAACTCTTGGGACCGCTCTCGACGGGTGCTGCCGTCATCTCAGGCCGCGTCGCCGAACGAGGACTGGATGATCTTTTCCTCGGTCAGCTCGTCGCGACCAAGCTTGGCGACGATCCGGCCGTTCTTGAAGACATAGACGTGGTGGCAATTGTCGAGCTCTTCGGTTTCCGTGGTGTACCAGAGGAAGGTGCGGCCGCGGCCAGCCTCTTCGCGCACGAGGTCGTAGACCTCGAGCTTGGTGCCGATGTCGACGCCGCGCATCGGGTCGTCCATCAGCACGATCTTGGCGTCGGAACCGAGCGCCCGGGCAAACAGGGCCTTCTGCTGGTTGCCGCCGGACAGCGAGAAGATGTTGTTGTTCATGTCGGGGGTGCGGATGCCGATTTTCTTTTGCCAGAAGTCGGCGAGCTCGGCTTCGCGCCGCGGCGAGATCAGCAGGCCGTTGCGCAATCGCGCCAGCGAGCGGATGCCGATGTTTTGCGCAATCGACCATTGCGGAAAGATCCCGTCAGACTGGCGGTCGCCGGCCACCAGCGCCACCGGCGCGGTGACCTCGATGCCGGTTTTGGTGCGCGCCGCGGCTGCGAAAATCGCCAGCAGCAGATCGGTTTGGCCATGACCGGCAAGCCCGGCAAGGCCGATGATCTCGCCGGCATGCGCCACAAGTTCGTTGCCGTCCTGTTGCCGCGCCGGGCGGGCCTGGACCCGCAACGGGCCGGTCTCCGGCTTTTGGGTCGCGATTTCGGCCGCGATCTTCTCACGCGCTGCCGCTCCGCCCATGGTCGTCACCAGCCTGCCGCGATCGAAAGCCTTAGCCGCATCCGACGCGACGACCTTGCCGTCGCGCATCACCACGATGCGGTCGGCATTCCCGAGCACCTCGCCCAGAACATGCGAGATCAGAATGCAGCTCTTGCCCTCGGCGACAAAGCGCCGGACGAAACCCAGCAACTGGCCGGCCGTGTGCGCGTCGAGCGAGGATGTCGGCTCGTCGAGGATGACCAGCTCGAGCGGATCCTGCGTCACCGTGAAGGCGCGCGCCACCTCGACCATCTGCCGCCTGCCGATGGAAAGGTCGCTGGCAATATCGGCGGCGGAGATGCTGTGGCCCGGGAATATTTCGTCGAGCTTGGCCGCGATCAGATCGGCCGCCTTGCGCCGCCAACCAAAGCCGCGCAGCGCCGGGTGGTTGATTCGCGTGTTCTCGGCAACGCTGAGGTTCGGGCACAGCGACAGTTCCTGGAATACGCAGCGTATGCCGAGTTGTTGGGCGCGCGGCACCGAATAGTTATCCTCGATGCCGCCACGCACCGCGATCCGACCGCTGTCGGGCACGAGCGTGCCCGCCACCATATGCATGAGCGTCGACTTGCCCGCGCCATTGTGGCCGACGAGACCGACGCATTCGCCGGCGCCGACGTGGAAATCCACCCCGGCGAGCGCCCGAACGGCGCCGAAATGTTTTTCGGCTCCGTCCAGCCTGACAATATCCGCGTCACCCCTAGGCATCCCTGGCGATATCCGGTTGGCGACGCAGCTGGCAACGTGCCACGCTCACTTGATGTTGGCTTTGATCGCCGCGATGGCGTCTTCCTGGGTGTATTCGTGGCTGGCGACGCCGCCCTTGGGGATGTTCGGCAGCTCGGCCTCGAAATTATCCTGGGTGAAGGCGAGGTATGGCACCAACAGGTCATGCGGCACATCGGTGCGGCCGTCGAGCACCTGCTGCGCCACCCAGAAGGCCAGCGACGACACGCCCGGCGCAATCGACGCCGACCAGGTCTGGTAGCCATCCTTGTCCTTCTGTTCCTTCCACCACTGCAATTCGTCCTGGCGGTTGCCCATGATGATGGTCGGGCGCGGTTTGCCGGCGGCGGCGAAGGCTTGTGCCGCGCCATAGCCGTCGCCGCCCTGATCGACGACGCCGACGATTTCCGGCAGCGACGGCAGGATCGTCGCGACCGCCTTCTGCGCTGTGGTCTGGTCCCAGTCGCCTGTCACCGAACCGACGATCTTGAACTCGGGATGGGCGGCGACGCCCTCCAGAATCCCGGCGTGGATGGCGTCGTCGATCGACGTGCCGGCAAGGCCGCGGATTTCCAGCAGATTGCCGCCCTCGGGATGGAACTTGGCCATCTGCTCGACTTCCTGCCTGCCCATGTCCTTGAAGTCGACGACGACGCGGTAGGCGCAGGGCTCGGTGACGATGCCGTCGAAGGAGACGACGACGATGCCGGCATCGCAGGCCTGCTTGACGGCGCCGTTGAGCGCGTCCGGCGAGGCGGCGTTGATGACGATGGCGTCATAGCCTTGCAGGATCAGGTTCTGCACCTGGGCTGCCTGGGTCGGCACTTCCTTGTCGGCCGTCGTGAAGATGTCCGCGGCAGCGACCACCCCGTCGGCGACCGCCTTCTTGGTGACGATGGCATAGCTGTCGAGCATCGCCTGTCGCCACGAATTGCCGGCATAATTGTTGGAAAAGGCGATCTTCTTGTCGCTGGTGTCGGCAAACGCGGCGCCTGACGCGAGCATCGCCGCAAGCGCACTCAAGACGAGTATCTTCTTCATCTGTTATCCTCCCATGGATTGCTGGTCGTTGTTGGCTGCTGGCGGCTGTTATGACGACCCTCGTTTCAATATTGTCAGACAAATTTAGATGGGCGCACTTGTCAACAGCGATCGATGAAGGTTTGACGATCAACTTGCGGTGCAATGATTGAAAAGGCTTCGGCTCCTGGTTTAGGGATGGGCAGGAGACCAAAATCAAGATGGCAGCGACGCCGACTGATACGCTGGGCGCACCCGGAATTCCGGCGCGCTGGACGTCGAGCACCAAGAGCGGCGTCGGAACCGCGCTTTCGCCGGCCTGCCCTGTCTGGTTCACGATCAGCCACGGCATCCTCAACGAGGTCTATTATCCCCGCCTCGACAGCGCCTGCACGCGAGACATGGGACTGGTCGTCACCGGCCCCGGCTTCTATTTCTCGGAAGAAAAGCGCGATGCCGTGCACCGCCTCGAGCCGTTCGAGGATGGGGTGCCCGCCTACAGGCTGGTCAACACCGCCGCCACCTACCGGATCGAAAAGCGCATCGTTACGGATCCGGAACATCCTGTTTTGCTGCAGGAAATCAGCTTCACGCCGCTGAGCGGCACATACGCCGATCACCGCGTCTACGCGTTGCTGGCGCCGCATCTGGTCAACGCCGGCATGGCCAACACCGCCTGGGTCGGCGACTACGAGGGGAGGCCTGTCCTGTTTGCATCGGGACGTGGCGTTTGCCTGGCGCTCGCTTCGTCGCTGCCCTGGGGAGCATGCTCGGCCGGCTATGTCGGTGTCTCCGACGGCTGGCAGCAACTCCGTCGTGACGGACGACTCGACCCGGCTTGCCGCAGGGCCGAGGACGGCAATGTCGCGCTGACCGGCGAGATCCGCTTCTCGGCCGCGGACCCGAAGGCGCTGCTGGCACTGGGTTTCGGAACGACGCCGCAAGAGGCGGCGGAAAATGCCTCGGCCAGCCTGAAGCGAGGTTTTGCGCCCGCGGCCAAATCCTTTATCGAAAAATGGCGCAAATGGCAGGCTGGCTTGCTGCCGCTGGACCGGCAGGTAGCGGGGATCAACACCTATCGTGTCAGCACGGCGGTTCTGGCAACGCATCGCTCATCCACCGGCGCGGCCGTCGCCAGCCTGTCGATCCCGTGGGGCTTCAGCAAGGGCGACGACGATATCGGCGGCTATCATCTGGTCTGGCCGCGCGATCTGGTCGAAACCGCGGGCGGCTTTCTCGCCGCCGGCGATCCGGCGCAAGCGCTTGAGATCCTCGCCTATCTCCGTTCGATCCAGCAGCCGGATGGGCATTGGCCGCAGAACGCCTGGCTCGACGGATCTGCCTATTGGTCGGGCATCCAGATGGACGAATGCGCGTTTCCGCTGCTGCTCGCAGACGCGCTGCGCCGGGCTGGGCATCTGGCAGACGCAGCATTGCGCTCCTTCAGGCCGATGATCGAGCGCGCCGCTTCCTACGTCGTGCGCAACGGTCCGGTCACCGGCGAAGACCGCTGGGAAGAGGATGCCGGCTACAGCCCGTTCACGCTGGCCGTCGAGATCGCCGCCCTGCTGGCCGCGGCCGACCTGTTCGAAACTTGCGGCAAAGCAGAGCCGGCAAATTATCTGCGGGAAACCGCCGATGTCTGGAACGACCAGATCGAGCGCTGGACCTATGTCACCGGCACTCCACTCGGCGAAGAGGTCGGCGTCGAGGGCTATTACGTCCGCATCGCGCCGCCCGACACCGCCGGCGCGGCGTCGCCGAAGGACGGCTATGTGCCGATCAAGAACCGGCCGCCGGGCGATAGCGACCGGCCGGCCGAGGCGATCGTCAGCCCGGATGCGCTGGCGCTCGTCCGCTTCGGCCTCAGGGCCGCCGACGATCCGCGCATCGTCGACACGGTCAGGGTCATCGATGCGCGGCTGCGCTGCGACCTGCCGCAGGGGCCCGTCTGGTATCGCTATACCAGCGACGGCTATGGCGAGCACGCCGACGGCGCGCCCTTCGACGGGTCCGGCCAGGGCCGGCCCTGGCCGCTGCTGGTCGGCGAACGCGCCCATTACGAACTGGCGGCGAACCGCAAGGACAAGGCAGCGAGCCTGTTAAAGACCCTGGAGGATTCTGCCGGGTCTGGCGGCCTGTTGCCGGAGCAGGTCTGGGACGGTCCCGACATCGCCGAACACGAACTGCGGCACGGCCGACCATCGGGCAGCGCCATGCCGCTGGTCTGGGCGCATTCGGAGCATATCAAGCTGCTGCGCTCGCTCAAAGACGGCGCCGTCTTCGACATGCCGCCGCAAGGCGTGAAACGCTACATCGAGGACAGGACCGTGACGCCGCGCCGGACATGGCGCTTCAATCACAAGCTCCGCGCCATGCACGCCGGCAAGCTGCTGCGCGTCGAACTGCTGACGCGGGCGGTGGTCCATTGGAGCAACGATAATTGGGCAACCATCCATGACGCCGCGACGATCGAGAACGCCTTCGGCATCCATCTCACGGACCTGCCCGTTGCCGATGTCCCGCCGGGCAATAGGATCGTCTTTACTTTTTTCTGGCCCGATGCCGGCCGTTGGGAGAATGTCGACTTTTCCGTCGGTATCGACAAGCCGGACTAGAGCATGATCCCGAACCGAAGGTCCGCGTTAGCGAAAAGTGGAAACCGGTTTTCGGAAAAGATCATGCTCCAACAATAGAGCCAGTAGATCTTCTATCCCTCAAGAAGCAGGACGAAAAACATGCAGATCGGAATGATGGGACTGGGCAGGATGGGCGCCAACATGGTGCGGCGCCTGCTGCGCGATGGCCATGAATGCGTGGTCTACGACATCAACCCGGCCAGCGTTGAAGCCCTTGTGTCGGCTGGCGCGATCGGAGCCGCTTCGATGGAGGATTTCGTCGGCAAGCTGACCAAGCCGCGCAGCGCCTGGCTGATGCTGCCGGCGGCGATCACCAGCCGGATCGTCGATCAGGCGGCCGACCTGATGGAGCCGGGCGACATCATCGTCGACGGCGGCAATTCCTATTATCACGAGGCTGTCGACCATGCCGCGCGCCTGGCATTGAAAGGCTTGAACTATGTCGATGTCGGCACCAGCGGCGGCGTCTGGGGCCTCGAGCGCGGCTATTGCCTGATGATCGGCGGCCCCGACAGCGCGGTCCAGCATCTCGACCCGGTCTTCGCCACCCTGGCTCCAGGTGCCGATGCCGGGGTGCCCGCCCCCGGCAAGGATGCCGGAACCGCCCCGTTCGGCTATCTCCACTGCGGACCGAGCGGCGCCGGCCATTTCGTCAAGATGGTCCACAACGGCATCGAATACGGCGTCATGGCCGCCTATGCCGAGGGCATGAACATCCTGAAGTCGGCGAATGCCGGCAAGCGACAGCGGACGGCCGACGCCGAAACCAGTCCATTGGAAAATCCGCAATATTACCAGTTCGACATCGATATCGCCGAGGTAGCCGAGGTCTGGCGGCATGGCAGCGTCATCGGCTCCTGGCTGCTCGACCTCACGGCGGGCGTATTGAAGGCCGATTCGGGGCTGACGCAGTTCGGCGGACGGGTTTCGGATTCCGGCGAAGGCCGCTGGACGCTGAAGGCGGCGATCGACACCGGCGTGCCGGCGCCGGTTCTGTCCTCGGCCCTGTTCGACCGGTTCGCCTCGCAAGGCGAATCCGAATTCGCCGACAAGCTGCTGTCCGCCATGCGCTATGCCTTTGGCGGCCATGTCGAAAAGCCGAAGACCGGCTCGTGACGGGGAAGGCACGCTCATGAACCAGGAACGGTCCGACACGCTGGTGCTTTTCGGGGCGACCGGCGACCTCGCCCACAAAAAAATCTTCCCGGCACTTTACGCCATGGTCGCCAAGGGAACGCTCACCGAACCGGTGATCGGCGTCGCTTTCGACGCCTGGGACCTGAAGCAGTTGCAAGCGCGGGCCCACGACGGCATCGGCAAGGCCATCGGCAAGGTCGACGAGAAGATATTCGCGAAACTTGCCTCGCTGCTTCGCTATGTCAGCGGCGACTACCGCAGCGCCGCGACATTCGAGAAGCTGAAAAGCGCGCTCGGGACCGCGCAGCACCCGCTGCACTATCTGGCGGTGCCGCCGACCATGTTCGAGACGGTCATCCAGGGCCTGGAACAGTCGGGCGCGGCCCAGGGCGCGCGCCTGATGGTGGAAAAGCCGTTCGGTCACGATCTGCAATCGGCGCGCTGGCTGAACCGGGTCCTTCACCTGGTCTTCGACGAGCAGTCGATCTTTCGCATCGACCATTATCTCGGCAAGGAGGCGATCCAGAACCTGCTCTATTTCCGCTTCGCCAACTCCTTTCTCGAGCCGATCTGGAACCGCAATTTCGTCGAGAGCGTGCAGATCACCATGGCCGAGGATTTCGGCGTCGAAGGCCGCGGCCGCTTCTACGACGAGGTCGGCTGCATCCGCGACGTCATCGAGAACCATCTGCTCAACATCCTGCTGCTGCTGGCCATGGAGCCGCCCGTTGGCCGCTCGGCCGACGATCTGATCGACGAGAAGGTGCAGGTGCTGCGGGCGATCCGGACGCTGACCAGTGACGATGTCGTGCGCGGCCAGTTCAAAGGCTATCTCAGCGAGCCGGGCGTCGCACCGAATTCGCCGGTCGAGACCTTTGCGGCGGTGCGTTTCTTCGTCGACACCTGGCGCTGGCGCGACGTGCCCTTCTTCATCCGCGCCGGCAAATGCATGCCGGTGCACGCCACCGAGGTCATCGTGCGTTTGAAGC
The DNA here is from genome assembly GCF_055811595.1 of Mesorhizobium sp. WSM4814. Lineage (NCBI taxonomy): Bacteria > Pseudomonadati > Pseudomonadota > Alphaproteobacteria > Hyphomicrobiales > Phyllobacteriaceae > Mesorhizobium > Mesorhizobium sp. WSM4814. The sequence goes on from NZ_JBVVQT010000010.1 coordinate 207,063, forward strand.
GGCCGCCGCTTGACGTCTTCGACCCGATCAAACCCGGAGATGCGAATCACGTCCGTTTCCGCATCGACCCGCAGGTGGCGATCTCGATCGGCGCCCAGCGCAAGGCCGCTGGTGACGACATGATCGGCGAGCAGGTCGAACTCACCGCGCTCGACGACAGCAAGGGCGACATGCCGCCCTATGAGCGGCTGATCGGCGACGCCATCAACGGCAACGGCCAGTTGTTCACTCGCCAGGATGCCAGCGAGCTTGCCTGGCGGATCGTCGGCCCGGTGCTCGGCGATACCACACCGCCACACCTCTATGAGCCGGGGGCATGGGGTCCCGCCGAGGCGATGGCCGGGTTCGGACCGCCGAACGGCTGGATCAACCCGGCGAAATGAACTCGGAGGCGACGCAATGGCCAAGGCGGCGAAAAAGCAAGCACCGGACAGCGAAAAGATCGTGCTTGCGATCGATATCGGCGGCTCCCATGTCAAGATCCTCACCAGCGCCGGCGGCGAGGAGCGCAGAGCCGATTCCGGGCCTGGCCTGACGCCGCAGCAGATGATCGCCGTCGTGCAGACGCTCGCCGATGGCTTGCCTTACGATGTCGTCTCGATCGGTTATCCAGGCCCGGTGCACCACAACAGGCCACTGGCCGACCCCGCCAATCTCGGCAAGGGTTGGGTCGGATTTGACTTCGCAACGCAGTTCGGCAAGCCGGTGAAGCTGGTCAACGACGCGCTGATGCAGGCCGTCGGCAGCTATGAAGGCGGGCGCATGCTGTTCCTGGGTCTCGGAACCGGACTCGGTGCTGCGATGATCCTCGACAACGTCGCCCAGCCGATGGAACTCGCGCATCTTCCCTACAGGAAGGGCAGCAGCTTCGAGGACTATGTCGGCGAACGCGGCCTTGAAAAGCGCGGCAAGAAGAAATGGCGCAAACACGTTTTCGACGTCGTCGAGCGGCTGCGCGCCGCCCTTCAGCCCGACTATGTGATCATCGGCGGCGGCAATGTCGACAAACTCGACGAATTGCCTGCTGGTTGCGAGCGTGGCGACAACACACGCGCCTTCGAAGGGGGATTTCGACTGTGGCGCGACAAATCCCTGATTGTCTGATATTATAGCGGTTCGAGGCCAAACCTGTTGATCTGGCCCGGCCGTTAGTATTGTTATTCAAAATAATGTGTAGCGTGGTGCTGCGTCATTGCGTTATGCAGATTTGCCGACTAGGAATTCTGCGACCCCACTAACGGAGAAAATAGATTGACCGACGACAGCAACAAAGCCCGCAAGGACATCGACCTTCTCGAGCTGACCGCTCACATCGTGTCCGCTTACGTCGAGAAGAACCGCTTGCCCGCTTCCGGCCTCGGCGATCTCATCGCCAGCGTCAGCGCGTCGATAGGTGGGCTCGGCCAGCCCGCCGTTCCGGTCGCAGCACCGCTGATCCCGGCGGTCAATCCCAAGAAATCGGTGACGCCGGATTACATCATCTGCCTCGAAGACGGCAAGAAGTTCAAATCCCTGAAGCGCCATATCGGCGTTCATTTCGGACTGACGCCGGATGCCTACCGCGCCAAATGGGGCTTGCCGGCTGACTATCCGATGGTCGCCCCGACCTATGCAGCCTCGCGCTCGCAGTTGGCGAAGGCGATCGGCCTTGGCCGCAAGGCCGCCCCGCCGGCGCCGGTCAAGAAGACCAGGAAGCCAAAGGCCACGGTCTGACGCGCTCGAAGCCGCCTTTGACGCTCGAGATTGGCGAAAGCCGCCGCGACGTCCAATCTCCCCCCTTGAGGGGGAGATGTCCGGCAGGACGGAGGGGGCGCGGGGAGAACTCGACCTGCGCGCCTAATAACCCCTCCGCCTCCGCCTCGCTGTGCAATTAGCACGGTAGCCGGAAATCCTTGATCCAGAGCCGATTTTTGCGCGCGCCTCGCACCGAACTGCGTTAAAAGCGCTGTGGTCGGACCAGCGCCCTCGTGGAAGTGCCCCGCCGGCCGACTTCCTTGCCACGGGGCCTGATTCATGACACCCGAACCTCACGCACCGCCCGACCGGCGCTATGCCGCCTTCCGGCACAAACCCTTCCTGAGCTATTGGGCGGCACGCTTCCTCGCCACATTCGCCACCCAGATCGTGTCCGTCGCCGTCGGCTGGCAGGTCTACGACCTGACCCGCGATCCGTTCGATCTCGGCATTGTCGGCATCGTCCAGTTCCTGCCTTCGCTGCTGCTGGTGCTGATCACCGGGGTGGTCGCTGACCGTTTCGGCCGCCGCCTGATCATGGCGCTGATGGTGCTGCTGGAGGCGATCTGCGCGCTGGCCCTGCTGCTGCTGACGCTGCGCGGTCTTAGCGGACCGGGATTGATCTTCGGCGTGCTCGCCATGTTCGGCATCGCGCGCGCCTTCTTCGGACCGGCCGCGGCGTCGCTGTTCGCCAACCTCGTGCCGCCGGAGGATTTCGGCAACGCGATCGCCTGGAATTCGTCCGCCTGGCAGACGGCGACCATCGTCGGACCGGTCGCCGGCGGCCTGCTCTACGGGCTCTCGGCGCAAGCGGCATACGGCACCGCTGCCGTTCTGATGTTTGTCGCCGCGGTGCTGGTCTTCACCATCCCCAAGCCTGCCCAGCGCAGCGAGACCGACAGGCCGACGATGCAGACCCTGTTTGCCGGCTTCGGCTATATCTGGAGCGAGAAGATCGTGCTCGGCGCCATTTCGCTCGATTTGTTCGCCGTGCTTTTGTCCGGCGCCACGGCGCTGCTGCCGGTCTATGCGCGCGACATCCTCGAACTCGGCCCTTGGGGCCTGGGACTGTTGCGTTCGGCGCCGGGCATCGGCGCCATCTGCGTTGCCATCTGGCTGGCCGGACATCCGATCCGCAACCATGCCGGCGTGGTCATGCTCGGCTTCGTCGCGCTGTTCGGCGCCTTCACGGTGCTGTTCGGCCTTTCCACCATCACCTGGCTGTCGATCGCAGCGCTCGCCTTGCTCGGCGCCGCCGACATGTTCAGCGTCTACATCAGGGAGACGCTGATCCAGCTGTGGACGCCGGACAAGGTTCGCGGCCGCGTCAACGCCGTCAATCAGGTTTTCGTCGGCGCCTCCAACGAACTCGGCGAATTCCGCGCCGGCACCATGGCGGCATTGATCGGCACCGTGCCCGCGGTGGTGATCGGCGGCGTCGGCGCAGTCGTTGTCGCCGGGCTGTGGGCGGTGCTGTTCCCGCAGCTGCGCAAGGTGCGCCACCTCAACGGGCGAAACTGATCCCAGGGCGCTCTGATCCGGGCAAAACTAGATCAGATCAGGACAGCGCCGGCTTGCCGAAGATCGTCTGCAGGAATTCGCCGAGCCAGCGCTTGAGATGCATGTCCCAGATCAGCCGGCCGCCGAGATGATCGCGACCGGGCTGCGCGCCGGGCAACTCGAAGCGATGCGCGCCGCGAACGACCCAGCGCTGCATCATCGCCCTTGTCAATTCGCCATGGAACTGGATGCCCCAGGCATTGTCGCCATAACGAAAGGCCTGGTTTGGATAGGTTTCGGCCGTCGCCAGCAGCGTCGCGTCCTTCGGCAGCGAAAAGCCCTCGCGGTGAAACTGATAGACCATCTCAGGCCAGCGCATCAGCTTCTTGCCGTCCTCGGTCGCTGTCAGCGGATACCAGCCGATCTCGACCAGCCCCTCGCCATGACCCTCGACCTTGCCGCCAAGATGGTTGACCAGCATCTGCGCGCCGAGGCAGATGCCGAGCAACGGCCGGTTCTCCCTGAGCGGAATTTTCAGCCAGTCGGTCTCACGGCGGACGAAGTCGTCCTCATCATTGGCGCTCATCGGTCCGCCGAACACCACGGTTCCGGCATGACCGTCCAGTGTTTCCGGCAAGGCGTCGCCGAGCGGCGGGCAGCGGAGATCAAGGTCGAAGCCTTCTTCGATAAGCATGTGGCCGACGCGCCCGGGGCTCGAACTCTCCTGATGCAGCACGATTAGGATTTTTGGTCTCGGCCTCGGCGTGGGTGGCATGGGGAAATCCCGCCTATTCGTCGCTCGATGTTCCAGCCGCGCCCGGCACTTCGGCGGCCGCCTTGCGGCGTGCCTCGACGCGGTCGTGGCGTTCGACATCCATCAGCTCGGCGACGCGCCAGACGATATTGTCCTCGAGCTCGTGCAATTCGCCATCGGCATAGACGATTTCCCACATCAGGCCGATGAAGGCTTTTCGCGCGTCCGGATCGAGCTGACGCTTCAAAACGCTGGTGAAGGCGTAGAGGTCGATCGCCTCATTGTCGGCCCGCTCGCCGGCAGCGGCAAGCGCGTCGAGCTCGTCGCCGCTGATCGAATAGCTTTCCGCCAGCACCGCCTTGAACCGCTCCCATTCGGCATCCTGACGCACGCCGTCGGCACTCATCACATGGTAGAGAAGGGCGGATGCGGCAACGCGCGGATCATCGGCGTTGTTGCGGGCGCGGCCGTCTGCCGGCAGGTCCTTCAGAAACGACAGAACGCGTTCGAACATGCGATTCCTGCTTCCCATCCGCCAAAACTTTCAAGCTCAGCCAAACTTTTCAAGCTCAGCCAAATCAAAACAATCGAAACTTGCGTGGTGATTTTTGCTCTTCGTCGTCCGGATCGACGCCGGGATCGTCGGGCAGCCGGGCCATTTCCTCCGCCGGTTCGGCAGCGTCGCCATCCGGCGGCACTGCGGCAGACGCCGTGGCGGTGACCGGCGCAACATCGTCTTCGTCAGTTTCCGATGCCGCCACGGCGGTCGGTCTTTCGGCCGAACCAGCGGGGTTCAGCTCGATCACATTTTCCTTTTCCGGCTTCGTTGGCGCTGCAATTGTCGGCACCGCGGCGTCCGGCGCATCCTCGTCACTGTCGATGAGTTGGCCGAGCCGCTCCATCGGCGCACGCCACTCGAAGGCGTCGAGCTTGCCGGTGATCGGCGACACCGGCGCCCAGCGTTCGGAAACGACGCCGTCGGCGACCCAGGCCGGATCGCGCGGTGCACGCACTGCCTTGGACAAAAGCTGCCGCACCTTGCCCTGATCGCCGGTCTCTGCCTCCTCGATGTCGGCCAGAAGCAGATAGGCGCCTTCGCGGCGATCCATGCGAATAGCCGCCTCGGTCTCTTTGCGGGCGGTTGAAAAGTCCTGCGCGTCGAGCGCGGCGCGCGCCACCGCCAGCGACGATTCGGCGTGGTTCTTCTTCATCTCCTGCAGCTTCTTCGCCCGGTTCAGCCGGTCGAGCACGGCATCGCCTGGCCGGGCGTGGGTGTAAAGCTCGGCGATCTCTGGATGCGGCTCGGCTTTCCACGCCGTTTCGAGGATCTTCGCGCCCTTGCGCACATCATTCTGTCTGAACAGCAGTTTGGCTGCGATCCCCGCCGCCGGCGCGAAATCCGGCCGCAGCCGGTTGGCCTCCAGAGCAGCGGTTTTGGCGGCATTGGGATCGCTGTCGATCAGCGCCTGCGCCTTGGCGGTGAGCAGCACGGCGCGACGCCGGTTGGCGGCATCGCGCTCGATCTGCCGCGTCGATTTCTGCGCCTCGACCAGTTTCAGCGCGCCGTCCCAGTCGCCGCGCCCGGTCAGGTCTTCCAGCGTCGATTCGGCGGCCCAGGCTAACTGCGGCGCCATCGCCGCGGCGCGGCCGGCGTAGTGCCGCGCCGCGTTGCGGTCGCCGAGGCGTTCGGCCTCGAGATAAAGCCCGCGCAGGCCGAGCAGCCGCATTTCGGGATCGTCGAGCATGGTCTCGAACTTTTCGCGGGCACCCTCATGGTCGCCTTCGAGCAGCGAGGCTTGCGCCTCCAGCAATTGGATCAGCGGCTCCTGATCGGAGCGGATCAGCTTTGCCGCTTCCTTGGTCTTCTTGCGGGCGAGCGCCCCGTCACCGGCGCCGGCGGCAATCATGCCGGTCGACAGCGCCTGATAGCCACGATCGCGACGGCGCACGCGGAAATAGCGCGAGATGGTGTAGGGGCTGTTCCACAGCGCCTTGAGCAGCCACCAGACGATCATCACCGCGGCAACCACGGCAACGATCGCCGCCGCCGCCACCATCAGGCTGACCTGGTATTGGTAGCCGCTGAAGGTGACGACCATCTCGCCCGGCCGGTCGGCCAGCCAGGCGAAACCCGCCGCGAGCGCGAAAACCACGACGAGGAAAAGCAGAATGCGAATCATCGGGTTGTCCTCACGCCTTCATCGCACTGGCGATCAGCGCGTCGACCTGCTTCTCGACCTCGATTCGCGCCTTCAGTTTGCCGGCAAAATCGGCGCCGGCCGCCTTCACCGCCTCGGGCAGCATATCGTATTCGCTGAGCGCCTTGGCGTAATCGCCCTGATCGACCGCCACCTCCATGCGAGCGACGATTTCCGGAGCGCCAGCGCCTTCGACTGCACCGATCGGCCTGACCTTGACCAGCGATTGCGCGCTCGACAGCAGGTTTTGCAGGAAGCCGGCATTCTGGTCGACGGGCTCGGAGGCAGCGACCATGGCATTGGCGGCGGCAGGCATTTCGGTTGCGATCTCCGCCCGGGTCGGAACGCCCGTTTCGGCGTAGGGACGCAAGGCTGCGATCTCTGGAGCATCCGGCGAAATCGCCGCAAAGGTTTCGAGTTCGGCGGCGAATGGCGCACCACGGTCGAGTGCTGCCTTCAGCGCCGATGCGGCGATGGCGAGCGCAACCTTGGGCTGCCCGGCCTGTGCCTCGACCTTGCCGGAAAGCTGAGACACCGACTGTTCCAGCGCTGCAAGCCGGCCGTCCTGTGCCTTCGCCGTCTCGCCGGCGGATTTCACCGCCGCGTCGAGCCCGGCCAGCTTTTCGTTGAGCGGTCCGAGATCGACCGGCGCCGTGTTGCCGGTCTGGCCAAGCGCCGCAACCGCCGTCTCGATCTGCCTGACCTTGTCGCCGAGGGCTGCAAGCCCGGCTGTGTCGCCTGCGCCGCCCTGCTCGATCGCCGATTTCAGCGCCGCGACATCCGTCTTGACCTGATCCAGCGCTGACGACAGCCCGTCCACCTTGGCCGAGGCGTCATTGTTGCCGGCTGTATCCTTGAGCCCGGCAATCTCGCTCTTCAGCGCAGCGATTTCGCTGTTGACGCCATCGAGCGACACGCCGCTCGAGGATAAATCGCCAACCCCTGGCGCGCCGAGCAGGCCGGCAAACTGCAGCCCTCCGGCGGCAGCCAGCGCGATGACGCCGCCGATAATGCCGGCAGCGATGCCGTTGATGCCGCCACGCTTCGGCTGCGCTGCCATGTCTTCAGTCCCTGCCTGGGTTTCCTTCGGCGCGTCTGCGGCGCCCGCCTTGGCCGAAGCGTCCTTGGCCGATGCGTCGTCGAAACTGTAGTCGAAGGCCCGCTTCGCCGATGCCTCCGAGCCGGCCGGATAAGTCGGTTTGGCGCCTTCTGGAGCTTTGGCGTCGCCCTCTGCCGGCTGTTCCGAGCCGGGCGGCGGGGCCGCTTCGGCATGTTCCCACGGCTCGATGTCGGTCTGGTCGGCATGGACGGGTTCTTCAGGCGCTTCCGGCTGCGACGCGCTTGCCGCCTCCTCAGCCTTCGCCTCGTCGGTCCGCCCGTTGGCGCCATCCTCGTCGGCAACGCGCGAGACAGCGCCGGGATCGAGCTCGATGGTCACCGGCTCGCGACGGCTTTTCGAATGCCGCATCTTCGGCGTCTTGACCATGCTTGGGCTCCGCAAATTTCGCTTCGGGATGGTTCAGGAAGGGTCTAGCACATCACCAAGCGGTGAAAAGGGGCGGCGTGATGACACGGGGTCAAGGCGACGTCCGCAAAAGCTCCAGCAGCGCCTCCTCGCTGGGCTCCGGCGCGACGCGGAGCTGTTCTGAGGCAACAGTCTCCAAGGCTGCGGCGATACGTCCGGACAGCGCAAAAAAACATGTCTTTTTAAAAAGCTCACGCAGCGCCGGCCGCCCAGCCAGTGCCTGCAGCGCTGTGGCGGCCTTGGCCGAAAAGAGCAGCACCGCCTCGACCGGCAGGCCGGACAAGCGCGCAAGAACGGCCTCATCGGAATAATCCAGCGCGACAGTGTCATAGGTCTCGACGGCGCGAACCTGAACGCCTGCCGACTGCAGCCGCTGCTCGAAACCCGAATAACGCACCCGCCCGCACAAATAGACGATGGTTTGTCCGGCGCAATCGCCGGCAAGCGCATCCGCCAGCGCCTCGGCATCGCCCGGCCCTTCGCTGACCGACAGAAACCCGGCCGCATGGGCGACCTGCGCTGTCCGTCTGCCGACGGCATGGCAAGGTAAACCGGCGAGCGCCGTGCTGATTTCTTTCGGCGCATGGCGCACGGCATTGGCGCTGGTGACGGCAACGGCCGCGGCATTGGCTGCGACCCTGTCCGGATCAACCGGCAGCGCCACCGTTTCGGTCAGCGGCAGCAGGATCGGCTTAAAACCCAGGCCCTCGAGCCGCTGTGCCGTGCGCGAGGCGCCCGGCTCCGGCCTCGTCACCAGGACGCGACGCATGTCAGGCCCAGCCGTCGAAGAATTTTTCGCCGGCCTTGGCCCGCACGGTCCTGGCAGCTTCGTCGCCGATGCGCGCGGCATCCTGCGCCGGGCCTTCCGCCTTGACCTCATGCGATTGCGCGCCGTCCGGCGAGATGATCAGCCCGCCGAAGAACACCGTTTCGGCCGATATCGTCGCATGGCCGGCAATCGGCGTGCGGCAGGAACCGTCGAGCGCCGCCAGGAAAGCGCGTTCGCAGGCCAGCGCCTGCCCGGTCGGCACGTCGTGGACTGCCGTCAGCATTCTTTCCACATCGAGATCGCCGATGCGGCTTTCGATGCAGATCGCGCCTTGCCCCGGCGCCGGCGGAAAGCTGTCGAGCGGCATCAGGTCGGTGACGACATCTTCGAGTCCGAGCCGCTTCAGCCCGGCATAGGCAAGGATGGTGCCGTCGGCGACGCCCTCGTCGAGCTTGCGCAGCCGCGTCTGCACATTGCCGCGGAACATCACCACGTCGAGATCCGGCCGCATCCGCCGGATCAGCGCCTGGCGTCGGAGCGACGACGAACCGACCTTCGCGCCGTGCGGCAATCCGGCGATCGTTTTGGCCGCCTTGCCGACGAAGGCGTCGCGGGCATCCTCGCGCGGCAGGAAGGCAGACAGTTCCAGCCCGTCGGGCAACGCCGTCGGCATGTCCTTCGACGAATGCACGGCGATGTCGATGCGGCGCGCCAGCAGCGCCTCCTCGATTTCCTTGGTGAACAGCCCCTTGCCGCCGGCTTCCGACAGCGGCCGGTCCTGGATGCGATCGCCGCTGGTCGAGATGACGACCACCTCGAATGCCTCAACCGGCATACCGTGAGCGGCCATCAGCCGCGCCTGCGTTTCATGCGCCTGCGCCAGCGCCAGCGGGCTGCCGCGTGTTCCGATTTTCAAGGTTGTTTGCATGGCGCGCTGTCCGTGATAACCGGCAGATAGAGGTCTGTTGAGATTCAGGTCAGGCCGAGCCGAAAATGGTGGTTTCCGAGAACCGGAGCGGAGCGTACTTTGAGTACGTGAGCACCGGAAGCGCAGGAACCCGCCATTTGCAGGCCGGCATCACCTGAATATCAACAGACCTTGGGCTTTCTCCTAACGGGGAAAGCCTGGTTGCACAATCTCCAGGGATGGCAACGAATTGATCCGCGTTCTGGGCATTGAGACGAGTTGTGACGAGACCGCCGCCAGCGTCGTAGCGCTGGACGGCGGCGGCGCGCCGAAAATCCTGTCTGATATCGTGCTCAGCCAGATCGAAGAGCATGCCGCCTTCGGCGGCGTCGTCCCGGAAATCGCCGCGCGCGCCCATGTCGAGGCGCTGGACGGCATCATCGAGGCCGCGCTTGCCGATTCAGGCGTCGATCTCGCCGATATCGACGCGATCGCTGCGACCGCCGGCCCCGGCCTCGTCGGCGGTCTGATCGTCGGGCTGATGACGGCCAAGGCGATCGCAGCCGCGGCGAACAAGCCGCTGATTGCTATCAACCACCTCGAAGGCCATGCGCTGACCGCGCGGCTGACCGACGGGCTCGACTTTCCCTATCTGTTGCTGCTGGTGTCCGGCGGCCACACGCAGATCGTCGCGGTGCGCGGCGTTGGCGACTACCAGCGCTGGGCGACGACCATCGACGATGCGCTCGGCGAAGCTTTTGACAAGACGGCCAAGATGCTCGGCCTGCCCTATCCAGGCGGGCCGAATGTCGAGAAGGCGGCGGCGACCGGCGACGCCGCGCGCTTCGCCTTCCCGCGACCGATGAAGGGCTCGGCGCAGCCCGATTTTTCCTTTTCCGGGCTGAAGACCGCCGTGCGCCAGGCAGCGACGGCCATTGCCCCTTTGAGCGACCAGGACGTCGCCGACATCTGCGCCTCCTTCCAGGCGGCGGTTGCGGATGCGCTGGATGACCGTGTTTCGAGGGCGCTGAACCGTTTCCGCCAGGAGTTTCCGAGCGAGCTGAAGCCTGCGCTCGTCGTTGCAGGCGGTGTCGCCGCCAACCGGACGATCAAGACCACACTCGAAGCCCTGTGCGAGAAGGCCGGCTTTGCCTTCGTCGCGCCGCCGCTCAAGCTCTGCACCGACAATGCGGCGATGATCGCCTGGGCCGGCATCGAGCGGCTGCGCGCCGGCATATCGGGTGAAAACACCGCTGATTTCGTGCCGCGTTCGCGCTGGCCGCTGGACAGCATCTCCGCTCCGATGGTCGGCTCGGGCCGGCGCGGAGCCAAGGCATGAGCGGTAGCGGGCACAAGGTACCAAGCGGCTGGCGCGTTGCCGTGCTCGGCGGCGGTGCCTGGGGCACGGCGCTGGCGCTGGCCATGTTGCGCGCCGGTCATTTCGTCCGCCTCTATGCGCGCGACCCGGAGACCGTCGCCGCGATCGACCGTGGCGAAAATCCGCGCTATCTGCCTGGCATCGCGCTCCAGGCCGGCATCGTGGCAACGAGTGATATCGAGGCTGCGCTCGACGGCGCCGACTGCGTGCTGGCGGTGGCGCCGGCGCAGTCGCTGCGCGCCATGCTGGCCACCGCGAAAGCCCATATGCCGAAAGACGTCCCGCTGGTCCTCTGCGCCAAGGGCATCGAGCGCGACACCGGCGCATTGCTGTCGGCGATCGCTGGAGAGACCCTGCCTAAAAATCCGGTCGCCGCCTTGTCCGGGCCGAGCTTCGCCACTGACGTCGCCAGGGGGCTGCCGACGGCCGTGGTGGTCGCCGCCAGCAATGAGGGTCTGGCGGCCGACCTGGCCGCGCGCTTTTCGGCGCAGAATTTGCGCTGCTATTCGAGCGACGACCTCATCGGCGTCGAGATCGGCGGCGCGCTGAAGAACGTCTTCGCCATTGCCGCCGGTGCGGTCACCGGCGCCGAGCTCGGCGCCAGCGCCCAGGCCGCCATGGTGACGCGCGGCTTTGTCGAATTGCGCCGCATCGGCGCCGCCTTCGGCGCCAGGCCGGAAACGCTGATGGGACTTTCCGGTCTCGGCGACCTGTTGCTCACCTGCTCGTCCGCCCAGTCGCGCAATTTCGCCTACGGGCTGGCGCTGGGGCAAGGCAAGCCGCTTGCCGGGCTGCCACTGGCCGAAGGGGTGCCGACGGCGGCGATCGCCGCCCGCATTGCCACCGAGCGCAACATCGACGCGCCGATCATCACCGCCGTCGCCGCCATACTGGACGGCACGATCACCATCCGCCAGGCTGTGTCGGCGCTGATGACAAGGCCGCTGAAGACCGAAACCGACGTGTAATGTTGAACAATCCGGAGATGGAAAGATGCTGTTTGCGCTGATTTGCAAGGACAAGCCTGGAAGCCTGCAGGTGCGGCTCGATACGCGGCCCGAGCACGTTGCCTTTTTGGAGGGACTGAACGGCGATAACAAGCTGGCCTTCGCCGGTCCGTTCCTCGACGCCGACGGCAAGCCGAACGGCAGCCTCGTCGTGGTTGAGGCGCCCGATCTGGAGGCGGCAGAAGCGCTATCGGCGGCAGACCCCTTTGCCAGGGCAGGGCTGTTCGAAAGCGTCGAAATCCGGCAATGGAATTGGACCTTCAACAAGCCAGTGAGTGCATGACTCCGAAAATCGGAATCGATTTTCGGAAAGGATCATGCGCAAAATCAAAGTGCTACAGCGTCCTTTGCGCGTCTGAAAGACGCGCGGCGCTGCAGCTGATCTCCAGCCGCGGAGGAGCAAAAAATGAACTACTGGCTGTTCAAATCCGAACCCTCGGTCTTCTCCTTCGAGGACCTCAAGGCGAAGGGCAAGGCCGGCACGCAATGGGACGGCGTGCGCAACTATGCGGCGCGCAACAACATGAAGGCGATGCAGATCGGCGATCTCGGCTTCTTCTACCATTCCAACGACGGGCTCGACGTGGTCGGCATCGTCGAGGTCTGCGCGCTGGCCCATCAGGACACCACTACTGACGATCCGCGCTGGGAATGTGTCGATATCCGCGCCGTCAAGGATGTGCCGAAGCCGGTGACGCTGGAGCAGGTCAAGGCCAACCCCAAGCTTGCCGAGATGGCGCTGGTCCGACTCGGACGGCTTTCCGTGCAGCCGGTGACGCCGGCCGAATGGAAAGAGGTCTGCCGCATGGGCGACCTGACGCCGGCGCCGTGACGGCGCTGACGCCAAACAGCGCGAGAAACTTCATCCTCGACAACACGGCGCTGATGGCACCGCCGCATGTGCCGGAGATGCTGCTGCATCTGGCCGACGAGGCGCATGATCTGTGGCAGCGGACAGAGGACGAACTGGCCGAAATCGGTCTGCCGCCGCCTTTCTGGGCCTTCGCCTGGGCCGGCGGCCAGGGCCTTGCCCGCTACATCCTCGACAATCCGTCTGATGTGCAGGGCAAGCGCGTGCTCGACTTTGCCTCCGGTTCCGGCCTTGTCGCCATTGCGGCAGTGAAGGCCGGCGCGGCAGAGGTGATCGCCGCCGACATCGACCCGTTCTGCGCGACCGCGATCCGCCTCAACGCCGAGGCCAATGGCGTCGGGATAATGTTTCTTGGCACCGACTGCATCGGAACCGATGCGGGCTGGGATGTGGTCCTGGCCGGTGACGTCTTCTACGACAAATCCTTCGCCGACCGGCTGAAGCCATGGCTCGCGACGCTCAAGGCGCGTGGCGCCGACATCCTCGTTGGCGATCCCGGCCGCTCCTATCTGCCGAAAGCTGGACTGGAGCCGCTCGCCGTCTACGAGGTGGCGGTAACCCGGGCGCTGGAAGACGCGCTGGTCAAACGCACCACCGTCTGGCGGTTTTCTTGACGGCATCGCCGAACAGGCGTTCCATCACGCTTCGATTTTGAGAATACGCATGCCGTTGTCCCAAAACCGCTGGGCACCCCGGCTCGGGCCCGGGGGCATGCTTTTGAGCGACATGCTTCCGGGGAGGAAATCATGGATTTTTCAGCAGTGAACTGGCTGGCGGTGATCGTCGCCGCGGTGGTGGCGTGGTTGTTCGGCGCTGCCTGGTACATGGGCCTGAGCAAGCCGTGGCTCAAGGCCACCAGGCTTGATCCGGCGACCATGAGTAAATCGCCGCTGCCCTTCGTCATCAGCTTCGTCGCGGAAATTGTCATGGCGCTCGTCATGTCTCTGATCGTCGCAGCGATGACCGGTGGCGAACCGAGCCTCGTTGCCGGGCTCGTCTTCGGCTTCGTTCTCTGGTTCGGATTCGTCGCCACGACGCTATCCGTCAATCATCGCTACCAAGGGTTCGGCTGGGACCTGACCATCATCGACTGCGGCCACTGGCTCGGCGTGCTGCTTATCATCGGCGCGGTGATCGGCTGGTTCGGCGCGGCGGATGTCGCGGGCTGACGCTGCCGCCATGAAAACAGGTCGACGACTGCCGGCTGATCACTCAGGGCGACCTGAAGCTCATCCAAGCGTCGGCTCCGACTGCGGGTTGTGAACTTCGTTGAGGAGCCAATCCCTGAACGCCACGATCCTGGGGTCGTTGGCGGATGCGATGGGATAGACCAGGAAGTAGGCGAAGTCGGGCGGAACCTTGATGCCAAGTTCGAAGGGCCGGATCAGCCGGCCCTCGGAAAGGTCGTTCGCCACCATGGCAAAATCGGCGAGCGCAACGGCATTGCCGTCGAGCGCGGCCTGAACGGCGTCGGTCGAGGTGCCGAACACGATCGTCCGGCTGTCGTCGAAATCGTCGACGCCGGCCGCCGCCATCCACATCCGCCAGTTTGGCCAGGTCACGCCTTGTCGCGCCCACTCGATATGGGCGAGCGTGTGATGGAAGAGATCGCGTGGCTCGCGCAGCGGCGGGCCGGAGGCCAGCAGGCTGGGGCTGCACACAGGGATGATGATGTTGTCGAACAGCCGGTGGGTGCAAAGTCCCGGATATTTTCCCGCGCCGAAACGGATGCCGACATCGACGTCGTCCAGGTCGAAATCGCGCAATTCAGAGGCAATGTCGAAGCGGAGCTCGATGCCCGGTCGCTGCTTGCGAAAATCGTCGACGCGTCGCATCAGCCATTTTGTCGCGAACTGGGCGTCGAGTGTCACTTTCAGCAACGCCGTTCCACGCCCCAGCTTGTGCGCCCGTGAGACGGCGCGGCCAAGCAGGTCGAGCGCGTCGGTCGAGGCCTCGAACAGCACCGCGCCCGCCTCGGTCAGCCGGATGGTGCGGCTGGTGCGCGTGAACAGCACGATGCCGAGTTGATCCTCGATTTCCTTGATCTGGTGGCTGACCGCGGCCGGGGTCAGGCCAAGTTCGTCCGCGGCGCGGGTGAAATTGAGGTGCCGGGCGGCTGCTTCCAGCGTCCTCAGTGCACGGGTTCCAGGCAGCGGGCGCGCCATCAGAATAGGACGAGGAGAGGCCGGTCGAGCATTTTCAATCCTCAAAAAAAACTTGAAGATACAGAGAAAACTACTCGTTTCTCGTTTTAATTTCAATCCGTCATGATGTGACCATCGTACAAACATCAAACCGGACTTGATGTCCGGAGAAGCCGGATTGCACCATGTCTCACATCGTCTTGAGTCCTGTAACCGTCCGCCCGGCCTGGCTGCGCGCGGTGTCTGATTGGTTCCGCCATGCAAAAATGGCAGTCAACCTCCCGCCCGAGAACGTCGACGACCTTTCGGACCGCCAATTGCGCGACATCGGCGCCGAGCGCAAGGATGTCGCGCGCGCAATGGATCGGGAACTCGGCCGGTTGGGTCTGCTCGATATCGGCTGGCAGAGGCCGCGGACGTAGGGGAGTAGGGAAGTAGGGGAGTAGGGGAGTAGGGGAGTAG